>JAJUIU010000054.1 GCA_029267445.1 Rhodospirillaceae bacterium
CCTTCACCGGCTCGAGCACATGCTGCCAGGGCCGCACGGCCGCCGGATTGCGCAGGATCAGCGGCCGGCCGGCGGAAAAGGCCCGCATCGCGTCGGGCACCAGCCTGTCGACCGACCAGTCGCCCCCGCCGATGATGTTTCCGGCCCGCACCGTCGCGATCCCAAGGCCGGCTCGTCCATAGGAGGCGCGCCAAGCCTGGGTCACGATCTCGCAGCAGGCCTTGCTGGCCCCATAGGGCTCCTTGCCGCCGAGCTGGTCCGACTCGCGATAGGGCCAGGCCCATTCGACATTGTCGTAGACCTTGTCGCTGGTGACGTTGACGACGGCCCTGACCGACGGCGCCCGCCGCACCGCCTCCAGCATGTGGACGGTGCCCATCACGTTGGTGGAGAAGGTCTCCACCGGATCGGCGAAAGCCTGCCGGACGATCGGCTGGGCCGCGAGATGGAAGACGACCTCCGGCTCGACCTCGCG
This sequence comes from Rhodospirillaceae bacterium, assembly GCA_029267445.1. GTDB lineage: Bacteria > Pseudomonadota > Alphaproteobacteria > Azospirillales > Azospirillaceae > JAJUIU01. The sequence continues at coordinate 476 of JAJUIU010000054.1, forward strand.
CATCGCGGCCGACAGGGCGCCCAGGTCACGGATGTCACCGCGAATGTCCCGGATGCCATGCCCGACGCCGACGACGTCGAAAAAGCTGGGCTCGGTCGCCGGGTCGAGCGCGAAGCCGGTGACATCGGCGCCATGGGTGGCGAGCACCCGGCAGAGCCAGCCGCCCTTGAACCCCGTATGTCCGGTGACGAGGACACGCCGACCGCGCCAAGCGGCCGGATCGAGGCGTCCGTCGGGGGCGCTCGCCGGACCGCCGCTCACCATGTCCGCCACGGCGCCTGTCCCGAGGACCAGAGATCGTTCAGCAGCTGCATCTCACGGAAGGTATCCATGCACTGCCAGAAGCCCTCGTGCCGGTACACCGCGAGCTGACCGCGGCGGGCCAGCACCTCCAGCATGCCGGTTTCAAGCGGCACGTTCTCGTTCAGCGGCACCTCGCTGAAGGCGCGTTTCTCGAAGACCATGAAGCCGCCATTGATCCAGCCGCTGGCCACCTGCGGCTTCTCCGCGAACGAGTGGACCGTGTCGCCGGTGATGCCAAGTTCGCCGAAGCGCGACGACGGGTGGACGGCGGTGACGGTGGCGAGCTTTCCCATGGCCCGGTGGTGGGCGATCAGCCGCTCGATGTCGACATTCGCCACGCCGTCGCCGTAGGTCGCGAGGAAGGTGTCGCCCTTCAGATACTTCAGCGCGATCTGGATGCGGCGGCCGGTCTGGCTCTCCGCCCCCGTCTCGGCAAGCAGCACGCGCCAATCCTCATGGCTGCCGTTGCTGCCCAGGCTTTCCACCGCCCCGGTCGCAAGGTCCACCGCGATGTCGGAGTTCCGGGTCTTGTAGTTCAGGAAGAAATCGCGGATGGCGTCGCCCTTGTAGCCCAGGCACAGCACGAAATCCCGGATCCCATAGACCCGGTAGTGCTTCATGATGTGCCAGAGGATGGGATGTCCCCCGATCTCCACCATGGGCTTGGGCTTGAACTCGGTTTCCTCCCGCAGGCGTGTTCCAAGACCGCCGCAAAGGATGAGGGCTTCCATCGCGATACCCGAAGAGTTGCTCCGTCCGGGACGGTGCGAGCCGGACGGGCGGACGATTCACCAATCTTCCGGCTTATGCAAGCGACAGAACCGGGCGCCCGCGGTGGTCAGGGTCGGGTCGGGCCCATGGATCGCGTCGATGCGGGTCCGGATGCCGGAGCCGGATGTCGGTGATTGAATCCCGCCGCCCGCTGTGCATTGTTCGGGCGGGGCATGCAGTCGAGTGCACGGGGAATGAAGCCGGATACCGGATCCACGGTCGGGATCGTCACGCGGACCAAGGACAGGCCGTTGCTGCTGGACAGGGCGCTGCGAAGCATCCTTGGCCAGAGCTTCGCCGACTGGCGCCTTGTCATCATCAACGACGGCGGCGCCGCTGAGCCCGTCGACGCGCTGGTGGCCAAGCGCGCCAAGGCCCTGGGTGGACGCGCGACCGTCATCCACAACTCCGCCTCGCGGGGCATGGAGGCGGCGTCCAACATCGCGCTGAAGGCCCTCGATACCGACTACCTCGTCATCCACGACGATGACGATAGCTGGGAGCCTTCGTTCCTGGAACGCGCGGCGGCCTATCTGGATTCAGCCCCGGCCACCTGCGGCGGCGTCATCTGCCACAGCGACCGGGTGGTCGAGACGATCGCGGGCAACCGGGTGAAGGAGGTGTCGCGCGCCCCGTTCAACACCCATGTCACCGAGGTGACCCTGGCCGCCGTCGCCAGCGGCAACCTGTTCCCCCCCATCTCCTTCCTGTTCCGGCGCGCGGCACTCCAGGCCGTCGGCGCCTTCCGGGAGGACCTCCCGGTGCTGGGCGACTGGGAGTTCAATCTCCGCCTGCTCCAGCGGTTCGATGTTGGGGTGGTGCCCGAGGTGCTGGCCCATTGGCACCACCGGACGCCCAAACCGTCCACGGACGCGACCGGCGCCTATGCCAGCTCCACGGTCGGCCAGTCCTCCCTCCACGCCGAATATGCGACGCGGCTGCGCAACGAGCTCCTGCGCCGAGACCTGGAGGCGGGTCGCTTCGGCGTCGGCCACCTGATGAACCTCGACCAGACGGAGGCGACGCGCCTGCGGGCCGACCTCGCGCGGGTGGTCGAGAGCCTGCGCGAGGCCGAGAAGCGGGAGTTGCTGAACCTCCAGCATGTCGCCAACCTCGAGCGCACGATCGGCGAGCATGTCGCCGCGCGAAGCGCCGCCGCCGAGGAGGTCGAAGCCACCCGCAGACATGCCGCCAATGTCGAGGCCGCCCTGCGGGCCGATCTCGACTCCCTGTCGACGGAGCTCGCGGCGACGCGGACCCATGCGTCGAACGTGGAGGCGGAGCTGGCGGCCGCCCGGACGGTGGAGGCGACTAGCCGCGCCGAGGTGGAGCGACTGGAAGCCGAACTCGCCGCCACCCGCTTGCACGCGGAAAACGTCGCCGCGATGCTCCGGTCCGAAATCGCGGCGGCCGAGGCCAATGCACGCGCAATCGCTCACCATCGCAAGCAAGACGCCATTGAGTTCGAGGGCAGGCTTTCCGCGCTTCAGGTACAGCTCGACGCCGTTTCGGCTGACGCGGCCCATGCGCATGAGCGGCTGCGGGCCGTCTACAACTCGACCTCCTGGCGCTTCGCGCGGCCGGTCCGCGCGGTGGCCAAGCTGGCACGCGGCCTTAAGCGCCGCCTGTCCCTGTTCAGCATTCGCTGGACCCGCCACCGCATGGCTCCGGCGATCCTCCATCAGATCGAGACGGCGGAAACCGGTTTCGTCGCCACGGGTCCCGATCCGCAGTTCGCGCTGACGTCCGATCGCGGGCGCCTGCCGGGCGGGCGGGTGCTTATCAGCTTCAAGGGGCGGGGTGCGGGCGGTTATCCGCTGGCCCCCCAGGTCTATGTGGACGAGGGGGCCGGGTACTCCAGCACGCCGGTGCGGGTGCCGGCGGCGGCAAATCTGGGCCCGATGCCCTTGCGCCTGCCGGACCGGCCCGCGCGGCTGCGTTTCGATCCAGGGGAGGAGCCGGGGCCCTTCACCCTGTCGGATGTGGAGATCGTGGAGGTCGGACCGGCGAGCTTCGTCCTCTGGCGGCTGTGGCGGGCGCTCGGCATCGCCGTTCGCGACCCGAAGCAGGGGGCGACGCGTGCGAAGGCGGTGGCCGACCTGTTGCGCGACGGCGGGCTGCAGGGCGTCCGCCGGGGACTGACCCAAGGCGTTCAGTCGCCGACCCCCTATGACGACTGGGTCCGCCTCTACGACACGCTGTCCGACACTGACCGCGCGGAGATCCGGCGCCACATCGAGGACTTCGCCCACCGGCCGAAGATCTCCGTGGTGATGCCGGTCTACAATCCCGATCCACGCTGGCTGGAGCGTGCCATCGAGACCGTCCAGGGCCAGCTCTATCCGGACTGGGAACTCTGCATCGCGGACGACGCCTCGCCAAACCCGGCGGTGCGCGAGCTGTTGAAGCGCATGGCGGCGCGCGACCCCCGCATCAAGCTCGCGCTCCGGGAGAAGAACGGCCACATCTCCGCCTCCTCCAACTCGGCGCTGGCGCTCGCGACGGGGGATTTCATCGCCCTGCTCGACCATGACGACGAGCTGCCGGAGCACGCGCTCTATCACGTGGCGGCGGCGGTGAACGAGCAGCCCGATGCCGACATCCTGTTCAGCGACGAGGACAAGATCGACGAGGCGGGCCGGCGCTACGATCCCTATTTCAAGCCGGACTTCAGCCCCGATCTGGTCCTGTCCCAGAACGCGGTGTCCCACCTGGGGGTCTATCGCCGCAGCCTCGTGGAGAAGGCCGGTGGGTTCAGGCTCGGCTACGAGGGCAGCCAGGACCTGGACCTGCTGCTCCGCTGTGCGGAGCTCACGGAGCCGACACGCATCCGCCACATCCCCCACATCCTGTACCACTGGCGCAGCATACCCGGGTCGACCGCCCTGGCCGGCTCCGAGAAGAGCTATGCCTGGAAGGCGGGACGGCAGGCCGTCGCCGACGCGCTGGAGCGGCGTGGCGTCAAGGCCGATGTCGGGGACGCGGCGTACGGCGCCTACTGGCGCGTCAGCTACGCGTTGCCGGCGACCCCGCCCCGTGTCAGCCTGATCATCCCCACCCGCGACAGGCTGACCCTGGTGCGGAACTGCGTGCGCACGATCCTTGAGGTCACCGACTATCCGGACATCGAAATCGTGATCGTCGACAACGACAGCGTCGAACCGGAAACGCTCGCCTGGTTCGACGAGGCCGTGGCCGATCCCCGCATCCGCGTCGTCCGCCAGCCCGGTCCCTTCAACTATTCGCGCCTGAACAACGCGGCGGCCGCTGTGGCCACCGGCTCTATCCTGGGCCTCGTCAACAACGACATCGAGGCGTTCGAGCCCGGCTGGCTGCGGGAGATGGTCGGGCACGCGCTGCGGCCGGAAGTCGGGGCCGTCGGCTGCATGCTCTATTACGGCAACGATCACATCCAGCATGCCGGCATCGTGGCGGGCATGGGCGGCATCGCGGGGCATGTGCACCGGATGCTGCCGCGCGGCCATGGCGGCTATTTCGGCCGCGCCGCCGTGACCCAGAACCTGTCCGCCGTCACGGCGGCCTGCCTGCTGGTGCGAAGGGACGTGTTCCAGGAGGTCGGTGGCCTTGATGAGCAGAACCTGGCCGTCGCCTTCAACGACGTGGATTTCTGTCTGCGCATCCGGGAACGGGGCTATCTCGTGACCTGGACGCCCCATGCCCAGCTGTACCACCTGGAATCCATCAGCCGGGGTTCCGACTTCACGCCCGAGCGCCGCCCCGCCTTCGAAAGGGAGATCGCGTACATGGAGCGGCGCTGGCGCGACCTGCTGCCCGCCGACCCCTATTTCAATCCGAACCTGTCATTGTCGCACACGGACCCGACCCCGGCCTTCCCGCCGCGTGTCACGCCGCCCTGGCGGCGGGTGAAGGCGCCGGGCACGGCGGCGACCGGCGCCCCCACAACCCATAAGGCCGCTTGACGGCGCTTTCGACCAAGCCATCGGGGATACGATGTCGGGCACCGGGACATACAGCTCGTTCTACGAGGACTACAACGCCATCATCGACAGGTATGTGGCCCTGGGGATGCCCCGCGAACGGGCGCTGATCGCCGCTGTCGGGGGCGACGACACGTTCGGCGACATAGAGCTCACCCTTCTGGCGACACTCGGCCTGCGGGACGGGCACTACCTAATCGATGTCGGCTGCGGTTCCGGCCGGCTGACACGCAGGGCCGCCCGCATGGCCGGACTCCGGTATCTCGGTACCGATGTCGTCCAGGAGATGCTGGACCACGCCAGCCGGACCTGCGGTCGTCCGGATTTCCGGTTCCAGCACGTCACCGGCCTGTCCATTCCGGAAGCGGACGGTGTCGCGGACTTTGTCAGCTTCTTCTCGGTCGGCACGCATCTCCGGCACGAGGAGTTCTTCCTCTACCTTTCGGACGCGCGGCGCGTGCTGAAGCCCGGCGGCCGGATCGTTTTCTCGTTCCTCGACATCGAAACGACCGTCGGGCGCGAGGTCTTCGAGATCGGCCTCCGCCAAGTCCGCCACAATGTGTCGGGCTGGCATCTGAACCAATTCATCGGCCGATCGGAAATCCCCGTCTGGGCCCGGTTCCTCGGGATGCGGAAAGTCTGCATGATCGACGGCGACGCGCCGGTTCTGACGGCACCACCGGAGATCGCCGCTATGCTCAGCAAGCCGGTCGCAGGCGCGGCGTTCGGACAGTCCGTCTGCGTGCTCGAGAAGAAGCCCCTATAGCTTGAGCTTCTTGAACACGCCTTCCGGGATGTGGCGGATGATCAGCATGATCGGCCGCCAGAACCATGGCAGGTAGACTACGTCCCGGCCGCGATCCACCGCGGCGACGATCCCCTTGGCGATCTGTTCCGGCTTCGCCCACAGTGGCCCGCCTTTGTCGAACCCGGCCGTCATCGGCGTGTCGACGAAGCCGGGCTTCACGTCCAGCACCTGCACCCCCGCCTTGGCGAGCCGGTTGCGCAGGCCCTGCAGGAAGATGCTGACCATCCCCTTGGCGGCACCGTAGACGTAGTTGCTCTGCCGTCCCCGGTCGCCGGCGACGGAGGAGATCACAACCAGACTGCCCTTGCGCTGTGCCTCGAAAAGGCCGGCCAGACGGGTCAGCAGCGCGATCACGCTGACGGCGTTGACCTGGATCGCCTCCAGCGTCGCCTCCACCGAACCCTGGCAGGCCGCCTGATCCGGAAGCGTGCCGTGGGCGATGAGGACGAGGTCGAGCCCGCCGAGGCTTTCCACGGCCGCGTCGATCAGGGCCTGATGCCGGTCCAGCGCCGTCATGTCCACCGCGAACGCCCCGACCGCGTGGCCGCCGCGCACCGCGATGTCCTGCCGGACCGCCTCCAGCCGCTCGGGGTTCCTGGCGGCGAGGAAAAGCCGGTCGCCTCGGGCGGCGAGGACACGCGCCGTGGCCTGCGCGATGGCGGAGGTCGCTCCGACGATCAGAACCTTGCGCATGTTCGTGCTCTCCTCACCGTTCACGCTTCCGTCACCCGTTGCCAGAAGGCGGACCGGATCGCCGGGTCCCGGAACCCCTCCAGCTGGCGCCATTGCGGATAGAAGGCCTGGAAGTCGGCAGCACCCATGCGGGCGTCCTTCGCCGGATAGACCGCCCCGCCGCACGCCCTCACCACCCCATCCAGGGCGGTGAGCAGGTCCAGCGTCGCCCGTCCCTTCATGGGGAAGTCGAGGGCGAGGGTCGTGCCCGGCCGAGGGAACGAGAGCAATCCGGGCGCCTTGCGACTGCCGAAGGTCTTCAGCACGGCGAGGAAGGAACCCTGGCCGCTGCGGGCGATGCGGTCCAGCATCTCGCGGACGGGCTCCGGCCCGGCCTCCGCCGGCGTGACGCACTGCCACTGGACGAAGCCGTCCCGGCCATAAAGCCGGTTCCAGCCGCCGATCGCGTCAAGCGGATAGAAGAAGGGCTGGTAATGCACGGCCGCGCGGCGCGGCACCGGCCGACGATAGTAGGCCCAGTTGAACAGCGACAGGGTCAGCCGGTTCAGCGGCGAGACGGGCGGGCTCACCGGCACGGACAGGCGGCGCGCCGGGCGCCTGCGCTCCGCTCCGAAGGCGGGGCCGTGGTTCGCCCGCATGAACAGCCCCCGTCCCAGGGATTTTCCGCGTGCCAGGCAGTCCACCCAGGAAACCGTGTATTCGAAGTCCGCCTCGGATTCCGCAGCCAGGGCGAAGAAGTCGTCCAGGCACCCGAACCGGACCGTCTCCTGGTCCATCACCGGGGACGCCACCCGGCGCAGGGCGATCTCGGCCCACAGGATGACGCCCGTCAACCCCAGGCCGCCCACGGTCGCCGCGAACCAGTCCGCGTTCTCCGTCGGGGAGCAGGTCAGGACCCTGCCGTCGGAACGGCGCAGGGCGAACCGCCGCACGCAGTCGCCAAAGCTGCCCTGCACATGGTGGTTCTTGCCATGCACATCGTTGGCGATGGCCCCGCCGACGGTGACGAAGCGTGTGCCCGGCGTCACCGGCAGGAACCATCCCATGGGGACGGCGAAGGCCAGGATGTCCGACAGGCTGAGCCCCGCCTCGCATCGGAGCAGGCCGGTCGCCGGATCGAAGGCGATCAGCCGGTCCAGCCCGGTCATGTGGAGCTGGAGACCGCCCGCCGGGGCAAGGCAGCTGTCGCCATAGCTGCGCCCCAGCCCGCGCGGAAGCCAGTCCGTCCCCGCCGGCAGCGCGTCATCGGCCCAGGTGAGGGCGGTCGCGCGCTGCGGCAGGCGGGGGTAGCGGCCCCAGCCGAGCAGGCGGTCGTCGGTTTTCGTCATGAGGCGAGCAGCACGACGAGCACCATGCCCGCTGCCACCACCTGGCTTCCCCGGTCCTTGATGGCGAAGACGATGGGATCGTCGTTCATCAGCCCGCGATGGGAGATCATCCAGGCGCGGCTGATCCAGTAGAGCAGGGCGGGGCAGAGCAGCCACAGCGCCTCCGGCCGCGCATAGGTCTGCTGCACCGTCGGGCTGTTGATGTAGAGCGCCATGACCAGGACGGAGAGATATCCGGCGGAGCCGCCCAATGAGGCCAGCATCTCGCTGTCCTCCGGACGGTAGCCGCGCCCGCCGCCCATGCCGCGCCCGCCCTGCCGCATGCCAAGGATCTCCGTGTAGCGCTTCAGCAGGGCGAGGCTGAGGAACACGAACATCGAGAAGGCGAGCAGCCAGAAGGACGGCCACAGGCTGATCGCCACCGATCCCGCGATCAGACGCATCGTGTAGAGCCCGGCGAGCACCAGCACGTCGACCACGGCCATGCGCTTCAAGGCCAGCGAATAGGCCAGGGTCAGCAGGAAATAGGCGGCCAGCGTGCTGAAGAACCAGACCGAGACGGAGAGCGACAGCAGGGTCGCCAGCCCCAGCACGACCGGCAGCGCCATCAGCCCGTGCCGGGCCCGCAAGGACCCCGACGCGAAGGGGCGCGCCCGCTTGCGGGGGTGGCGCCGGTCGTCGGGCAGGTCCAGCAGGTCGTTGATGACATAGACGCTTGATGCGCACAGGCCGAACGCGACGAAGGCGATCACGGCCATCCAGATCTGGCCCACATCCGCATAGGCGTGGGAGGTCAGGAGCGGCACGAAGACAAGGGCGTTCTTGACCCATTGATGGGGCCTCAGCGCCTTCACCATCGCCACGGGGTCAAACGGGGTCGGTGCCGTCTTCACCGTTTCCGCCGGGCTGTTCGCGGCCTTGGACCCGCCGTGCACGACCGTGTCGAACAGCCCGCCGAGATGCTGGTTCACCGCATCCGCGACCTCGACGTCCAGGTCGGTGGCGAGGATCAGGCGCCGCCCTTCGGCCTTCTCCCGCGTCAGCCGCTCCACCAGGGCGCGGTCGTAGGGCAGGCATGCGGCGTCGAATTCCGCCCCCTCCTCGCCGGCCACCGTTCCGGTCATGCCGGTGGCCGACGGCGGGCGCAGGGTCGCGATGCCGCGCTTGACGGACTGCAGCGACCGCTCAAGCCGGAGGTCGGCGGTCACGAGCGCGTTCTCCAGGTCCACGATCAGCGGGACCCGTTCCGCCGTCTGCGTCTGTTCGGCCATCGCCATGGTGAACCTGCTCTGCGGGTTGGCGGAACCTATGCCCGATGATTGCGGAAAGTCCAATATTTGTGGCCCAGGTAGCTGGTGAAGACCGGAACGACAACGCCCACTATGTGGGCCAGGGTTTCGGCGCCCTCGACGATGCCGGCGGTGGGCAGGGCCCAGCGGGCCAGCAAGAGGCTGATTGCCAGCGTCTGCGCCACCGCCAGGACTTTGACCAGGACGAAGGTCGCAATCTCGCCCGCCATTACCCGGTCGCCCGCCCCGAACACGAACAGGCGGTTCAGCACATAGGCGGTGGCCATGCCGGTGACATAGGCCGCGACCACGGCGGGCGCGTAGGGCATCACCTCGCTATACAGGATGCGCGAGAGGATGTTGACGAGGGCGGCGGTCCCGCCGGCCAGGAGGAACTGCGCGAACTTCGGCGTGAGGAAGTCGCCGAGCAGCTTCAACGGACCGCTTCCGCCAGACGTTCGCCGACCTGGATGCTTTCCGAGATCGAGCGGTCCTCCGGATAGTAGTAGGAGGTGTCGGCCATGTAGAAGCCGCCCAGCCCGCTCGCCATCGGCGGCAGCTTGTCGAAGAAGTTCGGCGTGCAGACAGTCTGCGCGAACTCGTAGCGCGACACCTTCTCGGCCAGAACCCAGTCGTCCCGGAAGGCGGGGTTCAGGCGCGCCATGTAACCCCGCAGCTCCTTGAAGAACTCCGCATCAGGCCGCCCGTAAAGGGGGTTCGTCTTCGGCATGTAGTAGGGAGCGTAGAGGATGTGCGCCCCGACATCGTTCAGGTTGCTGTACTCGATCACGCCGGGGATGACCATGCCGCGGTCGTTTATGTTCATCCAGAAGTAGGGCGAGATCGGGTGCTTCAGCTTCACGATCACGCAGGCGACGGCGATGTTCTCGATCGCCTCGATCTTGGCGCGCTCCGCCGTCGGCAGGGCGGGCACCATGCGGGGCAGGTACTGGATGGGTATGGTCGATACGACACGGTCGTGCGTCACGTCCCCGTCCGGGGTGCGCACGCCCGTCACCGCGCCGTCGGCGGCGACCACTTCGCGCACCGGCGCCTTTAGGCGGATCGTCACGCCAAGCTCGTCCAGCCGCCGCTTCAGGGCCGCCAGGAACGTCTCGGACCCCCCCTCCAGATAGCCCATGCGCTCCTGGAACAGGTTCTTGCGCGACAGGGCCACGCGCTTGATCCGGGTGCCGAGCCACGCGGCCGACAGGCTTTCCGCATGCTCGTAGAACTTCAGCTCGAACAGGCTGCGCATGAGCACGTCGTAGGCGCGCTCACCCGTCCAGCGCTTCAGCCAGCCGGTGCACTCCACCTTGTCCAGCGCCCGCCAGTCGCTGATCGACTTGGTGTGCATGACGTGCGCCGCATAGCGTAGCTTGCTAACCATGTCGAGGTGCGGGAATGCGAGCAGCCGGTCCGGCCGACCCCACTCATAAAGCGTGCCCTCGTAGAAGAATCCCATCCTTGTGTCGGTCCAGCGCAGGGCGCCGGCGATGCCCAACTCGTCCAGCCAGCGGAACAGCGGCTGGTCCGTGGCGCAGATGAAATGGTAGTAGCGCTCGATCGTCAGCCCGTCGAAGTCGAACGCCGCCGACATCCCGCCGATGCGGTCGTCCGCCTCGTAGACGGTGACCTTGTGGCCCCGCTGGGCGAGGCGGAGGGCGGCGGCGAGGCCCATCGGGCCCGCGCCGAGCACGGCGATGTCGCGGACAGGCGCTGCGTTCATGGACGGCGGCATCCTAGACGTATTTCTCGAGGACCACGCCGCTGTAGCGCGGGTCGCAGAAAGTCTCGCGGATCGCCTCCTCGAAGGGCGTGGGGCGGAACCCGAAGGTCTTCTCGATGTCGACGCCGGTGAAGACGTCACCGGCGGTCAGCGCCTTCAGCTGGTCCGCCGTGAAGGGCGGCCGGTCGGTGAACAGCCCATAGACCTTCAGAAGCCCGGCGAACAGACCATAGGGGATGTTCACGATCGGCGTCTTCAGACCCTTCACCCGCCGGATCGCCCGGATGATGTCGATGTAGTCGACCCGCTCGGGACCCACGAGATCGTAGACCTCGCCGATCGGCCTGCGCTCCATGCAGACCATGATGGCCCGGCAGAAATCCCGGTTGTAGAGGGGCTGGCGCATGTAGCGGCCGTGACCAGGAATGGGGAAGACCGGCGCCTTCTCCATGAAGCGGGCGAGCCAGCCGAGGTGCTTGGGGTCGAACCAGCCGAACATCAGGGTCGGGCGCAGGACGCAATGCGGGATGCCGAAGTCCCGCACCATCGCCTCCTGCGCCTTCTTGGTGTTCGTGTAGTCGTCGTCGGCGACGGAGTTCACGACCGACGAGCTGACATGCACGATATAGGGCACGGCGTGGGCACGGCAGGCCTCCAGCACCCGGCGGGTGGCGTCCAGATTGTTGCGCTCGAACGGCAGGGCGTTCGGGCCGGTGATCTGGGCGTGGAGCTGCACCAGCATGGCGGCACCCGCGAACTCCTTCTCCCAGTCCCCGGACTCCGCCAGATCGGCGCACACGGTGCGGACCCGCGGGTGCAGCCGCTTCGCGATCGCCAGATTGTGGGCGTGCTTGTCGATGGCGACGATGTCGAGGTCCGACCGGTCGTCTAGGAGGGTGAGGAGGTTCTGGCCGACCAGACCGGCGGCGCCGGTGATGACGATCTTCTGCTGCACTGACACTGAGACCCCGGCCTTCGCTGCGGCGCGCAACCTGTTGCCCAGTCGACTCCAGAAGTCAAGGCGCGGGCGGCGCGGCCGATTGCCGGTGGACTTCCCGGCGGCAGTTGGGCATAGCTCCGCCGGTTCGGCAATCTCGCGGCGCGGCATGGCTCGGCACCGGTCTCTCCTCTTTGTCGGTGCGGCGTTGGTCGCGGCGGTGTTCCTGTTCCTCCGGCTCAGCGAGTCGCCGCGCATCATCAATCATGACGAGCTGATCCCGCTGGCCGTCTCCTGGGGGATGACGGAGAGGGGCGACCTCGACACGAACTGGGCGCTGGCGGAGCGCCTGCCGCCGCCGCTGAAGTACGACCAGTACAATTTCTCCACATACAATCTGTTCGCCCATGCCGTACTGGGCGCCAGCGGTCAGGACTGGTCCCTGCTGCCGCTGCGTCACGCCAACGTGGCGCTGCAGGCGCTCGCCATCCTTCTGGTCGTGTTGGCGCTGCGACGCGCCGGCGGCACGCCCACGACAGGATTGGCGGCGGCGGCCCTGCTCGCGGTGGCGCCCGCCCTGGTCCAGGACGCGCATATCGCCCGGACCGAAAGCCTGCTCTACGCCCTGTTCGCGCTCGTCCTCTGGCTTGCGACCCTGGGTGGATCGCTGGCGGCCAGGGCGCTGCTGGCCGGGCTTGTCATCGGGGTCGGGACGGCGTCGAAGATCACTTTCATCGCGACGGCCCTGATTTTCGTTCCCGCCGTCCTCGACGCGCTCCGGCGCCACCCCCGTACGGGGATTGCCGCCGGCGCGCTGGCGGTCGTGGGCACAGTGATTGGATTCGCCCTCGGCGCGCCGCATGCGCTTTTCAATCCGGACGCGTTCCTCAACGGCATCGCGGCACTCCAGACCCAGTACGCGACGGAGCACATCCCCCATTCCACCCCGGGGAGCACGGCCGTCGACCGGATCGGCCACACGCTGCTCTACGTCCTTATGCTCTACGGCCCGGCGCTGGCGGCCTTCCTGCTGGTGGACTGGCGCCGCGCGCCCGGTTGGGTGTGGGGACTGGGGGCCATGAGCGCGCTCGTGCTCGCCTACTTCGCGGTAAAGCCGGTCTTCTTCGAGCGGAACATCGGCATCGCGCTGATGGGAGTCGTCATCCTGCTGGCCTGCGCCCTGCCCCGCCGGGCGGCCACGGTTACGGCCGCACTCACCTTCGTCGTGATGGCGTGGTGGGCCGTGCCGATCGCGGGGGAGAGCAGCGGCAGGGAGGATCGCCGCGCCGCGTGGGAGGCGGCGAACATTCCCGGCCCGATCCTGTCCGACTGGCCGGCCTTCGACGCGCCCGCCAAGGTCCGCACCTGCGAGGGCACCATCGCCTTGCTGGATTTCGGCGATCCGACCTCCCGCGCGATGATCCGGGCCGTGCTGGATGCGGGGTATCGGCCGCTGGCCCGCTACGAGGGCCCGTTCCATCCGGTGCCGACCAGCACGCTGCAGACATACCTGGAGCCGGACGCCGTCTACGTCCGCTGCGGACCGCCCTAGCCGGCGCGGGTGGCGCGCGCCAGCCGCATGGCCAGCGGCAGCAGGGCGAAGCCGAGCACGACGGAGAACCAGAGCGTCGTCGCCCGCAGCACCACGGTGGCGGTGACCGCCGCCTCCAGGCTCGCCCCCGCCAGGACCAGCGCTCCGGTCATGCCGATCTCCGTCCCGCCCAGGCCGCCCGGCACCATGGAGGCGGCCCCCACCAGCATGCCCAGGCTGAAGGCGAAGACGGCGGCGAGGGCGCCCACATCGGCGCCGAGGTCGCTCAGGATCCAGACGAGCGCCACCGCCTCCGCGCACCAGCCCGCGAGGCTGAGGACAGCGCACTTCAGGTACAGGCTCGGACTGCCGAGGTTCTCCAGCCGCCGGCCGGTCCGACGCAGGCGCACGAAGATGCGCGGGCGGCGCCCGACGATCCGGTACCCCAGTTCGATCAGGGCGACCACGATGGCGGGGCGCATCAGAAGGATGGTGCCAATGACGACGAACACGGCCGCTATGGCCGCCGGCGCCTGGCTCTGCGTCGTCAGCCAGCCGCTGACCACGCAGAGGATCAGGATGGCGGTGGCGTCGTGCAGCCGGTCGGCCACCAGCACGCCGGCCGTCTGTTCGTAGGCGGCGCGGTGGCCATGCCGGAGAAGCCACAAGCGGATCGCCTCCCCGACCTTCGCCGGTGTCACCGTGAAGGCGAAGCCCGCGATGAAGTAGATGGCGTTCGTCAGGAATCCCACCCCGACCTTGCCCGACCGGCAGAGCAGGTGCCACCGCCACGCCCGAAGCGCGTAGTTCAGCAGCGACAGGCCCAGCATCCCCAGCACCGTGCCGAACTGGACCTTCGACGCCTCCGCCAGGAAATCATCCGCTCCCCCGACGAAGCCCAGGGCGGCGATGCCGAGGGCGAACAGGATGAAGGCCAGGACCGTCCATTGCTCGACCCGGCCGATGTTGGGGCCGCGATGGGTGTCCGGCTCGGTCGCACGGATCATGGCAGCACGAGCGGAACCAGGGTTCCGTCCCAGCGCTTGGCATAGATCCGCACGCGCGAGGACTCCCCGCCGCCGGGCACGGCGATCGTGCCGGCGAAGCCCGCGTGCCTTACGGCCGCGCTCTTCATCGCGGCCGCCACATCGTCGCGTGGGGCCTGGGGAACGAGGCAGGCCGCCACCCGGTCATCCACGGTGACGACGGCGGCGGCGGCCGGCTGCCCCGCCACCCTGTCGATCGCCCAGCCGCGCAGGGTCAGTCCGTCGGCGGACCAGGACAGCGCGTCCACGAAACCGGCGTCGGCGGCCTCCGCCACGGCTTCAACGCTGACGGGGCAGGGGCCGGCCAGATCGCCGCTCGTGCCGAATCGGGGCATGGTCCAGAATGTCCAGTCCCAGGAGGCGCTGCCGCCGGGATCGACGGAGAGAATGAGGCGCTCGCCGCCGGTGACCGGTAACCGGGCATAGGCGGTGGCGCGGTCGGCCGGGTTGTCCACCGGGTCCACCATGCTGGACCAGACCGGGCTGTCCGGCGCGTCGGCGCGGGCGATGGAGAAGCGCGCGCCATCGGTCGCGCGGCCCGCCTCCCAGGCGCCGGGCAGGAAGCCGAACCCGATGTCCAGGGCTTCCGCATCCGTCGGAACCTCGAGGGTGAAGCGCGAGGGGGCGTGGGCATAGAGGGCGAGCCGATCGCCGACCGGGATCAGGCCGTTCAGTCCCGGCACCGGCCAGATCGCCTGGGCCGCCGCCACCTCGCGCCGCTGCGCCGCCGTCAGATCCGCCACGTCGTCGACCCGTGCGTAGAGCGTCATGCCCTGGGTGCCGGGGACGGGCGCCTCCGCATAGACCAGCCAGTCCGGGCCGTCCGCCCCATGGATGCGCAGGGCGCTCCGCTCGAACGGCCAGGCGATGAAGTCGGGGCGGAACTCCCTGGCCCGGCTTTCCCAGTCCCAGAGTTCCTCCTTGCGGGTGACGGGTGTGGCGAGGCCGACCACGTCCCGCACGGCGGCCTGGGGCAGGAGATAGCCGAAGATGCCGATCTCATGGCTGAGCAGGGTCACGGCACCGTCGGACCGGGCCTGGATGGCGTCGACGATCCGTGCGTAGAGGCGGAAGCGCGGATCGTCGTAGATGCCGGTGACCGCCGTCCGCACCGGCGCGATCAGGACCGGCACGGCCAACGCCACTGCGACGGCGATCAGCGCCGTACGCACCCGCGCCCGGTCGTCCAGCGCGCCCGCCAGAACACGGGCCGCCACGGCGACCCCCGCCACCACGCACAGGGCCAGCGCGAAATCGATCGAATAGTAGTACCAGTGGTAATAGGCGACGCCGAGGCCGGCATAAACGCCGAAATGCAGCAGCGGCCAGACCGCCAGCGGCCAGACATGGCGCAGCAGCGCCCCCCATCCCAGCAGGGCCAGCAGGCCCGTGACGATGCCGGTCGGCGAGGGATCGACGAACCGCCCCACATGGTTCCGCCATGCCGCCGTGAACGTCGTCCAGCCGCTGTCGCCCTGCAGCTGCTTCGTCGCCATGGTGGACGGCAAGAGCGTGCCGAACAGGTGCGCATGCCAGAGATGCCAGCCCGCCACCAGGACCAGCCCTGCAAGGGCCGCTGGAAGCATCTGCAGGATGAAGGCCCAAAGCCGCCGCTGGATGACGGCCTCCACCAGCAGCACCGCACCCAGCAGGATTGCCAGGATCGCCCCCTCGCCCCGCGCCAGGTAGAACAGGGCCGCCGCCAGCGGGAACAGCGCGCTGCGCCGCATGAAGGCGAGGCAGAGCAACAGGCCGGTGGCGAGGGCCAGGGCGGTGTCGTGCCCGGCCAGCGTCGGCAGGTAGGGCGTGAAGAACACCGGCACCGGGGCCAGAACCGCCAGCACGGGCATCCGGCCCCGCAGCAGCGCGAACAGCGCACCCGAGGCCACGAGAAGCAACAGGACGAACCCCAGTTCCGCGATGCGGGGCAGGTCAAGCCAGGGCAGGACGAGCTTCCCCGCCGTCAGCAGCATGAGCCAGAGGGGCGACGTGGCCAGGATGAAGCCGTCGTCCGCGTTGAAGACGGGCCGCCCGGTGGCGATCAGGGTCTCGACGATCCGGAAATAGACGTAGGCGTCGTCAAGGTAGACGCCGGTATGCCGCAGGAACACGGCGGCACCCGCCAGGGAAAGGGCGGTGAAGGCGGCGGTCTGCGCGTCGATGCCGCGGGCCGCCATCGCCCGCAGGAAGTGGGTATCGGTCATCGCGGCGGGCTTACCACGCGCGGTGCCGCGACGGAAAGCCATTGCCCCCATCCCGCACCGGTATCCTCGGCGATGATCTCGATCTCGGCGGTCGATGCCGCGCCATCGGGCGTTGGAACGGTGACGTTCCAGACCCGCCAAGCGCCGCTAGGCGTCGGGTCCAGCCGCGCGAGGTCCTGGGTCTGACCGGCAAGGCGCACCCGGATCGACTGTCCGGCCGTATCCGGCCCGGTGGCGTACGGGATCAGAAGCCAGGCGCCTGACGGCGGCACGACCCGCCAGCGCAGGGCGCCCGTATGGGCGTCGTTGCCGGCCCAGGACCCGACGATCCGCGCCGCGAACGGCAACGGCTCCGCCGACGGTCCCTGGCCGTTCTCCGCCCAGATGCCTTGGACGTCCTCCCCTGAAAGCTCGGCAGGCGGGAAACCGGCCGCCATGGCCAACGAAACGGTTTCGGCCGGCAGGGTGAACGCCTCGCCGACCTGGCAGTACAGGTTACCGTCCAGTGGCGCCAGAACCCGCACGGTCTCGCCCGGCGCGCCGCGCACATAGCCGGCGGCCCGCACGGCCGGCGAGCCATCGGGGCGCGTCGGGGCCGGCCGGCCGGCGCCATTTCCGACGACCGCCAGACCGATCACCTCGCCATCCCGCCCGACCGCCAGCAGGTGTTCCGGCAGGATATCGGCTCTGCCCGTGGTCCAGCCTTCGATTCGGAAGGCCGGGCCGGTCTGCGGCGCGCCCTCCGCCGTCTGGTAGGCGCCCGTCGCCTGGATCGCACCGTCGCAGCGGGCCGCATCCACCTCGCCTGACCCGATCCGCCGGCCCAGCCGATCGCCCCAACCCACGCCGAAAACGGACAGGTCGTCCGACCGGAGCCGACTGACCTGCGTGCGGATCAACTCCGGCCAGGGATAGACGGTGCGCAACGCCTCCGGGTCGTCCACACCCATGAGGATGGCGAGGCCGGCCAGATCCTTCTGCGGCCGCCAGCGGGGCCCGTCCTTCAGGAAGCCGATCTGCGACAGGCCCATGATGGCGATCGCCACCAGCGGCAGGGCGGTCGGGATGGCGGGCGCGAGCCGGAGACGCAAGATCCCTGTATCCGCCCGCTCCCGTCGCGCCAGCACCCAGCCGAGCAGCGCCACCGCGAGCCAGAAGATGCTGGCCGGCGTGCCATAGCGCGACGACACCGCCTGCCAGGGATCGAATGCCGAACGGCCGAGTCCCGTGACGGCCGCCGTGCCCGCGCTGAACGCGACCACGGCGAGCAGGGCCGCGATGGCGGGTGCCGCCACGCTGCGCCGGGCCGGCAGCGCCAGGATGGCCAGGACGCCGGCCACGGCCAGCCCGAGCGCGCCGGCGATCCGCGCGGCGGGGAGGCGGTCCGGACTCCCGATCCAGCCGACACTCTCCAGGGCGGCGGCCACCGGTCCGCCGAGATAGGAGAAGATGTAGAGCAGCGTCGGCACGGCCTTCGCCGCCGCCGGATCGGGATGATGCTCCGGCCGCTCGAAGGTGAGCAGGAACAGGGCCATGATCAGCAGGGCCGGCACCGCGACCGCCGCAAGCCGCCTGAACCCGAACCCGAGATAGAGGGTCATCAGGACGAGCGGGATCGCGGCAAGGGCGCCGTTCGACATCATGGCCGTGGCGACGGCATAGCTGGCGATCGCGGCCATGATCAGCGGTGCCGTATGCCGCACCGGCGGCGACGCCGTGGGTGCGAGCCGGGCGGTGAAGTGGAAGGCAGCCGTGGCCGCCGCGAACACACCGACGAACTGCACCTGGAAACCCCAGATGAAGTTCTCGTACTGGCTCAGGTTCAGCAGCGCCACCAGGGACAGTCCACCCGCCGCCAGCAGTTCGCCCCGGCTGAAGCGTCCGGTTGTGGCGAGGATTCGAACGAACAGCCAAGCGTGGATCAGCTGCGTCAGGATGCTGACCACGAACAGGAAGGCGTTGCTGCCCCGGAACAGCAGCACGTCCACCAGGAACATCAGGCGCGGGACGATGATGCGGTGCTCGTTATGCTGCTGGAACAGCCGGTCCAGGAGCGTATCCGCGTCCACCACATCCCACTGGTCCATGAAGGGCACGGGCGAGTAATCGCGGACCACGAAGTAGAGCGTGGACAGCAGGGTCGCCACACCCGCCGCGATCGCGCCCCAGATCAGCACGGCGCGCGGCGCGTCGTTGGTTCGGCGACGGTCCAGGGTGGTCTGCATGTGCGGGCGGGTCTCGGACGGGCAGTGCGGGTCTATTGCCCGGCCGGGCGGCTGTCAACCATGGGGCCGGCGGCGTCGCGCAGCAGGGCGGCCAACGCCGGGACCGCGACACCTGTCGAATAGCGCGTTTCGACCCGCCGCCGCCCGGCGGCGCCCATTCGGGCGCGGAGCCCGGGATCGGCCCGCAGGCGGCCCAGCGCGTCCACCCATGCGGCCGTCCCGGACGCGAGGAACCCCGTCTCGCCATCGGTTACGATGTCCCGGTTGGCGCCGACCGGTGACGCCACCGTGGGCAGTCCGGCCGCCATGTACTGGATCAGCTTGAAGCCGCACTTGCCCCGGGTCCAGGACGTGTCGGGCAGCGGCATGACTCCGACATCGAAGCCGGCGATCTCCCCGGGCTCCTCCACCTCCGACCATCCCCGCGTCTCGACGCGCACGCCCGGCAGTCCGGGATCGGCGACCCCGACGAGCCGCACAACGACCGCCGGATCGCGGCACAACTCCCGCAGCGGCTCGGCGATCTCCCGCAGATAGGGCGCGCTGGACGGCGACCCGGTCCAGCCGATCACGAAGCGCCCGTCTCCGGCCCTGGGGGTTGTCGCGGCGTATACGGACGGGTCGACCACGGTCGGCACGATCTCCACCCGTTTGGCGCCCGCCGTCCGCGCCCAGTCGGCCAGATAGGCGTTGCCGGCCACAACCGTGCGGGCACCCTGGACAAGGCGCTCCAGCTTGTTCGGCAGCAGCCGGCGGATCAGCGGATTACCGTTCGCCCGGTAACGCTCGAACCACGCGTCGTCGAAGTCCAGGACATAGGGGCGGCGGAAGAGCGCGCGCTCCAGCCACGCCGGAAGCCAGGGCAGCGCCTCCTTCTCGATCCACAGGAGATCGTGATCCCCCCGGGTCAGCAGATCGGCCAGCCGCCGCGCATAGGCCCGCAGCACAGGCCCGACAGGCCGCCGCCCGGCGCCGTATAGCGCCTGCAGGTATTCCGGCGGGAAGAAGGGTGCCGTCTGGATGGCGATGCCGGCGCGGTCCAGGGCCTCGCGATGGTCCAGGAAGCGGAGCCGGCTGCTGGGACCCGTGCGGTCGTACCGGCTAAGCAGCAGGACCCGGACCAACGCGATCCTCCCTGGCCGGCAGGCCGAGGCTGGCTCGCCACAGCAGCATCCAGCCCCTGGCCACGGCGGCGGCCTGGGCCGGGGCGCCCTGCAGCAGCTCCCGCGCGATCCGCAGCACCGGCTCCACCGACAGCGTGGTCAGCAGCAGCAGGGCCGCCGCCGGCATGCCGAAATGCTTGCGGGCGTACTGGAAGCGGGATCGCGCATACAGGTAGAAGCGCCGCCCGATGTTCCGCCGGGTCGTCCCCTGGCCGATATGCATCGCCCTGGCGCCCGCGAAATAGATCGTCTCGTGGCCCGCGCGCG
This sequence comes from Rhodospirillaceae bacterium, assembly GCA_029267445.1. Classification (GTDB taxonomy): domain Bacteria; phylum Pseudomonadota; class Alphaproteobacteria; order Azospirillales; family Azospirillaceae; genus JAJUIU01. The sequence goes on from JAJUIU010000054.1 coordinate 20,729, forward strand.
CCAGCCTGAGGCACAGGTCGACATCCTCGAAATAGAGGAAGAAATCCTCATCGAACCCGCCGAGCCGCTCGAACACGGGGCGCGGCATCAGCATGAAGGCGCCCATCACCTGATCGACGACCCGCGTCTCCCGGTGGTCCCAGTCGGTCATGAAGGGGCCGGCGATCCGGCCGGAGGAGAGGGCGCCCAGCCCCAGCGACTGGCCGAGCAGTTGTGCGGGTGTGGGAAAGCGCGAGCAGGTCTTCTGCAGGACACCGTCGCGATCGAGGAGCTGCACCCCCAGCGCCCCGCAGCGCGTCGCGGCCGAACTTCCCATGAACCGCGCGCACGCGTCCAGCGTATCCGGCATCACCTCGGTGTCGGGATTCAGGAACAACAGCAGGTCCGCGTCCGAGCGGCCTGCCGCGAGGTTGCAGCCGCGGGAGAAACCGACATTGGCCGGACTGCGGATCAGCTCGACATCCAGCCGATCCGGAATCACCGGCCGATAGGCCGCTTCCGGCGAGTTGTCGAAGACGTAGACCCGGCCGAGGGCGCAGGCGTGCTGCGTCGTCCGCGCCAGGGAACCGAGGCAGGCGTCGACCAGCGGGCCCGAATGCCAGTTGACGATGACGACGTCGATCCGGGGCATGTCCGGTCGTCGCGGCGGGGATGGGGGAGGGGCCGGCGGCATCGTCGTGGGCCTTAGCACGGGTGTGCCTGATATGCTAGCCATGCCGGAGCGGGTCTGCCAGACCGCACCATCGAACCGGTTCCCCCTCCCTCCGCATGCCGCTTCCCTTTCCCCTGCTGCGCCGCCGGCTGGTCGACTACGCGAACCGGTCCTGGACGGCGCGCCTCGCGCTGTCGCGGCTGCTCAGCGTGCGGGAGGCGCTGTCGGCCGGTGCCTCGGTGTTCGACGCCATCGACATATTCGCCGACCCCTATCGGGCCTGGTGCCGGATGTACGACCGCCAGGACGAAGGAGCCGCCGCCGCGCGGCGGGCGGCGCTTCAGCGCCGGCCGCTGATCTCCGTCGTCATGGCGGTCCACAACACGGCGCCGCAGTGGCTGGACCGCGCAATCCGCTCCGTCGAGTTGCAGACCTACCCGCATTGGGAGCTCTGCATCGCCGATGATGCCTCCGAACGGCCGGAGACGCGCCGGGTCCTTGCCACCGCGGCCGATCGCGATCCCCGCATCCGCGTGTTCACGCGCCCGGCGCGCGGCCACATCGCCGCCGCCTCCAACAGCGCGCTGTCCCTGGCGCGCGGTGAGTTCGTCGCCCTGCTCGACCATGACGACGAGCTGGCGCCCTCCGCCCTGCTCGAGGTGGCGGCCGTGCTGGACCCGCATCCCGACGCCGACATCATCTACAGCGACGAGGACAAGATCGACGCGCGGGGGCGCCGCTTCGATCCCTACTTCAAGTCCGGCTGGAACCCCGACCTGCTGCTGTCCCAGAACGCCGTGTCCCATCTGGGCGTGTTCCGGCGTGATCTGGTGCGTCGCATCGGCGGGTTCCGGGAAGGGTTCGAGGGGAGCCAGGACCACGACCTCGCCCTGCGCGCGTCCGAGGCGACCGCGCCGTCGCGGATCCACCACATCCCCCGCGTCCTCTATCATTGGCGCGTGATCGAAGGGTCGACGGCGGGTGGCGCTTCCGCGAAGCCCTACGCCTGGGATGCCGGCGCCCGCGCCATCGCGGAGGCGCTGAAACGGCGCGGGGAGCCTGGTCGCGTGCTGCCGGCCGTCGGCGGTGCCTTCTACCGGGTGAAGCGCGATCTTCCCGGCCCGGCGCCGCACGTCTCCGTCATCATTCCGACCCGGGACCGGGCGGATCTGCTGCGCGACTGCCTCGAAGGGGTGCTGGACCGCACCGCATATCCTTCGCTGGACGTGATCGTCATCGACCACGAATCGCGCGAGCCGGCGACCCTTGCCTTGCTGGACGCCCTGCGGGCTCGCGGGGGTACCGTCCTTCCGGCGCGAGGCGACTTCAACTTCGCCGCCATGAACAACGAGGCCGCCCGGCAGGCGCGCGGCGACATCCTGGTCTTCCTGAACAATGACGTGCGGATCGACCGGGACGACTGGCTGGCGGAGCTTGTCGCCCAGGCCGTCCGACCGGAGGTCGGCGCCGTCGGCGGTCGCCTGCTCTATGCGGACGGGCGGGTGCAGCATGCGGGCATCGTCCTCGGCATGGGGGGAGTGGCTGGCCACGTCCACAGGCTCGCCCATCCCGGTGACGCCGGTTACTTCGGGCGCGCCCTGCTGATCCAAGACATGGCGGCCGTGACCGCGGCCTGCATGGCGGTGCGCCGGTCGGTGTTCGCGGAAGTGGGCGGATTCGATGCCGGAAACCTGCCGGTCGCCTTCAACGACGTGGACATCTGCCTGCGCATCAGGGAGCGGGGATACCGGGTGGTCTGGACACCCTATGCAGAACTTTTCCATCTGGAATCGGTCACGCGCGGCGACGACCTGACCGGCGAACGGCGCGCGCGGTTCCAGCGCGAGGCGGACCACATGCGCCGCCGCTGGGGACCCGCGCTTGACGACGATCCCTTCTGGAATCCCAACCTCACCCTGGCGCAGACCATGCCGGCGCCGGCCTTCCCGCCGCGCCCTCCGCGTCCGCGCCCCGGGAGCTGAGGCCTACTTCTCCAGCGCCTTCAGGATCTGGTTCAGCAGGTCCTCGGCCGGGCGTTCCTGCTCCAGGTTTCGCATCAGTTCGACCAGACGGTCCATGTCGAACCGGTCTCCGTCGAAGGGGGAGGTGTCGTCGATGCGGTAGAGTGTGCGCAGGATCCGGATGCCCTCCTTCACCATCCCGGCCGCGCGGGCCTCGTCCATCTGGCCGTCGCGCAGCAGCTCCCGGACAAGGCTCAGCAGCAGGACGAAGCCGGCGCCGGCGAAGCTCTCCGACCGCTGCTGGGCCGTGCGCAGCTCCGCCAGCTCCTTCTCGAGGCGGGTGATCCGGGCGTCCTCGACAAGGTATTCCGTTGGGAGCGACATTGGGGTCATCCTTCTGGGCCGGTGCGCCGCTCGCGCCGGTCACCTTGTGCCTGGAGTGAACATGGCCCCGGCCGTCATCCTTCTCACCGACTGGGCCAACGCCTTCTTTCTAGCCGCTCTTCTGCGCGCCTGTAACCCCGCACTCGCGATCACCACGGTCACCGCCGCCGACGAACTGGAAAAGACCGTCGCGGCGGCTCCGGCCGGGACCCGGCTGATCGCCTATGGAACCGGCATTGTCGTCGGGGCGCGCCAGCTCGAGAGACTGGGGGCGCCCGCCTATAATTTCCACCCGGGTCCACCGGAGTATCCGGGAAAGCATCCGATCGCCTTCGCGCTCTATGACGGGGCGGCGGAGTATGGGGTCACCGTCCATGAGATGGTGGCGCGGACCGATTCGGGGCCGATTGTCGCCGTCGGGCGGTTTCCGGTGGCGCCCGGCATCGATGCGCATGGCCTGCGGGTCGGGGCCTATGAGCTGATGGCACGGATGTTCGTGGCGCTCGCCCCCCGGCTCGCCGACCCGTCCACCGCCTTGCCCGTGACCGGGCTCGAATGGGGATCACGCCGGTGCTCCCAACGGGCGCTCGACGCGTTATGCGCGATCCCGCCGGATATCGACGCGGCGGAACTGGCCCGCCGGGAACGGGCTTTCGGCTGGCTGGAGCCGAACCCGCTCCGCCTGACGCTGCACGGCCGCCGCTTCGCGCCCGGCTGATCAGCCGCTGGCGAGAGCCGCCCGCGCGCCCTCCAGGCGCCAGCGGTCCAGCACCGCCTCGTCCAGCGCGCCCCCCCAGGGCTGGAACAACGCCTCCGCCTCCTCGAACCGCGCCAGCGGCGGGCCATAGCGGTCGGGTGATGGCGGCTCCGGCGCGCTTTCCGCCAGCGCGGCGTATAGGGAGAGGGCGAGAGGTGCTGACACGTTCCGGTGTCCCGCATGGTGGCGGAGGTCCTGGCGGACGAACCCCTCCAGCGCGGCTGGTGCGGGCTCCGGCAGGCCGATCACCCGGGTCAGCCGCGTGGCGGTCCGCGCCGGGTCCGCGAACCAGGAATCGTAATCCACGACGGCGGCCAGCCGATCGCCGACGGCCGACAGGATGTCGCGGTTGTGCACCAGCCAGAGCAGGTCCGCCCGCTCCGGTGTCATGCCCTGTGCGGCGTTCCGGGCCAGCAGCGAGGCCCGGACACCGTCCGGATGACGGACCGCAAGGATGTAGACCGGCTCGACACCCGCCTCGGCGAACAGCTCCCGCCACAGCGGCAGGAACCGGGCGGTGCGCGGGTCCTTGAAGCCCCACAGCCCGCCGCTGGCGGCGACCTCGCGCACCAGCACCTCGCGCAGTCGGTCCACCAGGGCTCCCATGCCCGGCCGCGCGCGCCAGCCGTCTGGCAAAGGAAGCGTCCCCGTCGGCCCGTACCAGGTGCGGTCCAGCCGGTCCAGCATGGTCTCCTGCAGATCGACGATGTCGGACTGCTCCCAGTAGCCCAGCTCGTTGTCGGGCCGCGACTCGGTCAGGACCCGGTCGCCGAAGCGGAGGCCGAGCGCGTGCAGCAGCCGCGCCAGCATTGAGGTGCCGCTGCGGTGCATGCCCAGCAGGACGACGACCCGTCCGCCGCCCTCAGCCACGGCGCGGCTCCAGCCAGTCGCGCAGGTCCCAGCCGAGGAACCGCTCCATCGACCGGACTTTGGGCGCGTAGTACTCCGCCAGGAAGGCGGCGAGGTGCGGGGGGCAGACCTCGCCAGGACCCGCGTTCACCCGCTCGACCAGGGCCGCGTCATCGATCGCGGCGAAGGGGGTCGGGTCCAGGCCGAGATGGCCCGCGAGCCGCGCCAGCACCGCTCTCGGTTCCCGCGCGATGTCGTCGAAGCGGACGATCTCCACCGCTTCGCGCGGGTAGTGCGCCAGCCAGGCGCGCAGGCAGGCCTCATAGTCGCCCCGCGCGCGGGAGCCATGGGACATGAAATGGTCGATGAACCACTGGTCCGAAGCGTCAGCCAGGGTCATTTCCGCCCGCGCGAGCGCCATCAGGGCGGACGACCAGGCCCGTTCGACCGGATTGCGGACGCTGTAGATCAGCTTCGCATCGGGAATGGCCGCTCGGATCTCCGCGATCACCGGGTCCGGCAGGATCGCGTAGGAGGGCGTGATCTCCCCCGCGCGGGACCCCGCCGGGGCGGGCTGGAAGAAGGTGGCGTACCAGTCCAGGCCCTGGTCCTTGAGCCGGTCCCAGTAGTGCAGTTCCTTCTCCGTCGGCAGCCAGACGCCGGGGTGCCGGGACAACTGCGCATGGATCCAGGTGGTGCCTGCCTTCTGCGCGCCGATGCCCAGGAAATCGGGCAGCCGCCGCGCGGGACGTGCCTCGGGCGCCGGGTCCGGTTTGCGTTTCTTAAAGAGCATCTGCGAACCCCTCCCGGCAGCGCTCGAAGACGGAGCGCCCCACGGCGGCGATCAGCACGGCCACCAGCGTGTAGGCGCCCAGCGCGTTCCAGTCCGGCAGGTTACCCCAGATCAGCACCGCGCGGACCTGTTCCACCGGCACCGTCAGCGGGTTCAGGATCAGCGCCGACCGCAGGGCCTCCGGCAGCAGGTCGGCCGGAAACAGGATCGGGCTCAGGAACAGCAGGATCGTCGTGATCGGCTGCATGGTCTGCGCGATGTCGCGGAAGAAGACCCCCACAGCCGAGATCAGCCAGACGAGTCCCAGCGCCATGGGCAGCAGCGGCAGCAGCACCACCGGCAGCAGTAGCGCCGTCGGCGGCAGGCCGCGCGCCACCACCAGCATGACGAGCAGCACGGCGAGCCCGGTCAGCGTATGGAACAGCGCCGTTCCGGCCGTGCTCCAGGCCAGCGACTCCAGCGGGAAGACCACCTTCTGCACAAGGTTCGCGTTGCTCGTGACCAGCGACGGCGCCCGGCCCAGGCACTCGGCCAGGAACCCGTGCAGCAGCAGGCCGGAGAACAAGATGAGCGCGAAGTCGGTGAATGACGCGGCGGCGAGCGTGCCGCCGTCGGGTGCGGTCTGCGACCAGCGCGCCTTCAGGAACACGCCGAACACCAGGGCATAAAGGGCCAGCATGACCAGCGGCGTCACCAGCGACCAGACGAGCCCCAGCCAGGAGCCGCGATAGCGCCCGGCGATCTCGCGCCGGGTCATCTGCTCCAGGAGGTAGCGGTTGCGCCACGCCTCCTTCGGGATTGCGATCAAGGATCTCATGCGCTCGCGGTTCAGGCCTCGGACACGGAAACGGCCGCGTGCCGCCGCCGCCATGCGAGTGAGAGCGCCAAACCCTCCCGCAGGTCAAGCGCCGGTTGCCAGCCAAGCTCGCGGGTGGCCCGGCCGATGTCGCCGGTGAGGCGCGGCGGCTCGCTCGCGGGGCGGGGGCGGGCGCCGAAGCGCAACAGGCCGCGCGCGTCCATCAGGTCACCCAGTTCCTCAAGCATCGCCCGCAAGGTCACCGGCCGGCCGGAGGCGATGTTGACCGCACCCACCAGATCGCTGCCACAGAGCCGGGCCAGGGCCGCGCCCACATCCTGCCCGGCCAGGAAGTCGCGCATCTGCCCCCCGTCCGTCAGGTCCACCGGGAGGCCCCGGTCGAGGCTGTCCATCACCTGGGCGACCAGCCGACGTCCATCCTCATACGGGCCATACATGCCGAACAGCCGGGCCCAGGCGAATGACAGGCCGACCTGCCGGGCGTATCCCGTCAGCGCCGTCCAGGTGGCGAGCTTGGCGGCGCCGTAGAAGGTCCCGGGCATGGGCCCGGCCTCATGCTCCAGATGGTCGCCATCCTTGTCGGCGTACTCGGCACAGGTGCCGACCGCGACCAGCCGCCGCCCGCCAGCCTCGTGGAACAGGCGGGCCAGCCTCAGGGTGGCACCGACCCAGTCCATGTTCTCCGGGCTGGTCCAGAACCGGCCCGGCGTGACGTACCAGGCCGCATGGATCAGATGGGTGGGCCGGACGGCCTCGATCAGGGCGCGGGCGGCGTCCGCATCCGTCAGGTCCACCGAGTGCCACATCGCGCCCTCAGGTGCCCAGGCCGGCACCGCGCGGGAGGTCGCATGCAGCTCGGCGCCGTCCGGGCCGCCGGCCAGAAGAGCCTCCAGCGTATGCCGGCCGACGAAGCCGCTGGCGCCCGTGATCAGGATCCGCGTCATGACCTGTCCGGCTCCGCCGGTTTGATCCAGCTTCGGAAGCCGAAATCGACCGGGCCGTTCGACGCGCTCGCCGGTGCGGGCTGCACCTGGACGGCCACCCCGTCCACAAGGCGGTGGAGCGCCGTGCGCGCGCCGTCGATCAGACCCGAGACGCCGGCGTTCAGGAAGTATGTGCCCGGAAGCAGCCGGCACTCGAATCGATGCGCGATCTCCACGACCTGTCCGGCCTGCGCGTGATCGAGGAATTCCCCTGCCTGCCCGGTGGAGGCGCCACCCAGCTCGAGGCCGGTCACCGTCTTGATCCGCGTGCCGAAGGCCACACCCCAGCAATCCTGGCTGAAGCGGACCTTGTAGACGACCTCGTACGTTCGGCCGCTGACCAGCATGTTGACCCGGCGGCCGTCCACCGCGCGAACCATGAGGTCCTCGATCCGGGCGCCGCGCAGGTCGCGCGACACCTCGAGGGTGAAGAGGTCGTTCGACGCGCCGCGCAGCACGGCGATCCGGTAGCCGTCGGTGGTCGGGCCGACGCTCACGAGCTGCGACGCGCCCGCGAGCGGTCTCGCACCGGCGTACAGGGCGACGATGTCGATCTCGGCCGCGCGCCCGTCGCGAAGCCTCAC
>JAJUIU010000134.1 GCA_029267445.1 Rhodospirillaceae bacterium
CGCCAGCTGGCGCGGCAGGTCGGCCGTGTCGATGTGCCCGGCGCGGAGCAGCACCATGTCGAAGCGGTCGGGCACCGGGTCCGCCCCGTCGGCCGTGCAGCCGGCGAGGCTGAACAGCACGGCGTCGCCCAGCGCGAAGCGGAGGTTGCCGGCACCGCAGCGGGCCGCCGCCTCCCGCGCCCGGCGCAGGGTCTGGCCGCAGCCGGCCACGCCCAGTCCCTGCGCGATCCAGGGGGAGAGGCGGAGCAGGTCGCGCCCCGTGCCGCAGCCGATGTCCAGCAGGCGCACCCCCTCCGGCCGCAGCCAGCGGCGGATCAGGGCGCAGCGGGCGGCCGCCGCCGGGCTGGCGGGACCGGGGTCCCAGCGCATCCCCTCCCCGTCATGGGCACCCGGTCCATGGGGCGGTCGTGTCGGGGCGGAGCCGGGCGGCAGGGGGTTGCGCAGGTCCATGCGGGCTCAACATGGCGCATCGCGCGCGGTTCCCACGCGACCGCGACGGCCCCCTGGACGGCCCCATGAACGGCCCCATGCGGGCCGGACCGGGGGGGCCCGGCCGCCCGCGGCATCAGCCGCCGGCCTTGGCCGCGCACAGGGCCAAACGCTTGTCCAGATCGGCCGCGTAATCCACGGCGCGCTGCACGTCCGCCGGCTCCAGCGCCTCGGCCGCCCGCAGGGCCGTCGTTCCGGCCGCCGCCGCCTTGCCCTTGGTCGTCGCGTTGTGCCCGACGTCGCGTGTTCCGGTCTTGGCCGTCAGCGCCTTCTGGGTCGAATCGGCGATCGTCTCGACCAGCTGGTCGAAGTTCGGCGCCGCCATGCTGTCGGTGGCGCGGACCAGGACGGTCGCGTTGATGGAATCGATGGTCGAGCCGATCAGATGCGGCCCCATCTCCGCCACCTCCGCCGCCAGCTGGAGGCCCCGGACCTCCTCCGCCGTCAGTCCGGGCGCCTGCGCCAGCGCCGTCAGATGCGCGGCGGTGACGCCCCGGTCGCCGGTGGCGAAGACGTCCCCGCCCTGCCGCGCGACCCGGGCGACGCAGGACATGGCCGCCATGGCCTGGACGTTGCGCCGCACGCCCTGGCGGGGTGCGACGAAGCCGTTGATGGCGGTCAGCCCGCCGGCCCCGACGGCGGCCGCCTTGGCATAGTCGGCGTGCCAGCCGAAGCTGACGGCCGTGACCGCGACGAGGGCGCCGCCGAGGATCGGCAGCTCCGTCCACATCACGTCCTTCCGGGAGTCGTTCGCCAGCTTTAGATAGTCCTTGGCGAGATTCTCGGCCGTCTCCGCCGCCCCTGCGAAGGTGGCGATCGTGGCGGTCTCACCGGCCATGTCCGGCAGTTCCACCGACGCGCATCCGCCCATAAGCAGTGCCGCGCACGCGACCGCGACCACCGACCTCGATTTCCCCATGACCGCCCCCATCACCGACGCGAAATGCCCCGGACATCCATCCCTCATTCGATAGGTTAGCGTACGAACTTTCTGCCTACAAGTTGCGTTCCGGACGGGACACGCCCGGACGCCGCCGATGTTTCCTTTCGGGCCGCGCGCCTGTTTGCTAAGACCGGACGGGACCCGCAGACGCGCCCGCCCCCAGTTCCCCGGAAGGCCAGCCCATGACCCAAGCCCCCGATCCCGCCGCCGCCGCCCTGCTGGAGGAGCTGATCCGCTTGGCCAAGGCCGCCGGGGCGGATGCCGCCGACGCCCTGCTGGTGGACAGCGCCTCCCTCTCCGTCGCCATGCGTCTGGGTAATCCGGAGAGCCTGGAACGGTCGGAGGCGGGCGACCTCGGCCTGCGCGTCTTCGTCGGGCGGCGGATGGCCGTCGTGTCCTCCACCGACCGGAACCCCGCCATGCTGCGGGAGCTGGCGGAGCGGGCGGTCGCCATGGCGCGGGAGGTGCCGGAGGACCCGTTCTGCGGCATCGCCGATCCGGGCGCCATCGCCCGCGACTGGCCGGACCTCGACCTCTGCGACGCGGCGGAGCCCACGGCGGAGGAGCTGATCGCCGCCGCCCGCGCCGCCGAGGACGCGGCGCGCGCCGTGCCCGGCGTGACCAACTCGGACGGGGCCGACGCCAGCTGGGGCCGCACCACGCTCACCCTGGCCGCCAGCAACGGCTTCGTCGGCGGCTACCGGGTCGGCCGGCGCTCGCTGTCCGTCTCGGTCCTGGCCGGCAGCGGCACGGCGATGGAGCGGGACTACGACTACCACACCGCCGTCTACGCCGCCGATCTGGACCCGCCGGAGACGATCGGCCGGCGTGCTGGCGAGCGCACGGTGCGCAAGCTGGGTGCCCGCAAGGTGAAGAGCCGGTCCGTCCCGGTGATCTACGACCCGCGCGTGGCCACCACCCTGATGGGCCACCTGGTCGCCGCCATTTCCGGCAACGCCATCGCGCGCGGCGTCAGCTTCCTGAAGGACCGGATGGGGGAGGCGGTGTTCGCCCCCGGCATCACGGTGGTGGACGACCCCTTCATCCGGCGCGGCCTGCGCAGCAAGCCGTTCGACGGCGAGGGCATCCAGGGCAAGCGCCGCACCATCATCGCCGACGGCACGCTGACCACCTGGCTGATGGATCTGCGCTCGTCGCGCCAGCTGGGTCTGGAAAGCACGGGCCACGCCTCGCGCGGGACCGGCGGCCCGCCCGCCCCGTCGCCCACCAACCTGTACCTCGCCCCCGGAACCCTGAGCCCGGAGGAGCTGATGGCCGACATCACGGAGGGGTTCTACGTCACCTCCCTGATGGGCCAGGGGGTGAACGGCGTCACCGGCGACTATTCGCGCGGGGCCACCGGCTTCTGGATCGAGAACGGCAAGCCCGCATATCCGGTCAGCGAGGTGACGGTCGCGGGCAACCTGAAGGACATGTACAAGCGCCTGACGCCGGCCAGCGACCTGGAGTTCCGCCACGGCATCGACAGCCCGACCGTGCGGGTGGACGGCATGACGGTGGCGGGAACCTGAGGCGCCGGCACCTGAGCCCGGAAACGGAAAGGGCGGGGACCGGCCCCGCCCTTGATCGCGTCGCGACTGTCGGAAAACCTCAGTCCCGGAAGCCCCAGAAGCTGCGCGGCGCACTGACGGAGGGCAGGCCCGCGATGTCGCTGGGCGACACGGCCCGGGCGAAGGAATAGTCGCGCCAGCCCGGCGAGAAGGCCGTCAGCGGTGCGCGGTAGCCGTAGGGCGTGTAGGCAAACAGGCTGCTCGAGCGGTCGAAGCTCTCGAACCGCTCCTCCACCCCCAGCAGCTCCCGGCTGCGCGGGGAGCGGACGGCGTAGTAGCCGCTGCCGGCGACACCCACCTGCACGTTCACCGACCCGCCGAAGGGCTGGGCCGGATCGTCGGTGATGCGCGGGTCGGGGGTGACGCCCATGCCCGGCCCGTCGATCTGCGGCAGCTCGAACGAGGGGGCGGCCACCATCTCGCCCGGGGTCGGGGCCCGGTCCAGCCGCTCGAACCCGCGCACCTGTCCCTGCGGCGCCGGCTTGGGCGCCTCCGCCAGGGCGGGGCTCGCGGCAAGGGCGGTCAGGGCGATCAGGAAGACGGCGATACGGCGCATGGTCGAACCTCGATCCCGTGGCGGGGCACAAATCAACGGATGACACCATGCCACATCGGTGTCCCACCGCTCAAGATCAAGGGGGGCCGACCCGGCATGCGCGGTATCGGCCCCGTCCCGCCATGATCCTCAGTTCATGATCCGCCAGCTTCCGTCCGGCTGGCGGCAGGCCGTACCGGTGACCTCCTCCACCCGGCCGCCGACGGTGCCCCGGCTGGAATACTCGCGACAGAAGGTGCCCGCCTGCTCCCAGGTGCGGGTCGGCACCACCTCGTAGCGCGCACCCGTGTCCGGATTGTTCCAGACGATCTGCTGGCCCGTCGGCGCCCGCTCCAGCGTCTGGGCGAGGCAGCCCTGGTCGGCCGGGTCCATGCTGCGCTGGATGTAGTTGCCGATGGCGGCCCCCAGCAGCACGCCGCCGATGGTGGCGGCGATCTGGCCGTCGCCCCGGCCGATCTGCGACCCGCCGAGGCCGCCGGCCACCGCCCCCAGAAGGGTGCCCAGGTTGGCGCCCACGAGGCCCCGGTCGCAGCGGCCGCCCTCGATCCCCACGGGCAGGGCGAAGAAGGCCGGGAAGGCGGAATGGTAGTGATGCTGGCGGTCCCGCTCGCGGTACCAGATCACCCGGTCGTCGTCGTCCCGGTCCTTGTGCTTGTGCTTCTTGCCCTTGTCCCGGTAGCCGTGGGCCGGCGCCCAGGGCGGCGGGTCGGCCAGGGCGGGTGCCGCCGGCAGGGCCAGGAGCAGCGCCAGCGCGGCGGCGGGAACGATCCTGAGACGCATCGGAAACCCCGTTCGCAATCCTCGACGGGACCGAGGGTCGGTCCCGATCCGGGCGAGACTAGGGCGGGACGGCGGCTCTTTGGCGTGGTCTCTTTGGGGTTACGTACGTCCGGGGAATGTCCCTTCGGCGTCTCAGTCCTTCGCCGCGCGCCGCCGCTCCCGCTCCGCCCCGGGCAGGGTGTCGTCCCACAGCTCCTTCGGGGCCAGCGGTTTGGGGTCCTGGGCGTCGTAGCCCCGCAGCGGGTTGGTCCAGTGGTCCGTGCGTTGGGCGACCTCCGCCGCCACCACCTCGTCGCGGCAGCGCCAGCCGGGGTCGCTGGGGGCCACGACCGCCCCCACCGCACCGCCCGCGATCCCACCCCAGAAGGCGCCGTCCAGCGCGTCGCCGCCGTCGCCACCCAATACGGCCCCGGTGATGGCGCCCAGCGCCATGCCGGCCAGGGTGCCGGTGCGCACCCCCTCTCCCCGGTCGGCGGCACAGCCATAGCGGCCGATCGCCACCGGCGCGCCCGTGTCCAGGCCGGGCGTGGTCACGGCGGGCGGGGTCAGCAGCACGAAGCCGTTGGCGCGGTCCGTCGGGCGCGGCCCCTGGGCCAGGGCCGGAACGGCGGCGAGCAGGATGGCGAAACCGGGCAGCAGGCGTGACGGACGCATCGATCGATCCTCCCGAACCGCAGGAACGACAACCGCTGGAACCACGAGGGTCGCGCCGGGCCGGTTCCGGGTCAACCCACCCCGAACGATCGCGCCCGATTGCGGCGGGATTCCGGCCGTGCCGGGGCGTCTCACCGGCAGCCTTACCCCCTGCGGGTCCGCGTGCTAGGGTGCGCGCCTTTCGCCGAACCGCCCCGTACCGAACCGTCCTCCATGCTCGAGCTTCTCTACAGCGGCCTGACCCGTCTCGCCAGGCCGATCGTGCGCCGGCTGCTGGACCGCCGCGCCCTGCGGGGAAAGGAGGATCCGGCCCGGCGCGGGGAGCGGTTCGGTCATCCGGGGCTGCCCCGTCCGTCCGGCCGCGTGGTCTGGCTGCATGCGGCCAGCGTGGGCGAAAGCCTCGCCATCCTGCCGCTGATCGACCGGCTGCTGGCGCGCGACCCCGCCGCGACCGCCCTGGTGACCACGGGCACCGTCACCTCCGCCGGGCTGATGGCGCGGCGCCTGCCGCCCCGCGCGGTGCACCAGTATGTCCCGGTGGACCTGCCGGACGCGGTGGACCGCTTCCTCGACCATTGGCGGCCGGATCTCGTCGTCTGGATCGAAAGCGAGTTCTGGCCGAACCTGCTGGCTGGCATCCGCCGCCGCGCCATCCCGGCCGGCCTCGTCAACGCCCGCCTCAGCGGGAAGAGCTTCCGGTCATGGCGCCGGGTGCCCGGCACGACGCGCCGCCTGCTGTCCGTCTTCCAGGTGGCCCTGGCCCAGACGGAGGTGGAGGCGGAGCGGCTGCGCGCCCTGGGCCTGCCCATGGCGCGGGCCGTGGGGAACCTGAAATACTCCGCCGATCCGCTGCCCTGCGACACGGAAGAGCTGGCGCGGCTCGGCACCGCCCTGGCCGACCGGCCCCGCTGGGTGGTGGCCAGCACCCACCGGGGGGAGGAGGCGGCTGTCGCCGACGCCCACGCCCGCATGGCCGCCGCCCTGCCCGGCCTGCTGACCATCCTGGTGCCCCGCCACCCCGCC
>JAJUIU010000006.1 GCA_029267445.1 Rhodospirillaceae bacterium
GCCCTCGCCCTTCGACAAGCTCAAGGTGAGGGGAGAGGGAGTGGGTGGGCTATGGAACGGAGAGGAACCGCCCCTCGCCCTTCGACAGGCTCAGGGTGAGGGGGTTGGGGTGGGTTGGAGGCTTGGTGCTATTTTCAACAAGGGGTTGATCTGGAGTCCCCTTTCCCTCACCCTGAGCTTGTCGAAGGGCGAGGGAAAGGGGCGGTGCCAGAGACCTATGCGCGGCGACCCCGTGATCGGTGCCTGGGTCTACATCCTGCTATGCCGGGACGGCAGCTACTATGTCGGTTCGACCCGCGGCGACCTGGCGGATCGGGTAGGCACCCACAATACCGGGGCGCTCGGCGGATACACCTCGACGCGTCGGCCGGTCACCCTCGTCTACGCCGACTACTTCCAACTGATCACCGACGCGATCGCCGCTGAACGCCAGCTCAAAGGCTGGTGCCGTGCCAAGAAGGAGGCGCTGATCGCGGGTCGGTTCGAACTGTTGCCCGAGCTGGCGAGGACGGCGAAGAACCGCCCTCCCCCTTCGACAGGCTCAGGGTGAGGGGAGTGGGTGGGGTTATGGGACGGAGAAGAACCGTCCCTCTGAACCCTTTCCCTCACCCTGAGCTTGTCGAAGGGCGAGGGAAAGGGGCGGTGGCGGCGGACGATCTCGGGGACTCGCCCCGCGCCGCCGTCGCCTCTATGTTAGCGGCCGATCGCGTTCCAGGGGTGAAGCACCGATGTCCGAGGACCAGAGCGGCGAGATCCGGCGGAAGCTGGTGGAGAGCAAGGAGAACTGGGCGAGGGAGGGCCGGCTGCTGACCGGGACCAACGCCCCGCCGGAACAGCGCCTGCCGCCCGGCCAGCGGCTGGTGACCAACTGGCCGGTGCTGGACCTGGGCGTGCAGCCGGACATCTCCACCGACAAGTGGCACCTGCGGGTGGACGGGCTGGTGGAGAACCCGGTCGTCTGGAAATGGGCGGATTTCATGGCCCAGCCGCAGGTGGAGGACGTGTCGGACATCCACTGCGTCACCGCCTGGTCCCGCTTCGACAACCGCTGGGAGGGCGTGTCGGCCCGCCACCTTCTGTCCGTGGTGAAGCCGAAGCCGGAGGCGAAGCACATCATCTTCCACAGCTTCGATGGCTACACCACCAACCTGCCGCTGGAGGCCTTCGCCGACGCCGACGTGCTGCTGGCCCACAGCTGGGAGGGCAAGCCGATCACGAAGGAGCATGGCGGGCCGGTGCGCGTGATCGTGCCCAAGCTCTATTTCTGGAAGTCGGCCAAGTGGGTGAACCGCATGGAGTTCATCGCGGCGGACCGGCCCGGCTTTTGGGAGGAGCGCGGGTACCACAACGAGGGCGACCCCTGGACGGAGCAGCGCTACAGCTGAGCCGCCCGCCCATGCCCCGCGACAAGTCCCCCATCGGCAAGACCCTGCGCCGCCCGGCCGAGCTGGCGGCGGCCGGCCTCGTGCCCCCCACTGCCCTGCCGGACCTGGAACGGGTGGCGGCAAGCTTCGCCGTGGCCGTCACGCCCGCGATGGCGGAGCTGATCGACCCGACCGATCCGGCCGACCCCATCGCCCGCCAGTTCGTGCCCGACGCGCGGGAGCTGGAGGTGCGCGACGGCGAGCTGGCCGACCCCATCGGCGACGGGCCCCACAGCCCGGTGAAGGGCATCGTCCACCGCTACCGCGACCGGGTGCTGCTGAAGCTCGTCGCCGCCTGCCCGGTCTATTGCCGCTTCTGCTTCCGGCGCGAGATGGTGGGGCCGGGGGCCGACGGCCTGTCGCCGGCGGAGCTGGACGCCGCCATCGCGTATATCGCCGGGAATCCGGACATCTGGGAGGTCATCCTGACGGGTGGGGACCCGCTGGTCGCCTCCCCCCGCCGGCTGGCCGAGGTGGTGGCGCGGCTTGACGTCATCCCGCATGTCGAGGTGGTGCGCATCCACACCCGCGTGCCGGTGGTGGACCCCGACCGGGTGACGCCGGACCTGGTGGCGGCCCTGAAGGCCCCGCGCGTCGCCACCTGGGTGATGCTGCATTCCAACCACTGGCGGGAGATCACCGACGAGGCCCGCGCCGCCATCGGCCGGATCGTCGACGCCGGCATGCCGATGCTGGCGCAGACGGTGCTGCTGAGGGGGGTGAACGACGACGCGGGCACGCTCGCCCGCACCTTCCGCGCCCTGGTGGCGGCACGGGTGAAACCGCACTACCTGCACCATGGCGACCTCGCCAAGGGTACGGCCCATTTCCGCACCACCATCGCGGAAGGCCAGGCCCTGATGCGGGAGCTGCGGGGCGACGTGTCGGGCCTTTGCCAGCCCACATACATGCTCGACATCCCCGGCGGGCACGGCAAGGTGCCGCTGACGCCCGGATATGTGGAGCCGGGGCCGGACGGGTCGCTGACCGTGACAGACCCGCATGGGCGACGGCACGCCTATCCAGTCTAATGAAGCGCCATTTCTACAATCATTTCGCTTGATCGTATGCATCCGCGCCTGTAATCCCGCGAGAAAGAAAAACAATTTAAGCGGGATTTGCGCAGATGCGGTTGGCGGTTGTGGGTGGCGGACCCAAGGCGGCGGCAATCGCGGCCTTGGCGGAATGTCGCAGCCTTGAAGGCTACCGCACTCCTGAAATCGTCATATTCGAGCCGAATGAGATCGGCGCCAGCTGGACTGGCCGTTACGGCTTCACCGATGGCGAGCAGCGGCTCTGCACGCTTGCGGAACGTGATCTCGGTTTTCCCTACGCGTTCGACCCTTGGCATCCGCGTGTGTCCGGGGCTCTTCTCAATCAATTCTCCTGGCAGGCGTACCTCACCGATACGTGGGGATATGGCGACTGGCTCGATCGTGGTCGGCGCCCTCCGCGGCACCAGGACTACGCGAAATACCTGAAGTGGGCAGTTGACCGCGCCGTAAGGACAACGATCCAGATCAGGGAGCAGGTGGTCAGCCTCGCCTATAAGGGCGACTGGTCGGTCCGCACGCGGGCCAGTGTGCATGGAGGCTTCGATGGCGTCGTGATCACGGGGAGCGGCCCTCCGCTCCCTCCGCTGCTGGGAGCCGATCCAGCCTTCGTGTTCAATGCCTTCGACGTATTCATGCAAGAGAGGCTGCTGAGGCCCTTGCTCGAATCGATACCGTTCGAGGACCGCAAGGTCGTTGTGATCGGAAGCGGGGGTGCCGGTGCGGCCTCTGTGGACTGGCTGCTTCGATCGGGCATGCCCCGGTCGCAGATTCTGATCGTGAGCACGGGCGCCACCGTCTTCACGCGCAGCCACGCCTACTTCGAGAACAGGCTGTTTTCCGACTTTGATGGTTGGAATGAACTGCCGATCCGCGCGCGGCGACAGGCGTTGGATCGCCTGACGCAAGGCGTGGTGTGGGCCCCGGTGGCAGAGCGGCTGGCCGAAACGGATCTGGTCGGCTACCTGCACGGCGCGGCCAAGAAGTTCGAACTGCTGCCGACGCATGAACTGGCGCTCATAGTTGACCGGGATCCGGGGCCCGCGCTCCCAGGGTCGGCACCTCCATTGGGCTCGGTGTCCGTGCCGGCGACGATATTCATCGACGCAAGGGGCTTCTGGTTCGGTTGGTTCGTCCAGCTTCTCCCGCAGCCGGAGCGAGGGGTCCTGCAGCAGCTCAGGTCAGACCCCGGCTGGGACATGTCTCTGGACAGCGGGTTCGCGATCGACCACCCGATGTTTCCGCCAAACCTGCATATTCCTGCGTTCGGCGGGTTGGTGCATCCCGCGTCAACCAACCTGATGGCGCTGGGCGAGGTCGCCAAAATGATCCTCGACCGCTACGACGTTTGAAGCCGCCTGTCTCCAATGGCGTCGCCGCATGCGACAATCTCAGCGTTTGCCATGCGGCACCTTAACCTATACATATATACAGGTTGCGAGATGCGAAGCTCACGCAAACGGTGAAGGATTCCGATTATGTCCGAGAATCATGCAGAGGGTCCGGATCGGGAGAACATGGTCTTGCGGACCGTGTTCCTGCCTCCGTACATGGACCAGATGCTCGCCGCCCTGGCCCGGAAGTCCGGTCGCAGTAAAGGCGAGATCATCCGGCGTGCCATTGACGCGCACATCTCGGCGGAGTTCAACATCATGCCGGAGCCTGCTGAGACAATGCGGGTTCGACAGCTCCCCGCGATGGCGGGCGTCGATTGATGGCGGACGCTACGGCGACTGATCCTTCGCGCCAGGGGCGCGGACGGCGAGGGCCGCCGCGTAGCGCTTCACCGCGCCGTATGAGCCGGAGCGGAACTGGCGGGCCAGCAGCAGCAGCGTCACCGCCGCCACCAGCGCCATGAACATCAGCGGCCCGACGAACCAGCCCAGCGTGGCGAAGGCGTAGTAGTAGCAGCGCAGGCCGCTGTTGAAGGCGCGCAGCGACCGGGACAGCACGCCCGCCGTGTCCGTCACCAGCGCCTCGATCTCCGGGGCGGGGACCGAGGGGGGTGATGGGGATGCCGCGCCCTCGGTCCCGCTCCGCGCGATGGGGAAGGCGCCCAGCAGGGCGACCGTGTAGTTGAACTGCCTGAGCGACCAGGTGAAGGCGAAGAAGGCGAAGACGAAGATCAGCGCGATCGCCAGCACCTTGATCTCGAACAGGGCGCGGCTGCCGGGCTGGGTGAAGCCCAGATCCATCACCACCCGGTGGGCGTCCTCCGCCGCCGCCAGCACGCCGATCAGGCCGGCCAGGACCAGCACCGTGGTGGAGGCGAAGAAGGAGACCGAGGTGATCAGATGGCCCAGCAGCATGCTGTCCATCATCCGGTTCTCGCGCGCCAGCATGTTGCGCATCCAGGCGCGGCGCACGCCGTACATGTGCATGTTCAGGCTTTTCGCCCCGAACAGGCCCCGGTCCACGACCAGCCCATGGACCGCCCAGGCCAGGAACAGCCAGCCAAGCGCGATCAGGTCGAGGGGGGAGACATCGGCGGGAAGCATCGGGACCATCGTGCCAAGCGCTTTCCCGCCCGTCCAGGATCGGCGCTCCCGCGGCCGTCAGGCGGCGTCGGGCTGGCGCTCCGGGGCGGCGGCCGCGAAGGGCTCCAGCGTGCGGCAGTGCGTGTCGATGCGCAGCAGGGTGGGGTAGGGGGTCAGGTCCGTGTGCACCCGCCGCGCGTTGGTCATCTGCGGCACCAGGCAGACATCGGCCAGGGTCGGCCGGTCGCCGAAACAGAACGCGCCGGCGGTGGCCTTCGCCTGCGCCTCCAAGGCCGCGAACCCCTCCTCGATCCAGTGGCGGGACCAGCCGTCCGTGTCCTCCTGCCCCAGCGCCCGCTTCAGGTGCCGCAGGACGCGCAGGTTGTTCAGCGGATGGATGTCGCAGGCGATGGCCAGCGCGAAGGCGCGGATGCGCGCCCGCTCCAGCGCGGTGCCCGGCAGCAGCGGGGGTTCCGGATGCGTCTCGTCCAGATACTCGATGATGGCCAGCGACTGGCCCAGCACCGTGCCGTCCACCTCCAGCGCCGGGACGAAGCCCTGCGGGTTCAGCGCGCGGAAGCCGGGCTGGTGCTGCTCCCCGCCGTCCTTCGTCAGGTGGATTGCCCGCTGCTCCGGCGTCAGCCCCTTCAGGTTCAGGGCGATGCGAACGCGGTAGGCGGCCGACGACCGGAAATAGGTGTAGAGCTTCATGCCTGCCTCCTCACGCGGGGCTCATCGGGGGCCGGCGTAGGCCCGGACCTCCTGCTCGATGGCGCCGAAGATGGAACGCCCGGCGGCGTCCTTCATCTCGATCCTGACGGTGTCGCCGAACTTCAGGAAGGGCGTGCGCGGCTTGCCCTCCAGGATCGTCTCCACGGTCCGCACCTCGGCGAGGCAGGAGTAGCCGAGACCGCCCTGGTCGATCGGTTTGCCGGGACCGCCGTCGGCGTCGCGGTTGGACACGGTGCCCGACCCGATGATGGTGCCCGCCGCCAGCGGCCGCGTCTTCGCCGCATGGGCGATGAGCTGGCCGAAATCGAAGGTCATGTCCACACCGGCGTCCGGCTTCCCGAAGGGCTTGCCGTTGATCCAGGACAGCAGCGCTCCGTGCAGCTTGCCCCCGTCCCAGGCCGTGCCGAGCTGGTCCGGCGTCACCGCCACCGGGCTGAAGGCGCTGCTGGGCTTGGACTGGAAGAAGCCGAAGCCCTTGGCCAGCTCGTTCGGGATCAGGTTGCGCAAGCTGACGTCGTTCACCAGCATGACCAGCCGGATGTGGCGGCGCGCCTGCTCCGGCGTCACACCCATGGGCACGTCGCCGGTGACGACCGCGACCTCCCCCTCCAGGTCGACGCCGTAACCCTCGTCCGCCATCAGGATCGGGTCGCGGGGGCCCAGGAAGCTGTCGCTGCCGCCCTGGTACATCAGCGGGTCGGTCCAGAAGCTTTCCGGCATCTCGGCGTTGCGGGCCTTCCGGACGAGCTGGACGTGGTTCACGTACGCCGAGCCGTCCGCCCACTGGTAGGCGCGGGGCAGGGGGCTGTGGCAGGCCGCCGGGTCGAAGGGCATCTCCCCCTCCACGCTGCCGCCGGCGTCCAGCTCCGCCGCGATGCCCTCCAGCTTGGGTCGCGCCGTGTCCCAATGGTCC
The DNA here is from genome assembly GCA_029267445.1 of Rhodospirillaceae bacterium. Taxonomy (GTDB): domain Bacteria; phylum Pseudomonadota; class Alphaproteobacteria; order Azospirillales; family Azospirillaceae; genus JAJUIU01. The sequence continues at coordinate 6,599 of JAJUIU010000006.1, forward strand.
AGCGCCTGCTGCAGGGTCAGCGCGATGGCGGGCACCGGCGCGCAGCGCGCGAGGTCGGCCGACACCACCACCAGCGTCCCGTCCCGGCCGCCATTCTTCAAGGTCGCGAGCTTCATGATCTTCCGTCTCCCTGCGTTCCCGCCTTTACCCCTCACCCGGTTCGCTGGCGCTCACCACCCTCTCCCGCAAGGGGAGAGGGTTGACACGGGCCACGCTCAAACTCCTGACCGCCATGCCCACTGTGGCAGGACGATGCCGGCGCCAAGTTCCCCCTCTCCCCCTGCGGGAGAGGGTCCCGAGCGCAAGCGAGGGGGGTGAGGGGTATGGCCCCGTTCTGTCCAGCCCCGTCCCTACTTCACCCGCCAGCTGTCGGCGTAGCTGGCCAGTTCCACGCCCTCCAGGCCGGGCATGACCTCCAGCGCGTCGCGGGTGTCCAGCATCACCGCGTACTCGTCGGTGGCGGGCTTGGTCTGCTGGAACATCTTGGTCAGCGCCTTCGGGTGCGGCCCGTGGGTGAAGCCGCAGGGGTGGAAGGTCAGCATGCCGGCCTTGATGTTGTCGCGGCTGAAGAAGTCGCCCGCGTGGTAGAACAGGACCTCGTCATAGTCGTCGTTGTTGTGGAAGAACGGCACCTTCAGCGCCTCCGGATCCGTCTCGAACGGGCGCGGGGCGAAGGTGCAGACGACGAAGCGGTTCGCCACGAAGGTGGTGTGCGCGCTGGGCGGCAGGTGGTAGCGGTGGGACATCAGCGGCCGGATGTCCCGGACGTTGATCCGCACCGGGGCGAGGTCGCCCTTCCAGCCCACGGCGTCCAGCGGGTTGAACGGGTAGGTGACGGTGCTGACGGCACCCCGCCGCTTCACCTTCACGCGCCAGACACCGTCCGGCCCGTCGTCGGCCTGCTGCGTCAGGAAGGCGTCGTCGATGGCGGGCGTGTCCAGCATGGCCGGGTCGAACACGGCGTGCGGGCCGACGATGCCCCGGTCCGGAAGCTGGTAGGTGGACCCCGTGGCCTCGATGAGCAGGGCGGTGACGGGCATGGTCGGCGACAGGCGCCACATGGTGCCGCGCGGCAGCACCACATAGTCCCCGGCCTCCACGGACAGGTGCCCATAGTCGCAGTAGAGGTCGCCGGCCCCCTCGTGCACGAAGATCAGGTCGTCGCCGTCGCCGTTGCGGACCAGATGATCCATCGCCGCCTCGCAGCGCCAGATGCGCACGGCGCAGTGGGCGTTGCCCAGCACGCCCCGGGCGGCCCAGGGGCTGCCCTCCCCGCCCAGCTCCTTCACCAGGTCGAAGGCGCGGGGGCGCAGCGGCCCCTCCCAGGTCAGCCAGCCGGTGGGCGGGTTGCGGTGGTACATGTGCGTGGCGGGGCCGAAGAACCCCTCCTTGCCGATCTCCCGCTCGTAGGTGCCGGCGGGCAGGTTGGCATGGGCCTGACGCGAACTCTCACCCTCGATCCTGGGGAAGCTGATGTACCGGCGCATGGGGTCCTCCGGTGATGGCCTCCGCCTTCGACCCTTCGACGGGCTCAGGGTGAGGGCGACGGGCGCAAGGTTCACGAGCACCCCTCATCCTGAGCCTGTCGATGGAGGAGGGGGGCACAGATCGTTTCAAGTGAAACAAATAGCGTCCCGACAGCCCCCTTGCAAGCGCGACCGCCCCGCGCGACGCTGGGGGCGCCCATGCTCGAACTCGACAGCTTCCTGCCCTACCGCCTCAACGTGCTGGCCAAGCGGGTCAGCCGCCAACTGGCGCGCCAGTACCAGGACCGGTTCGGAATCAGCATCCCGGAATGGCGCGTGATCGCCATCCTGGGCCGGGAGCAGCCGCTCAGCTCCAACGACATCGTGGAGCGGTCGCAGATGGACAAGGCGAAGGTCAGCCGGGCCGTGGCCGGCCTCGTGGAGCGGGGATATCTCTCCCGGCAGGTGCACCCCGACGACCAGCGCCTGCTCCGCCTCGCCTTCACGGCGGAGGGCCGCGCGCTGTACGACCGGATCGCCCCGCTGGCCCTGGACTGGGAGCGGCGGTTCCTCGCGGCACTCACGCCCACCGAACGCGCCGCTTTCACCGGCCTGCTCGACCGGCTGGAGGCGCGGCTGGCGGCGATGGCGTCGGAGGATGAGACGGCCTACCTGCTTTCGGGAGAGGCGAACGCCGAACGGCTCCGGAAGGCCGCCGCCGACATGGATGCCGGCAAGGGCATCCTGAGGGACATCAAGGATTGAGCGGCGGCCGCCGCCGTATCCTCACCCCACCGCCGGGCCCATCAGCAGGTCCGGCAGGAAGGTGACGATGCCGGGGAAGATCGACAGGATGACGATCGCCAGGATCATCAGCAGGCAGTAGGGCAGCGACCCCATCAGCACCTTCTTCAGGGGCACGTCGGGGGCGATGCCGTTGATGACATAGAGGTTCAGCCCCACCGGCGGCGTGATCAGCCCGACCTCCATGTTGATGGTCATGATGATGCCGAACCAGATCGGGTCGAACCCGGCCCCGGTGATGATCGGCAGCAGGATCGGCGTGGTCATCAGGATGATGGCGGCCGGCGGCAGGAAGCACCCGGCCGCCAGCAGCAGCACGTTGATCAGCCCCAGCAGCACCCACTTGTTGACGTCCAGCCCCGCCACCCAGCCGGCCAGCGCCTGGGTCAGGAACAGGTTGGTCAGCATGTAGCCGTAGAGGATGGAGCCCGCGATGATCAGCAGGATCATCACGCTCTCCCGCGTGGTGTCGCGCAGGATCGGCCACAGGTCCTTCATCCGGGTCAGGCCGTAGACCAGCATCACCAGCGCCACGCAGGCGAAGGCGCCCACGCCCGCCGCCTCCGACGGGGTGGCGATGCCGCCATAGAGCGCCACCACCACCGCCACCACGATGGCGAGGAAGGGCAGCACCCGGGGCAGCGCCGCCAGCTTGTCGCGCAGGGTGTAGCGCAGGCCGGGCGCCGCCATGCCCCCGCCCGTGCGCCGCACGCTGAACCAGGTCCACACCATGAACATGGCGGTCAGCAGCAGGCCGGGGATCACCCCGGCCAGGAACAGCCGGCCGATGGAGCTTTCCGTGGCGATGCCGTAGAGGATCAGCGTGATCGACGGCGGGATCAGGATGCCCAGCGTGCCGCCCGCCGCGATGCTGCCGGTGGCGATCTCGTCGCTGAAGCCGCGCCGCCGCATCTCCGGGATGCCCATCTTGCCGATGGCCGCACAGGTGGCTGGGCTGGACCCGGTCAGTGCGGCGAACAGGGCGCAGGCGCCAAGGTTGGAGATGACGAGCCCGCCCGGCAGGCGGTAGAGCCAGCGGTCCAGCGCCTCGTAAAGATCCGATCCGGCCCGGCTGACGGCAATGGCCGCCCCCATCAGCACGAACATGGGGATGGAGACGAGGGTGAAATCGTCGAGCCCGCTGTAGAACACCTCCGCGATCCCCATCAGGCCGCCCGGTCCCTCGAAGATCAGCAGGGAGGCGATGGCGACCAGCCCCAGCCCGAAGGCGATGGGCGTGCCGCTGGCCAGCACCAGGAACGTGAGGGCGAGGACGACGAGGCCGATGGTCAGCTCGCTCACGGCCGGGCCTCCCCATGCGGGCCACCATGCGCCATCGCCGGATGTTCCGCCCCCGAAAGGATCGTCGGCACGTCGCCCTTCATTCCGAAGGGTTCGTCCGCCCCCGTCCACACGGCCAGGGTCCGCGCCACGTACTGCAAGGCCAGCAGGGTCATGCCCAGCGGCAGCGAGAAGTACGGGATCCACAGCGGCACCCGCCACACCGTGTCGGAGTACCAGTTGCCGGACCACGCCTCCCACCAGAACTCCCAGCCGTGGAAGGCCAGGATCAGGACGAAGACGAGGCCGAGGGCGTCCGCCGCGTAGGAGAGGGCGCGCCGCGTCCGCCCCCTCGCCACGATGGGGACGATGTCGCAGTTCACGTGCCCATGGGTCAGCAGCACGTAGGGGCTGCCGATCAGCGTGGCCGCGACCAGGGCGTATGTCGTGAATTCCGTCTGCCAGATCGTGTTCCAGCCCAGCACGTAGCGGACGAACACCATGTGGCAGACGACCAGCACGGCGGCCACGATCAGCAGGGCGGCGAACACGCCCATGGCGCGCGACAGGGCGGCGACCGCGCCGATGAAGGATCGCATGGGATCGACTTTCCCTTCTGTCGGGAAACTGCGGATGGGCGAAGGGCGGGGCCGCGCCCGGGGCGCGGCCCTCCCCGGCCCGGGATCACTTCACGGTCAGCGCCATGTCGATCAGCTGCTTGCCGTTGGGCACGCTGTCGGCGAACTCCTTGTAGGAGGTCTTGGCCGCGATATCGCGCCACATCTGCGCCTGCTCGGCCGTCATCTCGACGATCTTCACGCCGGCCTTCTTGAAGGTGTCGATGGTCTGCTGGTCGGATTCCTCCGCCTTCTGGTAGCCGAAGTCCTCCGCCTTCTTGGCGGCGGCCATGATCGCCTTCCTCTGCTTCTCGTCCAGGCCGTCGAAGGTCTTCTTGGACATCAGGATCGGCTGGTACATGAACCACAGGGCGTTCTCGCCCGGCGGGGTGTAGCAGGTCACCTGCTCATAGAGCCGGTAGCTGGCGAAGCTCTCCGAACTGGTGTTTGCGGCGTCCAGCACGCCCGTCTGCATGCCGGTGTAGATCTCGCTGGACGGCATGCTGGCGATCGAGGCGCCGGCGCCCACCAGCATCTTCTCGAACATCGGGCCGGCCGCACGGGTCACCTGCCCCTTGATGTCGGCCGGCTCCAGGATGCAGTTCTTCTTGGACGCGAAGCCGCCGGCCAGCCAGCTGTCGGCGATCACCACCAGCCCCGCCTCCTCGATGATCTTCTTGATCTCGGTCATGAAGGGGCTGTCGGACAGCCGCTTGGCGTGCTCGTGGTTCTTCACCAGCCCCGGCATCAGCGTGGCGCTGAACTGCGGGTGCTTGCCGGCGGCGTAGTCCAGCGGGAACAGGGTCAGGTCGATCTGGCCCCGCGCCGCCGCGTTCCACTGGTCGCGCGGCTTCACCAGCGAGGAGCCGGGGAAGACCTTGATCTCCAGCCCCACATCGGCCGCCGCCACGTCCTTGGCGATCATGTCGATCATGTCGGCGCGGAAGTCGCCGGTGCCCTGGGGCCACTGGTGCGACGCCTTCAGCGTGGTCTGGGCCATCGCCGCCGGCGCCACCAGCGCCAGGGTGGCCGCGACACAGATTGCCATGCGCAGTTTCATCGGTGTCCTCCCGTTCCGTTGTCCAATCCTCTGAGGGGGTCCCGGAAGATCGTCGTTGCCGCGCCGTTGCCCGGCGCTTCGCGTCATTGCGCATACAATGGTGCCGTCATACCCAATGATCCCGCAATATAGTTTTTCAGTTTGCGCCGATGAACCGGGGCGGACGCCCATCATTTCCCTGATATTCCGCCTTCACGCCCGAGTCTTCGGGGAGAACAGGCCGGAATCGCTTTCGAATCAGTTTCCGCTTTCTTTGCGGCGCAACATGATTCGGTTCCGCGCGTTGGACGTCGGAACTGTGCCGAATGTCTTAGTCCATTTGGATGAGCGGCGCCGGACGGCGGAAGCGGTCCGCGAACGAAGCGCGGCGCCGCCCGGCCGGGCGGCGGCAGGAACGGTCGCAGCGGTGATGGCGTGCCGGCGCGCGGCCTCAGCCCTCGGCGGCCTGCGCTTCCTGATCGGCGCCGTTCGACCCGCCCTTCTCCAGCAGGTCGTATTTGCGCAGGTATCCGCGGAACTGGTGGTAGTTCAGGCCCAGGTCGGCGGCGGCGCGCTTCTGATGGTACTTGTTGCGCTCCAGTGCTGCCCGCAGCAGCGCCTTCTCGAAATCCGCCACCTGACCCAGGAAGTCGCAAGGCCCCCCGTCCTTGGGCCACAGCTGCAGCACGTTGCCCCGGCCGCCGAAGGCGCCACCGAACGCGCCGCCGGGTCCCATCCCCTGGCCGCCGCCGTTGCCCCCGTCCACGGCCACGGGGGTCGCGGCGGGCTGGGTGGCCGGGGCGGTGTCGTAGATCGCCATCTGCTTGGGCCGCCAGGGGCTTTCGAACGGGTCGAAGACGATCTCGTCGATCTCCTTCTCCGGCTCCGCCTGTTTGTAGACGGCGCGCTCCACCACGTTCTTCAGCTCGCGCACGTTGCCCGGCCAGGGATAGTCCAGCATCTGGCGCATGGCCGCCGGGGTGAAGCCGCCGAAGAAGGGCCGGCCCAGCTCCCGCGCCATGGCCACGGCGAAATGCTCTGCCAGCACGGGGATGTCCTCCGGCCGGGCGCGCAGGGGCGGGATGGTCAGCACGTCGAAGCACAGCCGGTCCAGCAAGTCGGCGCGGAACTTGCCGACCTCGGCCAGCTTCGGCAGGTCGGCGTTGGTGGCGCCGACCACCCGCACATCCACCTCGATCGTCTGGGTGCCGCCCACCCGCTCGAACTCCCCGTATTCGATCACGCGCAGGATCTTCTCCTGCACCCGCAGGCTGGCGGTGGCGATCTCGTCCAGGAACAGGGTGCCGCCGTCCGACAGCTCGAACCGGCCGACATGGCGCTTCTGGGCGCCGGTGAAGGCCCCGGCCTCGTGGCCGAACAGCTCCGTCTCCAGCAGCGTCTCCGACAGGGCGGCGCAGTTCAGCTTGACGAAGGGCTTGTCCCAGCGCGGCGACAGGTAGTGCAGGCGGGCACCCACCAGCTCCTTGCCGGTGCCGCGCTCCCCGATCACCAGGGTGGGGCGGTTCAGCGGGGCCGCCTGGGAGACATGGTCCATCAGCCCCAGGAAGCTGGGCGCCTGGCCGATCAGGGATGGCGGGCTGGCGGCGGCGGACATGCGCGTTCCCCTCGCTCCGGCCCCCTTTCGGAGACCGGTCGCGATTCCCGCCACCATGTGGGCGGAACCGCTATTCGTTGGCCGGAACCCTAGCTGCCAACATGTCGCAGGTCAACCCCGCCTGCCCCTTTCGCGCCTGGAATCCCTTGGGTTTCCGGTTCGCCCACCGGCGTTGTCCACAGTCTGGCACGGGCCTTGCTGAGATGGGGGCGACCCGATCCGGGGTCCCGAGCAGAGGACTGCGAGCGATGACCGACCACACCCTGCACGACACGACGTTCCGCCCGGGCCACCGTTCGGACCGCCGCGCCGTCGACATGGAGCGTGGCCGCTTCGAGCAGGACGAGCCCGGGCTCATCCGGATGCTCATGGACGATTTCCGCGCCGTGCCCGCCGAGGCCTGGATCATCCTTGCGGTCGCCACCGTGATGAGCAACCTTTTCATCGCCCTTGCCTGAGGAGCACCGAATCATGGGTATCTTTTCCCGTCTCGGCGACATCGTGAATTCCAACATCAACGCCATCCTGGACCGGGCGGAGGATCCCGAGAAGCTGATCCGCCTGATCATCCAGGAGATGGAGGACACCCTCGTCGAGGTCCGGTCCTCGGCCGTGAAGACCGTGGCCGAGAAGAAGGAGCTGGAGCGCAAGCTGGCCGACATCCGGCGCGAGGCGGACGACTGGCAGCGCAAGGCGGAGTTCGCCCTGTCCAAGGACCGCGAGGATCTGGCCAAGGGTGCCCTGGTCGCCAAGGCGAAGCTGGCCGAGGCCGCCGAGTCCATGGGGACCGAGCTGGGCCGGCTGGACGAGGCGCTGTCCAAGACCAACGAGGACATCACCGCGCTGCAGCAGAAGCTGGCCGACGCCAAGGCGCGCGAGAAGGCCCTGATCGCCCGGCACAAGACCGCGACGAACCAGATCAAGGTCCGCACGCAGCTCTACGACAACCGCATCGGCGACGCCTTCGCCCGTTTCGAGCAGGTCGAGAAGAACCTCGACGTGCTGGAGGGCAAGGCCGAGGTGATGGCCATGGGCCAGAAGCGCAGCCTGTCGGACGAGATCGCCGAGCTGGAGGCCGACGCCAAGGTCGAGTCCGAGCTGCAGGCCCTCAAGGCCCGGATGGCGCAGAAGTCCGCCCAGGAGGGGTGAGTGCCGCGTGCGCACGACCCGTCCGACGCAACCTGCCGAAGGATGATCTGGACTGGCGACGCCCTTCGGGGCATCACCGGTGTGGGTAACCCGACTGGGGGATAAGATGCCTGAAGGCGCATTTGTGGTAGCGGTCATCTTCCTGGCGATCGTCGCCCCGATCTGGATCGTCCTCCATTACGTCACCAAGTGGCGCATCGCGAAGACGCTGTCCGCCGACGACGAGCAGATGCTGGCCGACCTGTGGCACAGCGCCGGCCAGATGGAGGACCGGATCAGGCAGCTCGAGCGCATCCTCGACAGCGAGGTGCCGGGCTGGAGGAGCAAGTCATGAGCGACCGGGACGGCGACCAGGGCCGCCCGCCCCCCTTCCGCCAGCGCCGGGGCCGATGCGGCCCCAGCCGGCGGGGCTCCGCCGAGGAGCAGGGCCGGGAGCGGGGCCGGGAGCGGCAGGAGACGCGGGTCGAGTTCGACGCCGAGGTCGAGTTCGGCCGACGCTCCCGCGGCGGCTCCCGCCGCGAGGCCGGGTATGGGGCCGGGTACGGGCCCGGGTACGAGCGCGACTGGCGGGCCGAAGGCAAGGCGGCCGCCGAGGAGGCTCTGCGCGGCCACGATGACGGCCATGACGGCTACGGCCGCGGCTATGGCCGGGGCCGGGGTGGGGCCGGGGATGGCGACGGGCGCGACCCGTTCCGCTCACCCAACCCGCACCGGCTCTACCGCAACACCAAGGACGGCAAGATCGCGGGCGTGTGCGCCGGCATCGCCGACTACGTCAACATCGACGCCTGGATCGTGCGGGTGGGCCTGATCATCGGCCTGATCTTCTTCCCGCCGGTGTTCGCGGTCGGCTACGTGGTCCTGTGGGGCGTGCTGAAGAAGCGCCCGCCGCATCTCTACGAGAATCCGGAGGAGGAGGTGTTCTGGCGCTCCGTCACCACCAAGCCGGACCAGACCCTGGCCGGGCTGAAGACCAAGTTCCGCGAACTCGACCGGCAGATCGTCGAGATGGAGACGTACATCGCCTCCAAGGAGTTCGACCTGCACCGGCAGTTCCGGGACCTGGAGAAGAAGTGAACGCGGGGCCGGAGGGCGCGGCATGAGCGGCGGAATCCTGATCGCCATCCTGGCGCTGATGATCCCGATCGCGGGGATCGTCACCGACGGCCTGCGCAAACTGAACCGGCTGGAGGTGCGCAAGGCGGAGCGCGACGTGGAGCTGCGCCGCCGCTTCCGCGCCTTCGACGAGATCGAGCGGCGCGTGGCCGACATCGAGCGCCACGTCACCAGCCCCGAATTCCACCTGGACCGGGAGATCGGCCGGCTGGCCGGGAAACCCTGAGGTCAACCGCGCGAGGCGTCTGCCATGTTCGACATCACCGGCGGCCAGCTCGTCGCCATCGTCGCCCTGCTGATCCCGATCACCGCCATCGTCATGAACGGGGTGGTGAAGATGCGGGAGCGCGACGCCGGACCCGGCCTGTCGGCCGAGGCCGAGCGCGCCCTGATGGAGCGGGCGGATCGCCTGAACGAGCGCGTGGCCCAGCTCGAGACGATCCTGGACGCCGAATCCCCCGGCTGGCGCTCCCGCGCCTCCTGACGGTCAGCCGCCGCCGGCCGCGGCAGGCTCCGGCCGCCACAGCGCCTCGATGATGCGGCAGTCCCCGACCCTGCCGCCCCGGCACTGGTCCGCCACCCGCGCCAGCTCGTCGCGCAGGCGGGTCAGGTCGGCGATCTTCGCCTCCACCTCCGCGATCTGCGCCCGCGCCAGCGTGTCCACCGTGCCGCAGGACTGGTCCGGCCGGTCGGCGATGTCCAGCAGCGCGCGGATCGTGTCCAGGTGGAAGCCCAGCCCCCGCGCCCGCCGGATGAAGGCCAGCCGCCGGGCGTGCGCCTCGCCATAGGCGCGGTAGTTCCCCGCCGTCCGGGGCGGGGCCGGCAGCAGGCCGATGCGCTCGTAATAGCGGATCGTCTCCACATTGGTGCCGGTCAGCCGGCCCAGCGCGCCGATATTCATGGCCCCACCCTTTCCTTGGCGTTCCGCCCCTTGACCCTGTAGCGGCTACAGGCCCCAGCTTAACGGGGAACGCGTGGAGGGAGGAACCGTTGGGCGCTTCCTGTTGTGACAGCGGCTGCGGCACGGCCGCCAAGGCCGCCGCGCTGGACCCGGTCTACCGCCGGGTGCTGTGGGCGGCACTGATCGTCAACGCGGCCATGTTCGCGGTGGAGATCGCGGCCGGTGTCGCCGCCGGGTCCATGGCGCTGAAGGCCGACGCGCTGGATTTCCTGTCGGACGCCGCCAACTACGGCATCAGCCTGATGGTGCTGGGCTCCGCCGTGGCGCTGCGGGCGAAGGCGGCGCTGGTAAAGGGGCTGTCGCTGGGGGCGGTGGGCCTGTTCGTCGCCGGCAACACCGCCTGGAACGCGCTGGTGCTGAAGGTGCCGAGTGCCGAGGTGATGGGGGTGGTCGGCCTGCTGGCGCTGGCGGCGAACGTGGGCGTGGCCGCGATGCTCTATGCCTGGCGGCGGGGCGACGCCAACATGCGCTCCGTCTGGATCTGCTCGCGCAACGACGCCATCGGGAACGTGGCCGTGGTGCTGGCCGCCATCGGCGTGTTCGGCACGGGCACCGCCTGGCCGGACCTGGTGGTGGCCGCCATCATGGCCGGCCTCGCCCTCAGCGGTGCCGTTCAGATCGTGCGCCAGTCCCTGGCCGAACTGGCGCGGGACCGGCGCATCGCCGGGGCGGAACTGGCGGCGGAGTAGCCGGGGGCTTGCCAAAGTCGCCCGACAGGGCGAGGGGCGCCAGATCGCCACGCCTCATGCCCCGTCACGCCTGTCCGTCAGGGCTGCGTCCAGGAAGTCCATCATCCCGGTATCGCCGCTGTCGGCCCGGGCGGCGGTCAGGGACTGGCGGCGGCATTCCTCCACGAAGCCCGGCCGCCGTGTGTCCGGCACCCAGATCTCCAGCGGGCGGAGCCCCGCCGCGCGCAGGGCGGCCCGGCGCTTGCGGACACGTTCCGTCACCGGCGTCGCCATGGTCTCCCCCTTCCGTCGTGGCGTTCCATGTGACCTGTGCCGATTGAACGGGCCTGTCAAACGGAAAGGCCCCCGGTCTCCCGGGGGCCTTCCGCGTCGAGCGCTTGCCTGGGCGTCACCAGTTGTAGGAGACGCGGCCGTAGACGTAGCGGCCGTTGAAGCCGAACGGCGAGTAGCGGGAGAAGGAGAGCGAGCCCGTGGCGTTCAGCACCCGGCCCGGCACGTTTGGCACGGCGTCCGGATACTCGTCGAACACGTTCTCGGCTCCCAGCGCCACGGTCACGCCCTGGAACACCTCCCAGCGGCCCTCCATGTCCACCAGGGTCTTCTCGCCAAGCGGGATGTCGGTGGCCGGCGTGGTGCCCGGCTCGATCAGCGCGCCGTAGTACGTCGCCCGCACGGTGGCGCCGAACGGCCCGCCCTCCCAGCTGGTGGAGAAGGTCACCTTCTCCGACGGCTGCCCGTCGGTCAGGGTGAACCGCGCCACCCGGCCGAACAGGGCGGCCGGCGGCGCCGACTTCACCTCCGTCTCGTTGAAGGCGCCGCTCAGGGTGAAGTCGAACCGCCCGGCGGCGTCCGTCTCCAGCGTGTAGGTCGCCACCGCCTCGATGCCGCGGGTGCGCGTGTTCACGCCGTTGACGAAGAAGCGCAGGCCCGCCACCCCCACCGGCAGCAGGGCCGCCTCGGGCGTGCCGCGGGTCGGGATTATGTTCTCCGACAGGGTGATGCGGTCGTCGACCTCGATATGGTAGCCGTCGACGGTCAGCGAGAAGCCGCCGCCCCGCAGCACCACGCCGAGGGAGTAGTTGGTGCTCTCCTCGGCGTCCAGCGCGCGGCCCCCGAACCGGGCGCCCAGCGCGCTCGTGGCCGGCACCGTGTTGATCTCGAAGGGCAGGCCGCCGATGAAGTTGGTCGCCGTCGCCTGGAAGAACTGCTGTTGCAGCGACGGTGCGCGGAAGCCGGTCTGGGCGGCGCCGCGCAGGGCGATCGCGTCGTTGATGTCGAACCGGCCGGCGACCTTGAAGTTCACCGTGCTGCCGAAGTCCGAATACTCCTCCGCCCGGATGGCGCCCGAAAGCAGGAGCTGCGGCGTCAGGTTGGCTTCCAGGTCGACGAAGGCGCCCACCGCCTCGCGGTTGGCGTCCACCTCGTTCTGCGGCCGGAAGCCGGGGAACACCTGCGCGCCCGGCACCGCCGGGAACGGGGCCGTGCCCTGGACCGCCGGACGGAACCCGCCGTCGCGGTAGCTGTCCGGCTCGCCGGCGCGGATCTCGTACCCGTCCTGGCGCGCCTCCACGCCGAAGGCGACGTTCAGGGGCGAGGCGAGCCCCGCCTCGAACTGCCGCACCAGGCTGAGGTTGCCGACGATCTGGTCGAAGAACAGGCTGCCGGCGTCGAAGCTGCGCGGCGACCCGGTGCCCAGCGTCACGTTGATGCTGTCCCGCACGCCGAACTCGAACTCGTTGGCGCCGTAGACGACGCTGAGGTCGGCGTCCCAGCCGCCAAGCTGGAAGCGGGCGCCGGCCGCCGCGCTGTAGTCCTGCACGACCGAGTTGATCTTGGGCAGGAAGCCGTCCGGATAGACGGCGACGATGACTTGGCTGGCCGTCACGCCGGCGAACGGGCCCTGCTGGACCGCGCGGCGGAAGAAGCCGGCGGACAGGGCGTCGCGGTGCTGGTAGCTGGCCCAGCCGTACAGCTCGACCCCGCTCTTCAGGTCGATGCCGGCGTTGGCGAACAGCGTGTACTGCTCCACCTCCGGATCGCCGTACCAGCTGTTCAGCCGCTCGATGGAGTTCTCGCGCGGATCGAAGCGGTTGCCCGGCAGGGAGAAGTACTGCTGGCGGGTGTCGGGGGCGGCGCGGACCGTCCGCCCGCTGTCCCGGTACTCCGCCGTCAGGGTCAGGAACCCGGCGTCGGTCAGCGGCAGGCCGACCCATGAGGACAGGGTCAGCGTCTCGCCGTCCCGCTCCTCCCGCTCGGGGCTTACGGTCCAGGTGGCGCCGGCGGGGGCGGGGGCCGGCACGGTCTTCACCGTGGTGACCCGCTGCCCGTATGTCGCCGTGGCGCCGCCGCCGGACGCGGCCTCGCGCAGGCGGACGTTGATCACGCCGGCGATGGCGTCCGAGCCGTACTGGGCGGCCGCACCGTCACGCAGCACCTCCACCGCCTCGATCGCACCCGACGGAATGGTGTTCAGGTCCACCGCCGCCGAGCCGCGGCCGACCGAGCCGTTGACGTTGACCAGGGCCGCCGTGTGCCGCCGCTTGGAATTGACCAGGACCAGCGTCTGGTCGGGGGCGAGGCCGCGCAGCGTGGCCGGGCGCACCGTGTCGGTGCCGTCCGTGATCGCCGGGCGCGGGAAGTTGAACGAGGGCAGGGCCACCGACAGCGCCTGGTTCAGCTCCGTCGTGCCGGCCTTCGACAGGGCGTTGGCGGTGATGACGTCGACGGGCGAGATCGTGTCCAGCTTGCTGCGGTTCGCCACGCGCGTACCGGTGACGACGATCTCCTCCACCCCCGGTGCCGGCGGCGTCTGCGCCCGCGCGGCCGTGGAGAGCGCCGCCGCCGAGAGAAGCGCCGCCGCCGACAGCAGCGCCGTCGTGGACAGCAAAGCCGTCAGCCCACGATCCGCAGATGCCGCCGCGCGCGCCAAAGTCCTGACCTGTCCCATTCCCATGGCCTCCTTATGGATTCTTTCTCCGGCCCTGGGCGATTCCCCTTAGTATTATTATGGAATTACTTCCTCATCGAGATTTGGTGCGCGGCGGCGACGGCGCAACGCGAATCGCGCCGCGCCCGCACGCGTCCGGCGCGATTGCGGGGTCGCTGTGACGGATCGGCCACAAGTGGTAGCCCTTTCGGGGTATTCGGCGCGTGACCCGGCCGGTCAGCCCGGCCGGTCAGCCAGGGTGGGAGGTCTTCGCCGTGGCGGCCTTGACCCGGTGGCTTTCCGGGGCGCCGCGCGGCAGGCGCCGCTCCAGCGCGTACATCAGCGGCGGTCCGGCCAGCCCGATGCCGATGGCGAGTGCGGCCACCGCCGGCATGTTCTCCAGCCGTCCGTCGGCCGCCGTCTCCAGCATGGCGGCCCCGATCATGCTGCCCAGCCCGGCGAAGACCTGGGTGGTGGCCTGGACCAGCGCCATGAACCCCGCCCGCTCCGCCGGGGCCGGCACCTTGGACACGGCCGTGTTCTGCGCCACCATCCGCGCCGTGTTGAACAGCATGAACAGCGGCACCAGCAGCATCACCGGCAGGGCGAAATAGGCCCAGTCGTAGTAGAGCAGCCACAGCAGGACCGCCAGCGCCAGCGTGGTCGCCAGCGTGATCAGGCTGGACCCGAAGCGGTCCACCAGCCGGCCCGTCACCTGCATGCCGACGAAGCTGACGGTGCCGCCGATCATGTAGAGCAGGCCCAGCTGCTCGCGCGGGAAGCCAAGGTTGAACTGGGCGAACACGGCCATGTTGGTGATGACCAGGAAGCCCGGCAGGATCGCCGCCGCCGACAGCGCCAGCGCCAGCAGGGAGGTCGGCCGCAGGGTGATGCGCACCATGCGGACCAGGGCATGGGCCGGGCTGAAGCCGCCCTCGGCCAGGGCCTCGGCGAGGTGGGACCGCTGCGGCGCCAGCCGCCACAGGGCTGCGGCGATGATGATCCCGCCCAGGAGCGCCACGGCGAAGAAGGCGGCGCGCCAGCCGGCGAGGTTCGCCAGCTCCAGCCCCAGCGGCACGCCCACCACGGCGCTGACGGACAAAGCACCCATCACCTGCCCCATGGCGCGGCCCCGGCGGGCCAGCGGCACGTTGTCGGCCACGATGGCGATGGCCAGCGCCGCCGCCGGCCCGCCGAACAGCCCGGCCAGCCCGCGCGCCGCGATCAGCCCCTCCAGGCTGTCGGCCAGCCCGGCCGCCACGTTGCACAGCACCAGCCCGCCCATGGCCACGGCCAGGGCCGGCCTGCGGTCGAACCGGTCCAGGAACAGGGCCGCCGTCAGGCCGGACGCGGCGGCGGTCAGGGTGTAGCTGGCGGTGATCCAGCCCACCAGCGACGGGTCGATGCCCAGCGCCAGGGTGAAATCCGGGCCCAGCGGCATCACGATCATGAAGGACAGCACGCTGACGAACTGGACGCACGCCATCAGGAAGGTGACGCGGCGCTCCTCCCTGGTCAGGACGGCGGCGCCGGGGGCGGGATCCGGCGCCGGCGCCGGGGGCGGGGTGGGCGCTGCATCGGGCTTGGCGGACATGCCCCCGAATTAGCCCGCCGCCCGGCCTTCGTCCATGCGCGCTTTTCTCAACGCTGCGTCCCGGCGCCGCGTCCCGGCCCCGATCCAAGGCGTCGGGTGCGGCCCCCTCACGCGCTCTGTTTCAGCTGGTCCAGCCGCTCGCCAGACAGGTTCAGCCGGTCGGCCAGGTAGGCCAGCCACGACTGCTCGGCCTTGCCGTCCGGCTTGATGGCCGTGCGCGCGGCCAGATAGACCTGCTCCGCCGTCTCCGGATCGCCGCCCGCACCCGCCACGATGTCATCGATGCTGGGCGGGTCGGCCAGTTCGCGCTCCAGGATGCGGCGGTCCTCGGCGTCGCCGCCGGCCGCGTCCACCTGGCTTAGGATGTGGCGCCGCTCCGACTCGTCGATCTCGCCGTCGGCGTTGGCCGCCGCCACCATGGCCCGGATCAGCAGGATGGCCTTCTGGTCGCCGATCCCGGCCTCCATCGCCGGGTCCTCCTGGTGCGGCCCGCGCGACAGCATGTCGGCCATCCGGTCGCCCAGGGACCGGCCACCGCCGGTGGCCGACCTGGCGTTGCCGTGCACCTGCGTGCCCTGCTGGGCGGCGGGATTGTTCGTCTGGTACTGCTGATAGGCCTTGTAGGCGAGGTATCCCAGCGAGGCGAGGCCCGCCGCCTGCCCGAAGCCGCCGCCGCTGCGCCCGATGCCCGGCCGCATGCCGGTGGCGAAGGCGGGCCCGCGCGCGCTGCGCCCCCCCATGCCCGTCGCCAGCATGGTGCCCAACAGGTTCTGCAGATTGGCCATGGCCCGTTCCTCCGGTCGCGATCGTTGCGGTCCGGGAATGAACAGGCGGGGTGGGCGGGAATTCCCTAGGGTCGGACCTGCTCCGGCAGATCCCAAAGGAATTCCGGTGCGTCGTCTTCCTGCATTCCATCCGGAACCTGCCGGCGAAGCGCATTTTCCAGCGGGTCGAGATGCAGGGTGATGATGTCCCAGATCGTCTCGAGAGCGACCTTGTCGTACTCGTGAACAATGTGGTTCCGAAGGGCGATGATGGCCGGCCAGGGAATGTCCGGCAGCTGGTCCTTGAACGCGGGGCTGAGTGCCCTGGCGGCCTCTCCGATAACGATGAAACTGTAAAGGATGGCCTTCACCCGCACGTCTCGGATGGACAGGTTGGCCCGCGACAGGCCTTGGACGGTGTCCCGGATATCCTCGATCGCGTTCAGGATGTCGCGCGCCCGCGCCGCGTCCCGTGTCACGGCTAGAACACCTTCACCCCATCCTGGGCGAAGGCGCGGCGCAGCGCCGGCTTGAGGCCGCGATAGTCGCAGAGGTCGACCTTGCGGCCCAGCAGGCGCTCGGCCCGCTGCTCCATCTGGATCAGTTCGATCAGCGAAACAGGGCGGGTTTCATCGACCTTGACGACCAGATCGACATCGCTGTCGGCGCCCGCCTCTCCCCGCGCCACCGAGCCGAACACGGCCATATGCTCCGCCCCCAGCCGGCGGAAGTCCTCGGCATGATCCCTCAGCACCCGTGTCACATGATCGAGCGTGGTCATGCCGCAACGATATCATGTCCGGACGGTCCACGAAAACGGGCCGCCCCGTCGCCGGAGCGGCCCTTGCCGTTCGTCGCTCGCGGAACGCATGGCGCTCAGGCGAGCGCCACCCTGAACTCCGCTTCCGTCTTCGACCGGATCTCGTCGACCGTCACGCCGGGGGCGAGTTCCATCAGGGCGAGGCCGCCATGGCCCTTCTTGTCGATGGTGAAGACGCCCAGGTCGCTGATCACCATGTCCACCACGCCGGCCCCGGTCAGCGGCAGGGTGCAGGCGCGCAGCAGCTTGGGCTCCAGGTTCCCGGTCGCCTTGTCCACCGCACAGTGTTCCATGGTGACGACCACCTTCTTGACGCCGGCCACCAGGTCCATGGCGCCACCCATCCCCTTCACCATCTTGCCGGGGATCATCCAGTTGGCGAGGTCGCCGTTGGCCGCCACCTGCATGGCGCCCAGCACCGACAGGTCGATGTGCCCGCCCCGGATCATGGCGAAGCTGTCGGCGCTGCTGAAATAGCTGCTGGTCGGCAGCTCGGTGATGGTCTGCTTGCCGGCGTTGATCAGGTCCGGGTCCTCCTCCCCCTCGAAGGGGAAGGGGCCCATGCCCAGCATGCCGTTCTCGCTCTGCAGCGTCACCTTCATGCCGTCGGGGATGAAGTTCGCCACCAGCGTGGGGATGCCGATGCCCAGGTTCACATAGAAGCCGTCGCGCAGTTCCTTGGCGGCGCGGGCGGCCATCTCCTCACGGGTCCAAGCCATGTGTCTCTCCCTGTTCCCTCAGTCGCCGGGCGCCGCCTCCGGCGGCTTGGCTTTCGCGGGGCGGGGCCCGCGGGCCGGCGGTCGCCGGCCTTGCGACCCGGGTTCCGGGTCGCCCCTCCCTGCCGTCAGGCGCGCTTGCGCACGGTGCGCTGTTCGATCCGCTTCTCGTAGTCGCGGCCCTGGATGATGCGCTGGACGAAGATGCCCGGCGTGTGGATGTGGTCGGCGTCGATCTCGCCCGGCTTCACCAGCCGCTCAACCTCCGCCACGGTGACCTTGCCGGCCATGGCCATCATCGGGTTGAAGTTCCGCGCCGTCTTCCGGTAGACGAGGTTGCCCTCGGTGTCGCCGATGTGCGCCTTCACGATGGACAGGTCGGCGCGCAGCCAGCGTTCCATCACATAGGTCTCGCCGTCGAACTCCCGGGTCTCCTTGCCCTCGGCCACCAGCGTGCCCACGCCCGTCTTGGTGAAGAAGGCGGGGATGCCGGCCCCGCCGGCGCGGATGCGCTCGGCGAGCGTGCCCTGGGGGTTGAACTCCAGCTCCAGTTCGCCCGACAGGAACTGCTGCGCGAACAGCTTGTTCTCGCCGACATAGCTGCTGACCATCTTGGCGATCTGCTTGGTCTCCAGCAGGACGCCCAGGCCGAAGCCGTCCACGCCCGCGTTGTTGGAGATCACGGTCAGGCCCTTCACGCCCGACAGCTTGATCGCCGCGATCAGGTTCTCCGGGATGCCGCACAGGCCGAAGCCGCCGGCCATGATCGTCATGTCGTCGCGCAGCAGGCCGGCGAGCGCCGCCACCGCGTCGGAATGGACCTTGGTGCTCATGGGTGTGGCGCGGCCTCCCTTCCCTTGACCCTCATCCCGGGCGGGCACAGCCATAGAAGCCCGCCCGTGCCATGTCAATTCGACCCGAAGTGATCTCCGGCCGAGGGTATTTCATCGGACGATGAATTTGGCAAGGGGGGAGTGGCCGCCTCCGTCGCCGGTCGAAGCGGCCTGGTCCCGATGTCAGCCTACTCCGCCGCCTCCAGCGCGGCGGGATGCACGCGGGACTCTTCCGCCCACATGCTCATGATCTCAGTGGGGCCGGCCAGCCCAAGCGCGTCCAGCAACCGGAGTTCGCCCATGATTGCATCCTGTTGACGCTCCAGCGCCGCCGGGATCAGCGCCCTGATCTCGGGGGTATGGAACAGGATGTGGCAGGCCTCGCAGTTGCCGCCAACATCTTCGCGGGCGGGGACCGCCGCACCAAACTCCGTGCCGATGTACGCCAGCACGGCGTAAGGACCGCGCAGATAAATCCAGTTCAGCAGAGGGTCGTCCATGCCGCGCTGGATCGCTTCTTCCAGGTTGGCGGGATGGAAATCAGGATCGAGCACAAGCTCTGGCGTCTCCTGGATGACGCCGCAGCAGGCAAGCAGCTTGTTCCGCGCGCTCAGGGTTGGGCCGGTGAGCACATAGGGGCATGGCCCGACCGTGCGTTCCGGCCGCAGCTGCGCGTCCTCGAGCTCGGTCCTCGCGCGCCCGGTCTTGTTCAGCGGGGATTCGGAAAGGATCGCGTCGCTGTCCTCCGGCTCGCCGAGCTCGTCAAGAAGCCGGGCGCGCGACCATTTGCTGTCGGCCGCCTGCACGGTGTTGATCGCTACCGTCATGCCAGCGGCCCGGGCCGCCTTGAACGTGTTGATGACGGCGTCGAACGGGACGAATTCCTCATGGAAGTCGTCCCAGCTGATCGAAAGCTCGTCCAACCCCGCCGCTGTCAACTGGTCGACGATCCGCGCCGCATGCTTCGGCTGGCGTCCGAAATATGCGCTGGTCACGACCCGCGTCGTGAGGCCCCGGTCCTTTGCGCGACGGATCGCCCGCATCAACTGGTCGCCCAGCAACAGCGGTTCGCCGCCGGTGAAGGCGACCATCTTGATCGTTTCGGCGTCCAGGGCGTCCAGCGTGGACAGGATGTGTTCGATGTCCAGTCGGTCCTTGTTGGCCGGGCTGGAGGAGAAGCAGCAGTGCGCACACGCCAGGGGGCATGTATAGGTCACGTGGATGGCGAAGCTGCGCGGAAAGATCATCGCGTCCTCCACTTCTGGCGGGATGGAGGCCGGCCGGGCTCCCGGCCGGCCCGTTACTGAAGTTCAGAAAGCGACGGCGATCTTGCTGGAGGCCATCGAATAGGAACCGGCCGCGACCGCCCAGACAGTCGCGCCGACGATGCTGGGGTCTCTCGTGCCGACCAAGCCCCGCAGCTGTTCAAGGCTGTCGACCCCCTTCAGCGCATCCTTCAACTTGGCCGAAATGTCCGCATCGACCTTGAAGCCGTACTTTCCGGTAAAGGCCTGGGGATCGTTGGCGAAATCCTTGAAGTTCTTCGGGTCCAACAGCGCCTTGTTCAGATCCCATCCTCCCCTCTTCGGATTCTTGATGTCGATGATTTTGCCGTCGACATTGATGGAGATAGTGTTTCCCTTGATCCTCGAGATAGGCATTTAGACCTCCACACGTAAAGCGGATGCGTTCACGCCCGAGGAATCTCGGACGCGTCAGGAACCATTCATGATATCCCTACAGGAGCAAAGGGTATTATAAGGAAGCAATCGCGGTCAATACACAACCGATGCGAGTCACGTCCGCGACGCCCGGTCGGATTCGCATATCCGCGACGGCGAAATTCGCCGTGCGCTGCTCACCATGGCTCAGGGGACTGGTACTCTGGAGTCTACCGCCGCCGGTCGCGGCTGAGGCCTTTCCTCTCCAGGGCGGCCAGGTAGTCCGCCCATTTCTCCGCCTGCTTGGCGCCAAGCTCGTGCAGGTAGGTCCAGGAGAAGATGCCGGTGTCGTGGCCGTCGTCGAACAGGATCTTGATGGCGTAGTTGCCCACGGGCTCCACGCCCGTGATGCCGACGTCGCGCTTGCCCGCCACGGTCTGCTTCTGGCTGGGGCTGTGGCCCTGCACCTCGGCCGAGGGGCTTTCCACCCTCAGATACTCCGCCGGCAGCTCGAAGCGCGCGCCGTCGTCGAAGGCGACGACCAGCAGCTTCTCCGCCTTCCTGACCCGCACCTCCGTCGGCCACGCCCTGGTGCCGAACGGATCGCTGGCGAAACGTTCCTCGGTCGCCATGGTATGGCCCCTCAACGTGCGGCGTGGGGCGGCGTGTCGTCCAGGTGCCGCGCCTCGTCCACCAGCATGATCGGGATGCCGTCGCGGATCGGGTAGGCGAGGCCGGCCTGGTCGCTGATCAGCTCCTGCGCGTCGGCGTCATAGCGCAGCGGCCCCTTGGTCAGGGGGCAGACCAGGATTTCCAGGAGTTTCGGGTCGACCTTGGCGGACTCGGGCATGGGCGCCTGACCTCTGGACCGTCAATGCTTGGCGGTGTCGCCGCCGGGCAAGTCGTGCACCGCCATCTCGATCAGCGCAAGCAGCATCTGCGCCCGGCTGGGCAGGTCCGGCGCCTCCAGCAGGGCCTGCTTCTCCGTCGGCTCGAACGGGCAGATCATGGCCAGGCTGTGCACCAGCCGCTCGTCCGGCGTCTGCTCGATCGCCTCCCAGTTGGCGGAGATGCCGCACTGCTGGAAATAGACCTTCAGCCCGCTGGTCAGCCGGTCGCGGTCCAGGCACGTGCCCTCCACCTCCTCCAGGTCGGCCTTGAACGGCTCCCAGTCGGGGACGACCCGGCGGTAGCCCCGCGTGGTCGCCAGCTCCTGCGCCACGGTGAAGCGGCATACGCCGGTCAGCGTGATCAGGATGCGGCCGTCGTCGGTCTCGGCGAAGCTGGTGATGCGGCCGGCGCAGCCGATCTCGTACAGCGCCGGGTCGCGGGCGATGCCGTTGTTCGGCACCGGCCCCTGCGGCTGGATCATGCCGATCATGCGGTCGGAGGCCAGCGCGTCCTTCACCATGGCGAGGTAGCGCGGCTCGAAGATGTTCAGCGGCAGCCGCCCGCGCGGCAGCAGCAGGGCTCCCGTCAGCGGAAAGACGGGGATCGTCGCGGGCAGCTGGTCGAATGTCGGGTCGAACGGATTCCGGCTCATGCGAACAAGATAGATGACAATTTCCGCCTTGCCATGACCGTCAGCTTGTCCGTGGGCCCGAACGCCTCGAAAAACTTCAGAAGCTGCTTGCGCGCGGCCTGTTCGTTCCACTCCCGGTCGCGCTTGACGATTTCCAGAAGCTCCTCCACCGCCGCCTCGTTCTTGCCGGCGGCATAGAGCGCCAGGGCGAGGTCGTAGCGGGTCTGGTGGTCGTTCGGGTTCTTCGCCACCGCGTTCATCAGGTCCGGGATCGGCCCGGCCGCCTTCGCCTGCTCGGCGAGGTCGAGCTGGGTGCGGATGGCGGCCAGATCCGGGCTTTTCGCCATGCTCTCCGGCGCGCCGTCCAGCAGCTGCTTGGCCTGGTCGGTCTCCCCCACCGCCAGCAGGCAGCGGATCAGCCCGGCATAGGCGGCCGCGTTCTCCGGCTCCACCTGCAGGACCTCGTTGTAGATGCCGGCCGCGTTCTCCGCGTCGCCCGCCTCCAGCAGCTGCTTGGCCTCATCCAGGATGGCGGCGATGTCGGCCGCCCCCGGCGGGCCGCCGGCGGCCTGCACCAGCGGGTCGACGAACTGGTTCAGCTGGGGTTCCGGCCGGGCGCCGACGAAGCCGTCCACCGGCCGGGCCGTGTAGAAGGCGAACACGGCCGGGATCGACTGGATGCGGAGCTGCCCGGCCACGGCCGGGTTCTTGTCCGTGTCGATCTTGACCAGCTTCACGGCCCCCTTGGCGGCGGTCACCACCTTCTCCAGCGCCGGGCCCAGCTGCTTGCAGGGGCCGCACCAGGGCGCCCAGAAGTCCACCAGCACGGGCACGTCGCGCGACGCCTCGATGACGTCGGCCATGAAGCTCTGGTCGGTGCCGTCCTTGATCAGGCCGGCGGGCGGGGCGGCGGGCGCCGGATTGGGCGACAGGTTGAACTGCATGGGTCGTTTCCCGGGCGTGTCGGTGTCTTCGGTTGGGGCTTATATAGGCCGGAACGGCGCGCCCCGCAAACCGCCCGGATTCGCCGGCCGGTGCGCCGCCCCCCGGCCCGGCCCCGGCGACATCCGTGGGGCGCAACAAAGCGCTTGCAACGCGTCGCGCGCTGGGTATAGTCCGCGCTCACCGCCGGGGGCGCCCGGTGGTGCCAGAGACCGGGCGGGCGTAGCTCAGGGGTAGAGCACAACCTTGCCAAGGTTGGGGTCGAGGGTTCGAATCCCTTCGCCCGCTCCAGTCTCTCCAAGCACTTAGCGGCAGGGCCGGGCGATTCCCCGGCCCTTTTTGTTTGCCGGGGAATCCGGGGGGAATCATAGTAAGGCCCGCGACGGCGTGTCCTGTCGCACCGGAGCGCACGTCTGTGACCGCCCGACCTCCCGCCTGATTGGTCCATATCCTGTCGGCAGTCGGCCACTCCGAACCGCTCGGCGCGCACACGCCTGTCAACCTACGCCCCAGCACACCCCTCGATGGGCACGCCAGCTCCGAAGCTTGCCTAGCCTTGGTCCGGTAAGAGCGGCATGGGCTGTGGACACGTGGTCTGCCTAGATTCGAAGATTCCGGATTCCGGTTCGAGGGCCATAAAGCCGTTTGGCGGCAAAGGCTTACGGGTCATATCCCGAGGGATCGGGGGCGGTGCCCGAGGAGTCGGGGGCACCATCCCGAGGGATGGGGGGCCGTTTCCCGAGGAATCGGGGGCGCGCCCCGCCCTGGGGGCGCCATGACCGATGCCCCCGCGCCGCCGCTACGGGACACGCTTCCGACCGGCCGCCTGGTGCGTGTGGCCAAAGCCGCCCGCCAACATGCGGGCGCCGAGCTGGTCGAACCCCGCGAGTTGGTGGAGGCCCGCTTCCTGGCCGGCCAGTCGCCGTCCCTGGCCGCCCGGCGCCTGTTGCTGCTCATGGTGGTGACAGCTGCGGAGGCCGGCTTCACAGACCGCCGGCACCGGCTCTCCAAGCGCGCGATCCGCCAGGGCCACAAGGGCAACGAGCGTATCGGGCCTCTGCTGGCGGAGGTCGCCGGCATCCGGCTGGAGCTGCCAGCCGCCTCTTCGCGGGGGCGGCCGGCGGTGCTGCGCGCCGGGCTGTTCAGCGAGATCGTGGAGGAGACGGCGGAGGACGGCGGGGCCTGGGTGGAATTCCGTCTGGCCGAGCCGGCCCGGCAACTCTTCACCGCCTCGGGCGTCTATGCCGTGCTGGACCGGGCCGCGGTATTGGCCTTCGCCTCCAAATACGCGCTGCGGCTCTACGAGCTGGGCTGCCTCTATGCCGGCCGGCGCCACCCGAGCCTGACGCTGACCATTCCGGAGCTGTGCGCCCTGATGGGCGTGCCGGAGGGCGTCTACCGCGACTCGACCGACCTGTGCCGCAACGTGCTGGCCCAGGCGCGGCGCGAACTGGCTGCCCGCGCCGGCTTGCAGGCGACCATGAAGGAGCATCGTCGCGGTCGCGCTGTCGAGGCCGTGACGTTGGGCTTCTGGCAGCTGGAGCCCTGATCGGGACAGCGGGTCAGGGGCGGGATGCCAGGGGCAGCAGCCGCACCTGGCTGCGGCCGGGTTCGAGCGTGACCAACGCGCCCTCCGCCAGCTCCTCCGCCAGCTGCCGCAGCGCCGCGACGACGGCTTGGCCGATCGCCTCCGGCCGCAGGTCGGCGGCGCGCAGCTGGACCACGCTGGGCCTGTCCCCCTGTGTGGCGGCCAGCATGGCTCCGAAGTCCAGGTCGTGGGTGAGCACGACGAAGCCGTTGTCCCGGGCATGGGCCATGATGTCGGCGTCCGGCGCGTCGCCGGGGCCGAGGCGCGACCAGTGCTGAGCCTCGAACCCCGCCGCAGTCAGCAGGTCCACCCAGCGCGGCGACAGGTTCATGTCGACCAGCAGCTTCATGCGCTGGCCAGGTCCACGTCCCGCTGTTCCGCCAGCCAGGCGGCGTAGCGCAGGGCTTGGAGGATGTCGTCCCGCTCCAGGTACGGGTAGTCGGCGAGGATGTCATCGATGCCGACCCCGGCGCCGATCATGCCGACGACCATACCCACGGTCACCCGCGTTCCCCGGATGCAGGCCTTGCCGCCCATCACCTCCGGCCGCAGGCTGATCCTGTCCAGCCGTTCCATCGCCATTACCCTTGCCGCCATCAGCTTGCCGAGGCCGGTCCACAGCCGGCCTACACGTCCGGCCGCAGTTTATCCCATCGGCGCAAGGCTGGGTACGGTCCTGCCGCCCCCTCCGGCCGCATCGCTTCGGCGATCTGACTCCCCCATTCGCGCATGGGAGCCCTTTGCCGGGCCGGCGGGGGCGGTCCAGGGGGCGCGTCACGCGCCTCGCCGGAGGCGACGGCGCAGCCGCCCTTGACGGCCCCCCGCCCGCGCCCGGCACTCTTCCCTTGCGCGGATGGGTGGATTCTCATTCCATCGGGGAAGCGGTTAAGCCCCTTCGGACCTTGTTCGGGGATGTTCGCCGGAAGCGAGCGCGTAGACGCGAAAATCTCGTCGTTGCAACGGCTTAACACATGGCAGCACACAGGGTTTATCTTGCTGATCCCGGTTAACCCGTGCCCGAGACTGGCTTGTCATCGTCGCGATTGTGCGCCGGGCCGTTCGGCGGGATCGTGGAGCAGACGGCGGGGGCGCCTGGGTGGAGTTCGGTCTGGCCGAACCGGCCCGAAAACGTCTGGCAGCCTCGGGCGTCCATCAAGTTTCGTGTCTGGTCGCCGCCGGCTACCAACACGACCCAGCCTGCCATACGGAGACCAGGATCTGCGGTATTGCGACTGCTTTCAAACAGGGGGGCTGACCGGATCACTCCGGCCAGCCTCGCCTGTGCCGCTCTTAGAACGGCCACGTAAGGACCCAGTCCAGCAACCTGATCAGCACCTCGATCAGCAGCCAGAGCAGGAATTCAATGAGTTGCCTCATTGCCACCTCCTCTTGAAGGGTTGACTTGCTGCCGAAGGCGCACCAGCTTCAGGGCTGTGAATTGTTAGGCCATTGGGAAGCTAATGGCATCCTTCGGCCCCGCAGCGATAGCTGCGGGGTATTTTTCGACCTCGCGTCGGTCAGGGACGTGGCGTTAAACGGCTGTAACCTCCTCGTTAAGTGCGTTAGATACTTGACCGAAGCTTCCTACAGCAAATAGCCAGTCTGCTGCGCTCCGATGGACATCGGGACGGGCGGAACACCCTTTCGCAACGTCCATAGCTCAAGTAGGACTGATACCTCGGACTGACAAGACCGCTCTAGACATTTTTTTCATGACCGAGTACCGCTAGAGCAAAACCACGGCCCGAGGGGAGCTTCCGATGCCGATGGAACGGACGGTCAGCGTGGCCGATGTGGCCAAGGTCTTCCTGGGAGTGAACCTAAGCAGGCTGTCCAAGGACCCGGCGGCGGCCGATATCCCATTGATCAACATCAAGGATATGGCCGACGGCGGGATCGCCCCCCGCGAAAGCCTCCAGCAGGTCAAGCCAGCCGACCAGGATCACTATCGGCTGCAGGATGGCGACGTCCTGGTTTCCGTACGGGGCACGCTACTGAAGACGGCGAGAGTGACCGCGGACCATGAAGGGGCCTATGCCTCGGTCAACATCGCTATCGTCCGGCCGACAGGCTTTATCCGACCAGAGACCCTCTTTGCGCTGTTTCGGTCAAATCGGGTCCAGAGCGAGTTGATGAGCAAGTCCGTCGCGTCGGTCGTCTCGGGACTGCCTGTGAAATCGATCGCCGACGTCCGGTTCCGGCCACCGGCGCGGGAGGCGCTGCTGGTCGAATTGATCCGCAACGCGGATGAGCAGTACCGTGCTGGCCTGGACCTAATCGAAGAGCGCCGCGCAATCGCGATGGACATCATCGACCGCGCCCTGGACCCCATGTCATGACCGATCAAGCGCTGGCGCGTAAGCTGGACGATGCCTTCGCCGCCCTCACCAGGATCGGGCAGGACCTTGGCCGTCAGACGCGGGGACACGGCGCCGTCGCGCTGATGGTTCTGATGGCGGCCAAAGCCGTCAGCGACCGCGACGACCCGGCGAAATGGTATGAGATTCAACGATCCCTGCGGGCCCCAGGCGGCCAGCACCGTTCCCATTTCCAAGGCCTGTTTCTCGATATCCTCTATCGTGTCGTTCCGGTCCAGGCCGCGACGGAGCTCGTGACGGTCCTCCAGGCTGCGGACAATAGGGCGCTCACCGCATGGGTCGATCACCTCGCCGGGCTCTACATCGGGCCGGAGGTCGAGGCGCAGCGCCTGTTCGCCCGGTGGCTGGACACAAAAATGGACCTGCTGGGCAACGAGATGGCCGAACTGGGCCAATTCTTCACGCCTGCCGACGTGGTTCGGATGATGGTCGATCTCGCCCCGCTGCGGGCCGACGCCAAGGTCCTCGATCCGGCTTGCGGCAGTGGATCGTTCCTGGCGTCGGCCATCTCCCGTCTGCAGGAAAACGATGGCGACCGGCATGCGCATCTGACCGGCGTTGAACTGAATTCCGAGGTCGCGGCGCTTGCCGCGTTGAGGCTGAGCCTGCTCGGCGGGGACACTTCGGACATCGTGTCCGGCGCACGACAGCCCGGCTACGAGCGGAAGTTCGACCTCATCCTCTCCGCTCCACCGTTCGGGCGGAGCATGGCCCGGGCCGAACTCGATGCGCTTGAGCTCCAGGGCATGCTTAACAGCCGGCCATCGCTCAACGCGGAAGCGGCCTTCGTGAGCTACGCGGCGGAACGGCTGGCGCCCGGCGGGCGCGCCGCGATGCTCATCCCACCGGGATTCCTGTATCGGTCGGAGGATGAGGCGGTCCGTCGGCACCTGGTCTCCAGGCATCAGGTCGCGGCGGTGATCATGCTGCCGAAGGGTGTGCTGTCCCCGTCGACCAAGCTGGCCCCGGCCGTCATCATGCTGCGAAATCCAGAGGGAAGAGATCCCGGATTCGTCACCTTCGTGGATGCGATGCTGCTCGGCCGCAAGGAACGCAAGCGTGTGGCGCTGGATGCGGCGGAGGCCGAAGCGATCACCCAGGCGGTCCGGACCGGGCACGCGGCACTGGATACGTTGCGTGTGGCCCAGGTCGATGAAGACCGGATTCGCGCCGAACACTACGACCTGCGCCCCGAGACCTATCTGGAGACACCGACCGTGGCCAGGCAGCCCCTTGAGGAACGCCTTTCGCGGCTGAGGAAGCTGGACCAACGCTATGCCGAACTGGCCCGAACCACCGATGCGCTGATCGAGCAGCTGTCCAAGACGCGCTGACCGCCCCGGTTGCGCGTGCAATTAATTGCACGTCATAGTCGCCCCGCCCGCATCCAGGAGTCCCCCGCCCGTGCCCGCCGACCTGCGTGAGATCGATCAGACCCTGTGGAAGGCGGCGGACAAGCTCCGCGCCGATGCGGGGCTGAAGCCGTCGGACTACGCCTATCCGGTGCTGGGGCTGCTGTTCCTGCGCTATGCGGAGTCCCGCTTCACCGAGATGGCGAAGGCGCTGAAGCCGGCCCCCGGGTCGCGCCGTACCATCGGGCCGGCGGATTTCATCAGCCGGGGCGTCATCTACCTGCCGGAGGACGCGCGCTATTCCCGGCTGATCGCCCTGCCGGAGGGGGAAAACCTGGGAAAGCACCTGAACGACGCCATGGCGGCGATCGAGCGGGACAACAGCTATCTGGCCGACGTGCTGCCCAAGACCTACCAGGGCCTGCCGAAGGAGACGCTGCGCGAGCTGCTGAAGCTGCTGCACCCGCTGGACATCGCCGGCGACGCGTTCGGGCAGGTTTACGAGTACTTCATGGGCGCCTTCGCCATGGAGACGATGCAGAAGGGGGGCGAGTTCTACACCCCCGCCAGCATCGTCAAGCTGATCGTGGAGATCATCGAGCCCTACCACGGCCGCATCCTGGACCCCGCCTGCGGGTCCGGTGGCATGTTCGTGCATTCCGCCGATTTCGTGAAGGCGCATGAGAAGTCGCCGCAGAAGGAGCTGTCCATATACGGGGTGGAGCTTTACCGCGACACCCTGCGCCTCGCCCGCATGAACCTGGCCGTGCATGGGCTGACGGGGGAGCTGGCGGAGGCGAACAGCATGTACGCCGACCCGCACAAGGCCACCGGCCGGTTCGACTTCGTCATGGCCAATCCGCCCTTCAACGTCTCCGGCATCGACCGGGAGCGGCTGGTGGGCGTCAAGGCCCGCTTCCCCTTCGGCGTGCCGACGACGGACAACGCCAATTACCTGTGGATCCAGCTCTTCCACTCCGCCCTCAACGATACCGGCCGGGCCGGCTTCGTCATGGCCAACAGCGCGTCCGACGCCCGTGGCAAGGAGGCGGAGATCCGTAAGGCGCTGGTGGAAAGCGGCGCGGTGGACGTGATGGTCGCCGTCGGCACCAACTTCTTCTACACGGTCACCCTGCCCGTGACGCTGTGGTTCTTCGACAAGGGCAAGGTGGGCGGGCCGCGCGAGGATCAGGTCCTGTTCATCGACGCCCGCCACACCTACCGGCAGATCGACCGGGCGCACCGGGATTTCGAGGGCTGGCAGATCGAGTTCCTGGCCAACATCGCCCGGCTGTGGCGCGGTGAGGCGGCGGAGGCCCTGCGCGGCAGTGCGGCCGCCCTGCGGGAGCATTTCTCCGACGGCCGGTACCGGGACGTGCCCGGCCTGTGCAAGGTGGCGAGCCGGGCGGAGATCGAGGCCCAGGGCTGGAGCCTGAACCCCGGCCGCTATGTCGGCGTCGCCCCCGGTGCCAAGGACGATGTGGATTTCAAGGAGCGGCTGGAGGCGTTGCAGGAGGAGCTGGAGGTCCTGAACGCCGAGGCGGCGGGGTTGCAGGCGAAGATCGCGGCGAACGTGGCTGATCTGTTGGGGGCGGAGTGATGTCGCAGTGGCCACTCAGAACCTTGTCATCACTTACCGTAGAGCACCGGCCGATTACATACGGCGTGGTCCAGCCTGGCCCCGAGCCTGTGGTGAATGGCATCAAGTTCATTAGAGGTGGTGATGTTTTTGGCGGCCGCATAATTGAGGAGCAGTTGCGGACGATATCGCCCTCAGTCTCAGAAAAGTACGCAAGAACGATTCTCGAAGGCGGTGAGCTAATCGTTTCTCTGGTGGGCTATCCAGGCGAAGTCGCTGTTGTGCCTTACAGACTTCGGGGAGCCAACTTGGCTCGGCAAGTGGG
Source organism: Rhodospirillaceae bacterium (assembly GCA_029267445.1). Classification (GTDB taxonomy): domain Bacteria; phylum Pseudomonadota; class Alphaproteobacteria; order Azospirillales; family Azospirillaceae; genus JAJUIU01. Next base: position 36,336 of record JAJUIU010000006.1, read on the forward strand.
ACTTGTTGCTCTTGGGGAGGAATGCGCTCCTCACTACGCGAAGTACGCGCTGATGTCGCCGCAGGGACGCGCCGAACTGTTTTCGCAGTCTGGGGGAACGGCACAACAGGTGATCAACCTTTACAATCTAAAGCTGGTTCGAATTCCATTGCCCCCAGTTGCGGTTCAGCAGCGCATCGCCGACATCCTCTCCGCCTACGACGACCTGATCGAGAACAATACGCGGCGGATCGCGATCCTGGAGGAGATGGCGCGGCGGCTGTTCGACGCAGAGGCAGCGCTTTGCTATCTGGTCGCAGGCCAGGAGGCCCTTCGGGACGCATTGCCGGATGGATGGGGGCTTCACGATCTCGGTGATGTGTTGACCCTTCAGCGTGGCTTCGATCTGCCTGTGTCGGACAGAACCCCTGGCGACGTTCCGGTCTTCGCAGCGACAGGACATCATGGCACCCACAATGAAGCCAAGGTCTCCGCGCCCGGCATCGTGACCGGCAGGTCCGGGACGATTGGGACCGTGAACTTCGTTGACCAGGATTTCTGGCCGCTGAACACAACGCTTTGGGTCAAGGACTTCAAGAGGGTCGGGCCGAGGTTTGCGTATTGCCTGCTTTCATGCCTAGATTTGAAAGGGCAGGCGTCCGGTGCCGCCGTCCCAACGCTGAACCGAAATGATGTGCATCGGCTGAAGGTGGCGCTCCCGCCCGCCGACACAGTGCAAGCTGTTGAGGAGAGATTGGAGCCGATTTTCGCTCTCATTCAATCGCTCCAACGAGCGAGCGAAAACCTCCGCGCCGCCCGCGACCTTCTCCTGCCCAAGTTGATCTCCGGGGAGATCGACGTGTCGCGGGCTGCGCTGCCGCAGGACCTCGCCGCCGAATGACGCCGCCGCCCCGCGACCGCGATTTCGTCCAACCCGACCGGCTGTATGCCGGGCTGGGCGAGGGCGATCTGGTGGAGGATGCGGCGGTGGAGCTGTTCGCGTCGCTCGGCTGGCAGACGGCGGACCTGTCCGGGGAGACCTTCGGGCCGGAGGGCACGGAGGGACGGACCGGCCGGCGGGACATGGTGCTGCCCCGCCGCCTGCGCGCCGCCCTTGCCCGGCTGAACCCCGGCCTGCCGGCCGAGGCACTGGATCTCGCGGAGGCGGAGCTGACCCGCGATCGCGGGGCGATGGAGCCGGTGGCCGCCAACCGCGAGGTCTGGCGCCTGCTGCGCGATGGCGTGCCCGTCCGCACCCGCGGGGCCGATGGGGAGATGGTGGATGAGGTGGTGCGCCCGATCGACTGGCGCGACCCGGCCGCCAACGACTTCCTGCTGGCCCGGCAGGTCTGGTTCGCCAGCGATCTGTGGCAGCGCCGGGCCGACATCGTCGGCTTCGTCAACGGCATCCCCCTGCTGTTCGGGGAGCTGAAGGGCCTGGGCCGGCCGCTGCGCGCCGCCCATGACGAGAACCTCCGCGACTACAAGGACACGATTCCCCGGCTGTTCGACTTCAACGGCATCACCCTGCTGTCCAACGGCATCGACGCCGTGATCGGGGCCAGCCACGCCGCATTCGACCAGTTCAAGCCCTGGAAGCGCATCGAGCGGGAGGACGAGGCGCCCCGCCCCGGCCTGGAGACGGCCATCCGCGCCGCCTGCACGCCCGCCCGCCTGCTGGACCTGGTGGAGAACTTCACCGCCTTCGAGGAGACGCGGGACGGGCTGGTCAAGAAGATCGCCCAGAACCATCAGGTTCTGGGCGTCAACAACGCCATCGCCAAGCTGATCGGGCTGCGCGGGACGACAGGGCCGGACGCCGGCAAGCTGGGCGTGTTCTGGCACACCCAGGGCAGCGGCAAGAGCCTGTCCATGGTCTTCTTCACGGAGAAGGTCCACCGCACCATTCGCGGCAACTGGACCTTCGTCATCCTGACCGACCGGACGGAGCTGGACGACCAGATATCGTCCACCTATGCGGCCACCGGCGCCGTGACCAAGGACCTGGACGACGCGCGGGCCCGGGACCGGGAGCACCTGAAGCGGCTGCTGCGCGGCGATGAGCGCTACGTCTTCACCCTGATCCAGAAATTCTCCACAGCGTCCAAGGGGGAGCGATACGAGCGGCTGTCCGACCGGTCGGACATCATCGTCATCACCGACGAGGCGCACCGCAGCCAGTACGACCAGCTGGCGCTCAACCTGCGCCGCGCCCTGCCCAACGCCGCCTTCCTGGGCTTCACCGGCACGCCGCTGATGGCGGGGGACGAGCCGACCCGTGAGGTGTTCGGCGACTATGTCTCCATCTACGATTTCGGCCAGTCGGTGGAGGACGAGGCGACGGTCCCGCTCTATTACGAGAAGCGGGTGCCGGAGGTGCACATCGTCAATGACAGCTTCAAGGACGAGGCCCAGGCGATCATCGACGGCTCCGGCCTGGACGAGGAGGAGGAGCGCGCGCTCGCCCGCAAGCTGGGCAACCTCTACCAGCTGATCACCAACCCCGACCGCCTGGACAAGATCGCCGCCGATCTGGTGCGCCATTTCTCCGGGCGCGGCTATCGCGGCAAGGCCATGGTCGTCAGCATCGACAAGGCCACCGCCGTGCAGATGCACGATCTGGTGCGGCGGCGCTGGGCCGCCCTGATCGCGGCGGCGGAGGCGGAACTGGCCGCCGCCCCGGACGACCTGAAGCCCGCCATCGCCGACAATCTGGCCTGGCTGAAGGCGACCGACATGGCCGTGATCGTCAGCCAGGGCCAGAACGAGGTGGCGGATCTGGCCGAGCGCGGGCTGGACATCCGCCCCCATCGGGCGCGGATGCAGGCGGAGGACCTGGACGAGGATTTCAAGAACCCGGCGCACCCGCTTCGGCTGGTCTTTGTCTGTGCCATGTGGATCACCGGCTTCGACGTGCCGACCTGCTCCACCATCTACATCGACAAGCCGATGCGGAACCACACGCTGATGCAGACGATCGCGCGGGCCAACCGCCGCGCGCCCGGCAAGGAGGCGGGGGTGATCGTCGACTATGTCGGCGTGTTCGCGAACCTGCAGAAGGCGCTCGCCATCTATGCCCGCCCGCGCCCCGGTGGCGGGGAGGATCGGCCCATCGAGGACAAGCGGGCGCTGGTCCAGGTGCTGCGGGACAAGCTGGCCTCCGTCCGGTTGCTCTGCTCCGCCCACGGGGCCGACCTGGACGCCATCTGGACGACGAACAAGCTGGACCGGATGGTGCGGGTGAAGGAAGCGGCCGACGCGCTGATCCATCCGGAGAACCGGCGGCACGCCTTCCTGGCGCAGGCGAGCCTCATCCTGCGCCTCTACAAGGCCATCCTGCCGGACGAGGCGGCCTCCGACTTCACCCGCGACGTGGCCGCCATCAGCATCGTCGCCGACGCCATCCGGGCCAGCACCCGCCCCGACCCGACGGCGCTGGCCCGGGTGCGGGCGGAGATGGCGGCCCTGATCCAGCGGTCCATCGCCGGCATCGACATCGACATCCCGCTGCGCGGGCCCGGTGAGCTGGGAGAGCTGTTCGACCTCTCCGCCATCGACTTCGAAAAGCTGGCCGGCGGCCTGAAGGGCGGCAACCGGCGCAGCAAGGCGGAAGCCCTGATCGCCGCCGCGAAGGCGAAGCTGGAGGAGATGGTCTCCGCCAACCCGTCGCGCCGCGACCTGGCCGAGAAGCTCGAACAGCTGATCGCCGATTACAACGCCAACACCGTCTCGCTGGAGCGGCTGTTCGACCGGCTGCTGGCCTTCGTGAAGGAGCTGGACGAGGAGACCCGCCGCGCCACCCGCGAACAGCTGAGCGAGGAGGAGCTGGCCGTTTTCGACCTGCTGGTCAAACCAGGGCCGACGCTGTCACGCGCCGAGACGGTGCAGGTGAAGACCGTCGCCCGCGACCTGCTGGCCCGGCTGAAGCGGGAGACCGCCATCATCGACTGGTGGCGCAAGCCCGCCCAGCGTGCCGCGGTCGTGCTCGCCATCGAAGAGGAGCTGGACAAGCTCCCCGACGCCTTCGCCCAGGACATCTGGCAACTGAAGGTCCAGGACACCTTCCGTTTCGTCTACGAACGCCGGCCGACGGTGCATTGAGCAGGCATCGGCGCACAGAGAGCGGGCCCCAGCATCAATCCAGAAGCGACGGGATCCGCGCGCGCATCCAAAATAGTTGCAAAGGAAAACCGTACGCACTACGCGCTACCACCTTGGACACTCCTCTTTCGGTGGGCGCGCATGTTCTTCCTGTCAGAATCGCAGGAATCGCTCGAAATCGGGCAGTTCGGCCATGTGGCCGTCCGTGCCGTAACGACCAGCACACCTTGGGAAATCTCGGCCGACGCGCTGGTGGTACCAACGGGGCCGCATATCCAGGATTTGAGTGGTGGGCTCGCTCGGGCCTTGCAGATGGTCCTCGGCCCCGATGGATGGGGCCGTCTCCGTAACCGGATCGGAGCGTCAGCCGCCGTGGAGGTGGAGCCATACGCCGCCGACCGCCCGCTTTTGGTTGCAACTGGTGACTTAGCGGTGAGCGCCTCTCTCCCACCGGTACTGATTCTCGCGACCGCGTTCCAAGACCCAAGTGAACCCACCCTCGCCCATACCGCCACACTCCACGTGCTCCGGGCGTTCCGGGACGAAGCTCCACCACCGTCCTTGAATCGCGTGGTTCTTCCGCTTTTGGGCGCGGGCGACGGTGGGGCAAATGCCGTAAAGACGGCCACCGCCATGTTGCGGGCTGTCTGGAAGTTTGCCTGCGAGATGCCCGGAGACCCAATGGAGCTGGTGCTGGTCTCCCACAAGCCTGAGGACTGGCAGGCCGTCCGGATGGCGGTGAGCGAGATCAAGCGTGGCAAGCAGACGCCATCGCTTCTTGCGACCGCAGATCGGCAAGTGCGCCGCGTCGTCACCATTGCCGAACGGGTCGCCGCTCGGCGGAACGGCGTGATGGAGGTTGGATGGCTGCTTCACGCGATGTCGGATGCGGCCTTCCTGGTACCTCGGCGGCTGACCCAGCGTGGAGCCGCGATTGTCACGAAGGAGATCGACGTTGCCAATCTGGTCCAGAGTATCATCAAGCACCATCGTGGATATTCAACGGGACTGTTCACGGATTTAAGAGAAACGGTATCGGGTGATATAAAATTTGGCTCTATAAAGCTATCATCCACTTATGTGAGATTGATTAGGGATTCTGCAGCCGCATCAGTTAAAGAGAAGAAACCGGAGTTCGGAATCAATCATCTTCTATCGTCAATATCCAAGATATTCCCAAACGAAAATTTTCCTGACATAAACCCAGAAAATTTTACGAGAGCTATTGAGAAAATATTTCCGGATTTGGGTGGGCTGGCGAAGCAATTTCTTGAATCGATATCGTTGTCAGAGTCTCAGTCTTCCAAGTCGCCTCCGACTCGTCGCATCACCCGCTTCCAAGCTGACACCACGACGGGCCCTGATCTTCTGGGCGTGGATCGGGATGCGAAAGCATTCGCGGAACTGGTGACCCTGCGAGCCACGCAGCCGCCCTTGTCCATTGCGCTGTTCGGAGACTGGGGGAGCGGCAAGAGCTTCTTCATGGAGCGGATGGGTGCCCTGGCGCAGCAGGTGGCGCAGGCGGCGCGGGAGAGTGGAGACCGACAGTTCTGCCACCATATCGTGCCGATCCGCTTCAATGCCTGGCACTATGTGGAACAGAACCTGTGGGCCAGCCTGGTCCACCACATCTTCCAGGAACTGGATCGGTGGATCCGGGATCAGGAAACAGACCGGCGGCCGGATGATCTGTTCGACCAGCTGGCGACCGCCCGACGCCTGCGCCTGGAGGCATTGGAGGGGTTGGTCGCCGCGGGTCTTGCCACCCGGCAAGCGGAGACGGAGGTTGCAAAGGCTCGCAAAGTCTATGGCGAGGCGGTGCAGAAAAAGTCCCTGCATGGGACGGAGACCATGCTGGCAGCTGTCCGCCGCGCCTTCCAGCCGGAAGCATTAGCCAAGGTGAAGGACAATCCGGCGAAAGCGATCTCGGAACTCGCAAACGGCACCGGGATCGAGGGCTTGGAGCAGCATAGCCAGCAGCTGCTGGAGCTGTGGCAGACCGGAGGTACACTGTCCACACGCGCATGGGTCCTTTGGCGGGGGCTGCGCCAAACGGTTCCGGGCTGGGAGGTCCTGGTCCTGGCGGTTGGGGTGATTGCGTTCCCGTTCGGCTTGGCGGCAATGCATCAATGGACGGCGCATGCTCTGGAGTCCACTTGGCTGCAACAGGCGCGCCTGGAGCTTTCCAGCTTGCTGGTGACCCTGACTGGAGCCGCCGCCGTGGTCCGAGCTTGGCTGAATAGGGCCAAGCCCGTCCTGGACAAACTGGAGAAAGTACGGACAGCACTCGATGCCATCGCCACCGAGGCCGTGGCGGGGGAAGCCGACCAGATCGCAACGGCTGAGGCCGGGGCCGAACAGGCTCGGCTTGCGCTCCAGGACAGTGAGCGGCGCTTCCATCAGGCTCAGGACGCCCTGTCTGCGGCGGAAAGGGACTATGTCGCCCAGGGGGCTGCTGGCCGGCTGACCCGCTTCATCCGCGAGCGGGCAGGCGGCGGCGACTACTCCCGACATCTGACGCTGGTCGCCACGATCCGCAAAGATTTTGAGTACCTGTCAGAGTTGATGGCCGGTATGGCCAAAGGTGACAACAGAGCCAAACAACATGCGCTTGCGGCCAACCAGCGCTATCGACAGCGGTTAGGGGATCTCCTGGACCGCCACAAAGACTCCTTGCCTAAGGAAGTTGAGCAAAAGATCCGCCAAGCCATGCCGGATGAAACCGGGAACACCACGGACCTCCCCAGTTTCGACCGCATCGTCTTGTTCATCGACGATCTGGATCGGTGCCCGCCGGACAAGGTGGTGGAAGTGTTGCAGGCGGTCCACCTGCTTCTGGCGTTCCCGCTGTTCGTTGTCGTGGTCGCCGTCGATTCCCGATGGGTCGAACGGTCACTGGAACGGCACTATTCCGGTATGCTCCGCCAGGACAAGGGGAGTGCCGCGGCGGCCGGACCGCGCGATTATCTGGAGAAAATCTTCCAGATCCCCTTCTGGGTCGAGCCCATGGACGGGGTTGCCTGCGGACGGTTTCTCGACGGCGTGCTCGGGTTGATCCCGGACGGCGACAGCGCAGATGCCCCTGGTCCCGTGGGCACCGGCGCCAAAGCCGCCGGCGCGATTGACGCAACGTCCGGGGGAGGAAGGGACGAGGGGCCCGCGACCACCCTCTCCAGCACCGACAATGAAAACGAGAACATGTACGACGATGGAGAACCGGACCCGGAGGCCAATCAAGGCCCGGCAACGGCTCCAAAGCAGCCCGAGTCCGAAGTTGCCTTGCCCCCGATACCCATCCTCGCGCCATTGGGTCGACGAGACCGGGAAGCCATTAGGCTGGTGGCGCCATTGCTGTCTGGGTCGCCGAGGCGGGCGAAGCGGTTCCTCAACATCTATCAGATCATCAGGACCCAACTGGCTTCCGGTGGTGCCGATGAGAGCGGGGCGCAAGACCTAGTCACCCCCATTGTCCTGTCAGGCGTGCTCGCGCTCAACACGGCATATCCAGAACAAGGGGAGAAGCTGTATGCGTCACTCGCGTCGAACGTAGAGGATGAGCCGTACGACGTGGTTGCAGGCAAGGCCGGGAACTCCGCAGTGCGAGCACTGGGGATAGTGCGGCAGGCGGCCTCTGATGCCGGCATCCTGGATGAAGCGCTGTTGCGGCAAAGGATGTTGCAGGTGGCCACCTTAGTGCGGCGATTCACCTTTGACGGGCCGGGTAATGGTGACTTGTTTCCACCGTCTCCGGATGTTCCCGCTGTCGCCGTGGCGACCCCGGTTGAGCCGTCTCCATAAGCAACAGTTCCGCCCGCTCCGACACCCTGTCCGCCGCAACCCGGATCGCCTCGTCCAGGTGGATGTAGCGTTGCGTGACCCCGCGGGAGGCATGCCCAAGCAGGGCGGCGACGGTCAGTTCCGTGAAGCCCATCTCGGCGGCGATGCTGGCGAAGGTGTGGCGGAGGACATGGGGTGTCACACCGGTAAGCTTGGCGCGGGCGCAGACGCGGGCGAGCACGCGGGGGACACCGATGAAGTGGCCGTCGCCCTGCTCGGCCGGGAAGACGTAGGGGCTGTCCTCCCGGCGGGGGGCGGTGCGGATCACGGCCAGGGCGGCCTGGCCGATTGGGCGCACCTGGGGGCCGCTCTTGGTGTCGGGAAAGCGGATATAGCCCTTCTCCGGGTTGACCCAGTCGAGCTGGAGCGCCATCGCCTCCATCCGCCGGAACCCGGTCAGCAGCAACAGTCGGATCGCGGCGAGGCCGGTCTTGTTCTCGTGATCCGTCTCCGCCTCCCGCATGGCCTTGCCAAGAGCGGCCAGCTCCTTCTCCGTCAGCGCCCGGTCGCGCTTGCGGTCGGGGGCGATCTTGCGGACGCCGCGGGCGGGGTTGGCGTCGATCCGCTTGCGGCGCCGGGCGTGTTCCAGGATGGTGTGCAGCATGCTGACGGTGCGGCTGGCGCTGCCGGCCCCGCCCGTGGCCACACCGCCGCGCTTCGGCCCGCGGGGCCGGGCCGTCTTGCCAGCGGCGACATCGCCCTGGAAACGCTCGATGTCCTCCAGGGTCAGGCTGCGCACCGTGCGTCGGCCCAGCAGCGGCTTCACATGCGTTTCGATCCGACTGCGGTCCATGGCGAGGGTGCTGGCCTTGATCGGTCGCCCGCGCCGGCCGAGCAGGGTCCCGGCTTCCGCCTCGGCCAGGTATCAATCGCAGATTTCCGCCACGGTCGGCGCCTCGCGGGCGACGTGGCGCTCGGCGGAAGGATCCGCCCCCTTCGCGACCTCGGCCAGCCGCTCGCGGGCCAGCCGGCGCGCCTCGTCCGGCGTCAGGGTCCCGGCCTTGCCGATCACCATGCGGCGCAGGCGTCCCTCCGCGTTGCGGTACTGGATGATGAAGCTGCGCGACCCGCTCGGCTTGAGCCGGATGCCGAAGCCCTTGAGTTCGGAGTCCCAGGCGAACACATCGTCCGATTCCCCCGGCCGCAAGGCGTCGATCACGCGCTTCGTCAGTTTCGGCATGTAGATCAACCCCTTGCCGCGATTCTGATTCCCCAGGCGGCCAGTCTACAGGTCGGGGAATCCCGGGGGAATCACGCGGAGGGGTAATGGGGCGTTGCAGCGCGTACCGGGGCGCAGCTTCTACCATTTAAAAAATCTTTCTTTATCAATTGCTTAATGCACAGTGCGTTGATCTCATTCGGTGATCGGTTCGGTTCCATGGGTCGTTGCCAAGGTTGGGGTCGAGGGTTCGAATCCCTTCGCCCGCTCCAGTCTCAGTCCAGCTCTCAGTCCAGCGCGCACGAAAAGGGCCGGGGTCGATCCCCGGCCCTTTCGCGTTCCGGGGCCTCAGACGCGGAAGCCCCTCGGTCACAATCCTTCGACGCGCCCCTTCAACGCACGCCCTCATAGCGGGCTTGTCCCGCTCACCGCCGGTGGCCACGCCGGTCCGGCGTCAGCCCAGCCGCCACAGCCGGGCCAGGGCGCCGACCAGTTCCGCCTGCCTTTCCATCAGCACCTCCCGCGTCCAGCTTTGTTTGTTGACGATCCAGGTGGTCAGGGCGAACGTCGTTGTCCCGTTCCGCTGAAAGTATTCCGTCTTCTTCCGGTCGAAGTCGAAATTGCTGGCCTGGCTGTTCTTCCGACGGGACAGAAGAGCCAGGTTGCCGAGCTTGTGGACCCACTCCGCCCTTTCCACGGGATCGGGGAACCAGTCGAGCCAGACGCTGTCCGGCGGGGGGGTCTGTGGCAGCACGTGCTCCACCGTCACCACATCCGGATCATGGCGGACACCGCCGTCCGCGAGCACAGAGTCGAGGCGCAGCAGGACCGGCAAGCGGATGCGCGTCTCGGTATATAGCGGTCCATTCAGCCGGCCCAGGATTTCCGACCGCTCGATCGGATCGAGCTGCATCGGCGAGCCGGGGTCGCGGTAATCGAGGCCGCCCTCCAGCGAGGTCAACAGTCTGCCATATCGCTGGATGCGCTCGGTCGCGTTGCGCCGGAGAATGAAGAGCCCGTAGGAGAGGCGCTCCAGCTCCACCAGGAACGGCAGCAGCGTCTCGGGGTGGCGGTTGAACCTCGCCATGTACCAGATGGCTGGCGGCATCCAGTCGAAGTTGTCCAACCGGTTCAGATATCGCAGGTACGCGTTGATGCTCTCGGCAAGCGTGGTGCTGCGATAGTCTTCGCGGATGATCGTCTCGTAGGCGTCGGCGTAGGGAACGAGCATCCGGTCGATGAAGGCGGCCGGCGCGTTCTGCGGTTGGACGTACGCCTTGAACTCGACCGCGAGCGTCTTCTGCGCCTTCTGCTTGGCCACGATCATCCGGATATGGGCGAACAGGTCCTCGAAGGCGGAACGGCCGAGGCTCGCCTCGCAATCCTCCCAGATGTCCGTATAGGTCTTGCGCAGCTCCTCATTCTCCGGCAGCGCGCCGATGATCTCGGCCTTGAGGATATCCGTCGCCGACAGATCGAGGCCCCGGTCGTTCATCACGCTGAAGATGCGGTAGGCCGCCTCCTGGTCGGAGGCGCAGACGACCACCAGGAAGCACCGCTGGAGAAGAAACGCCGCCAGACGATCCCTGTACCCTTGCGGCAGTTCGGCGAGTTGCTCCTTCAGGAAAAGGGCATTGGCGCGCATGTTCGCCTGCGCCTCGGGAATCTCGTCCCCCGCAGCGTCCAAACCCGCAAGACCGCCCATGGCCTGGATGTGGCGCCGGAAGAAATCCCGATCCCGCGTCCGGGGTGACAGGCGGAACCGCGCCTGCGCGCCGGTCAGCATGTCGGCTTCCTCGCAGACGAAGCTTTGGAGCTTGATCGCCAAGGGTGCCGGCGCCAGCTCCCGCAGGACCGACAGCATGATGGTCAGCGTCGTCAGCCGTTGCTGGCCGTCCACGACCTGGGCTTCAGGGCGGAGCGGGTCCTTGATCAGGACGACGCTGCCAAGGAAATAGGGCGACAGGTCCTGGATGGGGATCACCCCGTCGTCATCCTGCATGGCGGTCCGGATGTCGGCCAGCAGGTCGCCGACCTGTTCCAGACCCCAGGAATAGGGGCGCTGGTAGTCCGGGATGGAGAACGCATAGTCGTTGCTGAAGATCTTCATCAACGGACGCTCTTGCGCCTGGATCGTCTCGACCATCGTCATCCCCCCACCGCTCTCGCCGATAAGGCGTAAAGGAGTGCTACACTATCCGCAATAGGGGAATGACCGGATCGGATAGGCCCAGGGTATCTTGCCCTTTCCACATCCGCCCCGCCTGCGCTACCACGGTCCCCGCCGCAACCGGGGGGCCTGATGATCACGGGTGAGATCAAGCGTCAGATCGACGACATCTGGAACGACTTCTGGACCGGCGGGATGTCCAATCCCCTGGCCGTGATGGAGCAGATCACCGTCCTGCTGTTCATCCGCCGCCTGGACGAACTCCACACGCTGGAGGAGGCGCGGGCCGCCACCCTGAAGAAGCCGATGGCGCGCCGCGTCTTCCCCGAGGGGGCCGACCAGGACGGCGTGCCGTACGAGCGGATGCGCTGGTCCCGCTTCAGGTCGCTGGAACCCCGGGCGATGTTCGACCTCGTCGACCGGCACGTCTTCCCCTTCCTGCGGACCCTGGGCGGCGCCGGGTCCAGCTTCGCCACGCACATGAAGGACGCCCGCCTGGGCATCCCCACGCCGGCCCTGCTGGCGAAGGTGGTGGAGAAGCTGGACCGCGTGCCCATGGAGGAGCGGGACACCAAGGGCGACGTCTACGAGTACATGCTGGGCAAGATCGCCAGCGCCGGCCACAACGGGCAGTTCCGCACGCCCCGGCACATCATCGCGGCGATGGTGGAACTGATGGCGCCCACGCCGGACGACGTGATCTGCGACCCGGCGGCGGGCACCGCCGGCTTCCTGGTGGCGGCGGGGGAGTATCTGCGGCGGGAGCACAAGGCCCTGTTCCATGACCCGGCGAAGCTGCGCCACTTCCACACCCGCGCCTTCAACGGATTCGACTTCGATCCCACCATGCTGCGCATCGGGGCCATGAACATGGTCCTGCACGGGGTGGAGGGGGCGAACATCGCCTACCGCGACAGCCTGGCGGAGGAGCATGGGGAGGATGCGGGCGCCTATTCCCTGATCCTGGCCAACCCGCCCTTCGCCGGCTCGCTGGATTACGAGGCCTGCGCCAAGGACCTGCAGCGCGTCGTCAAGACGAAGAAGACGGAGCTGCTGTTCATCGCCCTGTTCCTGCGGCTGCTGCGCGTCGGTGGCCGGGCGGCGGTGATCGTGCCGGACGGCGTGCTGTTCGGCTCCTCCAAGGCGCACAGGGACATCCGCCGCATCCTGGTGGAGGACCACAGGCTGGACGCGGTGATCAAGCTGCCGTCGGGCGTGTTCCGCCCCTATGCCGGGGTGTCCACCGCCATCCTCTGCTTCACCCGCACGGACAGCGGCGGCACCGACCATGTCTGGTTCTACGACGTGCAGGCCGACGGCTTCTCCCTGGACGACAAGCGCACGCCCCTCGTGGGGGAGGATAAGCTGGGCCCCGTGCCCGGCCGCACCCTGACGGCCGAGGAGTTCCAGCGGAACAACCTGCCCGACCTGGTGACCCGCTGGCAGGACCGCGCCGGCGACGAACGCAAGCGCCCCCGCACGGCCCAGAGCTTCTGCGTGCCCAAGGTGGAAATCGCTGCGGCCGGCTACGACCTGTCCCTCAACCGCTACAAGGAAGTGGCGCACGCGACGGCGGACCATGCCAGCCCGGCGGAGATCCTGGCCGAGCTGAAACGCATCGAGGCGGAGATCGCCGACGGCACCCGGCGGCTGGAGGAGATGCTGGGATGAAGGGGGTGCGGAGGGTAAAGCTAGGAGAGGTCGCGGAGCTGGTCCGGCAGGTCATGTCGCCGGGCGACATGCCACAAGGAACCCGGTATGTCGGCCTTGAACACATCCTGTCCACAGGCGAAATCCAAGCGAACGGTCCGGTTGAACCCGGGGAAATAGCAAGCAACAAGTTCGAATTCCATCCAGGGCAGATCCTGTTCGGCAAGTTACGCCCTTACCTGCGCAAGGTAGCGCGGCCCGATTTTCGGGGCGTATGCAGCACAGACATCATACCTATCCAGCCTAGCCGACAAGTCGATGCAGGCTTTCTGTTTCACATGCTGAGGACAGACGAGTTCATTGACCGCGCTACGGCCCTGGCGACGGGAGCGAATCTGCCCCGCATAAGCCCAAAGCTGCTTGTTGAGTTCGAGTTCCCCCTTCCAACACTCGAGGAGCAGCGGCGGATTGCTGCCATCCTCGACCAGGCCGATACGCTCCGCCGCCACCGCCGCGCTGCGCTGGAGCGGTTGACTAATCTCATTGAAGCGACGCTTACAGACTTCCTCGCGTCCGATATCAGCTATAAATGGCCTCTCGTCTCTTTAGGGAACTGTGGAGATGTCCAAGGTGGCCTCCAGGTCTCGGCGAAACGAAAGGGAGACGGTCCACCAGTTCCTTATCTTCGCGTCGCGAACGTCTATCGGAATCGTCTTGACCTGGGTGAAATCAAGGTAATGCCAGCCACATTAGCGGAAGTTGCCCGTCTTCGGCTCGAGGCGGGCGACATCCTTATCGTCGAAGGTCACGGAAATGCGGCCGAGATCGGTAGAACTGCTCTCTGGGATGGTTCTATTCCCGACTGTATTCACCAGAACCATTTGATCCGGGTTCGGCCCAACCGCCAGAAGCTCGAACCGACCTTTGCATCGCTTTACCTAAACTCCAGTGCGGGGAGACTCCATTTGGTGGGCCGAGGAAGAACGACGTCGGGACTGAACACAATCAGTGTGCGCGATGTTCGGGAAACGCCAATCCCGCTCCCCCCCCTTTCCCTCCAACGCGCCTTCGCCGACCGCGTGCGCGCCATCGAGGTCCTGAAGGCCAGGCACCGCGCCCACCTGTCCCACCTCGACGCCCTCTTCGCGTCGTTGCAACATCGAGCCATCAATGGGGGTTTTTGACCGATGCGCGGTGATCTCCTGCGGGTATGGCCCGAAACCTGGACTGAGATCTGGTATCCAGTGCTCAGGCATGAGGATGCGCCAGAAGATATAGCGGTCGAGCTTTTCGACACTCTTGTACCGCAACCTGTTGCCCCGAAAGAGCCCAGCCGGCCAGAGGACTTCACAGAGGCCGGTGACTTCGCCGATCCCGCTGATCGGGATGCGTTTGCGGCATATGATGCCGCATTCAAGGCCTACGAGGTCGCCCTCGGTGAATACCAGGAAGCTGCCAACGACCCCGGCCTCGCCGAGATAGCGCTGAAAGAGTTTTTGACCCAACCAGTTCTTTCCGAGTTACATGCAGTAAAAAAGATTGAGGAGGGCAATAGCACAATTGCTGCATTCGAATTAGAATCACTAAATGCATACTATTTTGAGAGAACAAAGAAGTTTCTCGAAAAATACAATTTACGATACACGGTTCGTCAACCATTTAGTTTACATGTAACGCCGAGCGGCGTCCTTGTAAACATCATTCAAGAAATCGAGAAAATAAGTCAGGGGGACGAGGGGCTCCAAGGGCTGGTTCGCGACTACAACGAGGCTTTCGAAGACCTAAAGCTTGGACATACCCCAGGGAGAATACGGACCTGTATACAGAAGCAGGTCAACCTCCTTGAGGGCATCGGAACACTCAACCGTGAAATCAACGGAGGCCTCGGAGAAATATGCACGAAAATAGAAAATTGGCCACACCCGACAATTCCCAAAGCTATAATCGCCCTATATGGCCTAGCCTCTGATGTGCAGGGCATTAGACATGGCGTACGGAACAAGAAAAAGCTTCCCGAAACAAATCTGCGTGACTTGGTTGCGCTGTCAGCAATGTTCTGCGGTGCCGCTGTATATCTGGACGACGACCTAGACCCTGCGCGGATATATTTTGGCTAATAAGGAAGTGTACATGTGTTCTTGATGCCATGTGCAGGACCACAATACCGCAGGGCGACGAGCCCTACGCCTTCGCCGGCTATCTCGTGCGACTGCACACCAACGGGAGGGCCGATCCCGAACGCATTTCGGCGTTCCTCAACAGCCGCTACGGCAAAGCGGTGCTGCGGGGAATGTGCAAGAGCATCATCGGCATGGCCAACATCAACGCGAAGGAACTGCTGGGCATCCGCATTCCCCTGGCGCCCCTTTCCCTCCAACGCGCCTTCGCCGAGCGCGTGCGCGCCATCGAGGCCCTGAAGGCCCAGCACCGCGCCCACCTGTCCCACCTCGACGCCTTGTTCGCGTCGCTGCAGCACCGGGCGTTCCGGGGGGAGTTGTGAGGTTCCCCGCAGTGGCGCCCCCTTGTCACGGCGCTCCACCTTTAGGATAGTCGGTGCGGGCATATCGCCGTTTCGGGGGAGGCGATCGTGGGCAAACTCGGCGAACTTGCGCTCAAGCTGCTATGGCCGATCCTGCAGCAAGTCGTGCTGAAGCTGCTCGGCGTGCTGGTCGACTTCCTCATCGCCAAATGCAAAGCCTTCCTGAAGACGTACGGCGAGCGCAAGCGGCAGGAAGCTCAAGCGAAGAAGGCGGCGGCCGAGCGCGCCGCCGCCGAAGCCCAGGCGGGCACGGCGCCGATGGACGCGGCGGCCATCGAATCGCTCCGTCGAGCGGCGGACGAGGAGGTCGAGGCCGCCGAGACCTTGGCGAAGGCCATGGATGGCCTCGCCAGCGGCCTCGAGGCCGCCGTGCGCGATGCCGGCGAGGAGTACAAGCGGGAAATCCGGATCAATCCGCTGGGGAAGGGCTTGGAACTGAAGATCGGCGAGGAGCGCCACCTTCTCGGGCCGGAGGAGCCGAAGGCGCTGCCCCCGCCCCAGCCGCCGCTCGATGGGGGTGGTGCGAAGGCTCCGGCCTGATCGATTCCAGCCTCTCGGCGGAGCGGGTGTCGCGACCTGACGCCGACGGAGCAGATTGACCGGGGTCTCCAGCCGGCGGAGACCATCTTCCCCGCCCGTCCGCAACGGCAACGCACCATGCGACCGGCGGCCCTGCGGCTGCATCGCATGTCCCGATTGCACCGCGCCTGACCCGGATCACCCAAGGCTAGGGCTCTCCGGTCGGCATGGGAATGTTCACCGCTCCTCTCCGTCCCGTACCCAGCTCAGTATGCCGCTTCCGCATGCGTTGAACACTTCGCCATCTCTTATAATGGCTTGATACATCCATTCGTCATATGCCACGCTCCACGATGTCGTCACGTGTGGACTTTTTCTCGGCAACCTTGGCGAAGGGGGGCGTAATGTTGCTCTGGGCGGGTGCCGCTCCGGTGGCCACAGAAATCTATGCGTACATTGGCGACAGGGGGGTCGGCCTTTTTTCGCTGCACCGTCTGATACCCACAAACGGCAGTTGGGTAACGGAAGGCATGCGCATGGACGACTCCAACAAGCGTGATGGAGATGCTGTCTTCGGCTTCACAGGAAACCAAATTCAGTCTTGGGACGTAAATCCGATTTCCCTACGTATTTCAGTATTTAGCTTTGCTAAAGACAAAACAAAACTTCCCCTTTATATTTCGGTCAGACAAAACAACAGAGTTTTGAAGCCGATCGATATGATGGGAGATCCCGTCACGATGACAAAGGGCTTCGTTCTGGCCGAAAACGAGTTGGTTGTTGGACAAGGGGTCGCGAACGATTTCAATATCTTGCTGCGCTAGGTCCATCCATGACAAACACAAGATTGCTTTGGGTTCTGGCGGTCAGCCTTTCGACGTTTTCCGCCACAGCGCAGGAAGCGCCCCAGAAAAGCGCCAACGTCGTTCTCTTGGACAAGCAGGCTGCGGAGAAGGGTGTCTTCGCCTTCGATTATGGAGTTCCGTCATCGCCCGCGTTGAGGCTTCTCGATCAGGCGGCTGACAAGGTGCAGGCGGCAACCAACCTGAAGCCCTTCATCCTCAGCCTGCCGACGGTCCTGACCGGAAGCGAGGATGGACAGAGCGTCGCCTTGGACATCGCGCCGGCGTGGGTGCTGCAAGGTCCCTTGGAGAGAAGCTACACGCGGTATCTTGAAGAGGGGCGACTGTACCGGATTCTCCAGCGAACCCACGTGAACACCGCCGTCTATGAAGGGGTTGCCTCCGACGATGCCAGCAAGGCCAAACGCTCGCGACTGGCCCTTGGTTTCAGTACATCGCTGCTCGATACCAGCGACGTTCTCGTCGCCCCGGACGCGCTCAGTGGAACCCAGTCCGCGTGGGAGCACTGTCTGGATCTGAGGCAACCGGAATTGGATCGCGCCTGGGCGGCAGTGGGATTCCCCATCAACATGGCGCGGGCGCAGTTGGACAAAAGACGGGCTGAACTGATAGAAGAGAAAATTAGCTATCGGGAAGATCTTGCCAAGCTTGGCCCGGACGGAAATCCAGACGTCATCGCCTATATCAACAGCAAAATTGAGAAAATTGATCAAGAACTCAAGTTGCTCGCAGAGGAACAGAAAAAAGATGAGTCCGCAGCGAACGAAGTTCTGAAAAACTCAACATCGGCTCTTGGCGCGAAGGTTCTGTCGGAATGCACCGCCCGCGCCAACAGGGCCGCACGCTACGGGGCGAGCTTCGAGGTGGGTGCCGGGGCGATCTGGCACGGAACGCCGGGCAGGGTGCGAGGTTTCGGCGACCCCGGGGGGGCCATTTGGGCGTCGTACCGGCTGCCGCTTGACGTTTTGTTTGATCAGACAGGCGATTCTCCGCTCCGTTACTGGGTGGTCGGGGCGTCTGGCCGCGTCGCCTTTGGTGAGTTCGTCAAGACTGGGAATAAGGTCACACCGGAAACGCGTGCAGATACCTGGGACGTTTGGGCCGGCGTTGAACGGCTCACCGCGAGCAACCGCCTTGCCCTCCAAACGGGGTACCAGTCCCGTGATTCCGAAGGCGGTGTGCCTGATTTCGACAGGGAACGCTGGCGTTATCTGGCAAGTTATTCCCAAGTCATCAGCAAAAATTCGGGGATTTGGGTCAAGTTGGCTTATGGTTATGTTGACCAGAAGGGTGATGATGACCGCAGTTTGCTGATCTCGTTGAGCTTCGCGCCACCTGATCCAGCCGACCTGTTCGGCTTGGCGGATTAGGGGATTTTCAGCTCGATCCGGCAAAGCGAATGTGCTTGCCATGGGCGCCGGTTGCCAGGACGATCCATGAAGTTCTGAGTATTGGCGTCGGCTCCCATGTCCCACTTCACCTTCCTCCGCGCAGAGTTCCCCGACCTGCACGCCCACGCGGCGCGGGCGGAGGGGTTGGTGCATGCGGACCCGCGTGCGGCCTGCTTCTATGCCCGATTCGCGCTGGAGGGGATGGTCAAGTGGCTGTACCGCAACGACCGGACGCTGCGCCCGCCCTATGAGACGCATCTGGACGCGCTGCTGCATGCGCCCGATTTCCAGGACCTGCTGGGCAACCCGCTGCTGACCAAGGCGAAGACGGTCAAGCGGCTGGGCAACGCGGCCGCGCACGACACCCGGTCCGTGTCGGCCGAGGCGGCGGTCGGCGCGGTGCGGGAGCTGTTCCACCTCTGCTATTGGCTGGCGCGGACCTATGGCCGGACGTCCCGGCCGGCGCCCGACCTCGCCTTCAACGCCGCCGCGTTGCCCCGGCCGGCGGCGCCCGGCGCGACGGTCCCGCTGGCGGAGCTCCAGGCGATCGCCAAACGGCTTGAGGAGGCGGAACGGGCGCGGGAGGAGGCGGAGGCGAGGCGCCTCGCCTCGGACACCGAGCGCGCGAAGCTGGAGGCGGAGATCGCGGCCGCGCAGGCGGAGATCGCCCGCATCAAAGCCGCGAACACCGCCGTTCCCGACCCGCACGACTACGACGAGGAGGCCACCCGGGACAGCTTCATCGACCTGCTGCTGCGGGAAGCGGGGTGGCTGCTGGACCAGCCGCGCGACCGCGAATACCCCGTCACCGGCATGCCGAACAGGACGGGGGAGGGCTTCGTCGACTATGTCCTCTGGGGTGACGACGGCAAGCCGCTGGCGGTGGTGGAGGCCAAGCGCACCCGCAAGGACCCGCGCGTCGGCCAGCAGCAGGCGAAGCTCTATGCCGACTGCCTGGAGGCGATGACCGGGCAGCGCCCGCTGATCTTCTACACCAACGGCTACGAGCATTGGCTGTGGGACGACCGGCGCTATCCGCCGCGCGCCGTGCAGGGGTTCCTGACGAAGGAGGAACTGGAACTCGCCATCCAGCGGCGGACCGCGCTGCGGCGGCTGGGCGAGGTGGAGATCGACCAGGCGATCGCCGGCCGGCCGTACCAGACCCGCGCCATCCGCCGCGTCGCCGACGCGTTCGAGACGGACGGGCGGCGCCGCGCCCTGCTGGTGATGGCCACGGGATCGGGCAAGACCCGCACGGTGATCGCCCTGGCCGACCTGCTGATGCGGGCCAACTGGGCCAAGCGCGTGCTGTTCCTGGCCGACCGCAAGGCGCTGGTGAAACAGGCCGTCAACGCCTTCAAGACGCACCTGCCGTCGGCGGCCCCGGTCAACCTGCTGGAGGAGAAGACCCAGACCGGCCGGGTCTATGTCTCCACCTACGCCACCATGATGACCCAGATCGAGCAGGCGACGGACCCGGCCAACCCGGGCCGGAAGCGCTTCGGCCCCGGCCATTTCGACCTGATCGTCATCGATGAGGCGCACCGGTCCGTCTATGCCAAGTACGGCGTGATCTTCGACTGGTTCGACGCGCTGCTGGTCGGCCTGACCGCCACGCCGAAGGACGAGGTGGACCGTGACACCTACCGCCTGTTCAGCCTGCAATCCGGCGTGCCGACGGATGCCTATGGCCTGGACGAGGCGGTGGCGGATCGCTGGCTCGTGCCGCCCAGGGCCGTGTCGGTGCCGCTGCGGTTCCAGCGCGACGGCATCCGCTACGACGACCTGCCGGAGGAGGAGAAGGAGCGCTGGGACGCCATCGAGTGGGAGGAGGGGGACGGCGCCATCCCGCGGGAGGTGGACCCGGCCGCCCTGAACAAATGGCTGTTCAACGCCGACACCGTGGACAAGGTGCTGGAACACCTGATGACCCACGGCCAGCGGGTCGCGGGCGGGGACCGGCTGGGCAAGACCATCATCTTCGCCAAGAACCACAAGCACGCCGAGTTCATCGTCGAGCGGTTCGACGCGAACTATCCCCACTTGAAGGGCAGCTTCTGCCGCGTCATCGACAATCAGGTCGATTATGCCCAGACGCTGATCGACGATTTCAGCGTGGCGGACCGGGCCCCCCACATCGCCGTGTCGGTGGACATGCTGGACACCGGCATCGATGTGCCGGAGGTGGTGAACCTGGTCTTCTTCAAGATGGTGCGGTCCAAGACCAAGTTCTGGCAGATGGTGGGCCGTGGCACCCGCCTCTGCCCCGGCTTGTTCGGCCCCGGCCGGAACAAGGAATTCTTCTTCATCTTCGACTTCTGCCAGAACCTGGAATTCTTCAACCAGAACCCGGCGACGACGGACGGTGCCCTGGGCGAGAGCCTGGGCGGGCGGCTGTTCAACGCCCGGCTCGACCTCATCGCGGAGCTCGACCGTCGCATCCCCGGGGACCCGGAGGTGACGCCGGGCCCCGGCTTCGCCGACCCGCCGGCACCGTTCGCCCATGCGGGCGCCCCCACGCCGGAGCAGGCGGAGGCGCTGCGGCGGCTGCGGGCCGACACGGCCGAACGCCTGCGGCTGGAAGTGGCGGCGATGCCGGTGGAGAACTTCATCGTCCGCCCGCACCGCCGCATGGTGGAGACCTATGGCCAGCCCGGTTCCTGGGCAGCGCCAGGGGCGGAGGCGCTGGACAGGCTGCGCCCTCTGGCCGGTCTGCCGTCCGGCCATGCGGATGGGGAGCCGGAGGCGCGGCAGTTCGACCTGCTGATCCTGCGCACCCAGCTCGCCCTGCTGACGGCCGACCGCGCCTTCACCGCCTGCCGGCGCCGCATCGTCGAGATCGCGGGCCTGCTGGAGGAGCTGGCGAACGTGCCGATGGTGGCCGCCCATCTCCCCTTCATCCAGGAGATCCAGTCGGATGACTGGTGGCAGGACGCGACGGCGCCGATGCTCGAGACCATCCGCCGCCGGCTGCGCGACCTGGTGAAGCTGATCGAGGTGAAGAAGCGCCCGATCATCTACACCGATTTCGCGGATGAGATCGGGGCGGGGCGGGAGATCGCGCTGTCCGGCGTGCCGGTCGGCACCGACATGGACGAGTTCCGCAAGAAGGTCCGCAGCTTCCTGCGCGCTCACCAGGACCACATCGCCATCGCCAAGCTCCGCCGCAACGAGCCCCTGACCCCGACCGACCTGGCGGAGCTGGAGCGCATGCTGATCGCCGAGGGGGCGGACCCCGGCAGCCTGGACCGCATCCGCGCCGGCGGCGGCCTGGGCCTGTTCGTGCGCTCCCTGGTGGGCCTGGACCGGGAAGCCGCCAAGCGCGCCTTCGCCGCCTTCGAGGCCGGCCGCAACCTGACCGCCAACCAGATCGAGTTCCTGACCCTGATCATCGACCACCTGACGGAGCGCGGGGTGATGGAACCCTCGGCCCTTTACGAAAGCCCCTTCACCGACTTGAACCCGCTGGGCGTCAACGGCGTGTTCGGCGCGGACCGGGCGGCGGAGGTGATCGCCGTGCTGGAAACGGTGCGGCGGCAGGCGGCGGCGTGAGGCTGCTGAGCGATTGCGGGGCGGGCCCTACTCGAAGCGCAGGTTGCGGGCGCGCTGATTCCGCTCTTCCCTAGCGCGGTCCTCGGCCGCCGCTTGGGCCAGCTCTTGAATGGTCCTCTCCGCCCAAGCCCGAACTTCAGGCCGGTCATGCGTCAGCAACGGACGAAGTGCATCCAGGTTCCTGTCGATGGTGTCGGCACGGGAGCCGGACCAACTATTCGGCGTCAGGTTCGGCTTCAAGGCATCCAGGAATGCGACCGGGTCGGGCGCACGGGAGAGGAGGTCAAGGATTTCCGGGGACAACTCCGGCCGCGCGGGTTCGTCGGGGGCGTTAGTGACGTGGCGAAACGGAGGCAACGCAGCGCCCAAGCGAGGATAGTGGACCATCGGGTCATCGTCCGCCCAAGCCATGATTATCTCTGGAGCGATGCTGGCTATCGCGCTCCGCAAGTCGCTATCCGGATCGTCGTCCAAATCCAACCAGTGGCGCAGCCGAAGCGTGGGACCGCCCAGCAACTCGTCCAATGCCACACGCGGGTGAGCCTTGCAGACAGGCACCCCGTAAATCAGACATCCAAGGGCATAGTTCAGAAATGTGTGGGCCAAGAGATTCCGCAAAAACGATCTGGCAGGCGCCTCCCCTTCAGGCCCTGTGAAGCACATCTCACAGAGCCTGATAATGTAGTAATCGGTCGTATAATTCTCAGACTCGGGCCTCCATTTCTCAAGGAGCCGCCGTCCAAGGCCAATCAGAATCGGCTCCTGCTGGACGCCTTGCTGAGGCGTGTCATTCAGGACGATTTCTGACATCATGATCGCAGTCTCCAGCCCATCGGGCCGCTCGGCGATGGCTTCGATCAGAACCGCCATTCTTTCCGGCGATAGCCGGCGGTCCTTGGATGCTCGCACAACGGTACGAAAGTTTCCGGGAGGTGCTAGACCGGCTGCGACAGACTTAATGAGCCGACCATACGCCGCACCCTCGAACCCGACCGCTGCTTGCAGGATGGGAAAGACGGGACCTAAGTCGGAATCGAGAATGGCCTGGTCGAGCAAACCTTCAACCCAGTCCGGGTCAATGTCATTTGCCCGCCGCAGATACCCATAGAGGACATAAGGGTGCCTGTCCGAAGCTGGCAACGCCCGGAACGTTTCGATGACGAGAGCACCAAGTCCCGACACATTGAGATCCCCGTC
Source organism: Rhodospirillaceae bacterium (assembly GCA_029267445.1). GTDB lineage: Bacteria > Pseudomonadota > Alphaproteobacteria > Azospirillales > Azospirillaceae > JAJUIU01. The sequence continues at coordinate 59,293 of JAJUIU010000006.1, forward strand.
CGCCAGCCCCTCGCCGAACTCCTGCTGATGCCCGTTCGCCGCACTATGGACGTCGCTCAGGGTCTCGCACAGCCATGATCGATCACTTACGGCGGCCAGTCGGCCCAGCTCTCTAGCCATGTCGGAGGCATTGCGCATGGCGGCTTCGTGATCCTTATCTCCATGGCGCGCTTCAAACAGTTCGATCGCCCTCCTGCGATCCTGCTCAACATAAGCCCGGATCTGACTGCGAAGGTCCGCCGCCCGCAGGAGGGATTCCAGGTCTCTCAGCGTTTCCGGGATCGGTTGATCGTGGGACATCTTCCATGCAGTCATCGCGCGAACTGCAAGCCAACCCTCGACCCAGCTCTCTTCCCGGTGCAGTTGGGAAGCAAGGCTCAGCAGATCAGGTTGTAATGCCTCGTATTGCCAGAGTTCGCGCAGGTGGGAGGCGAGGACCTGCCGGGCCCGACGGCGGAGCTGCCCGATCGAAAGCCCGATATTGCAGAGCTTGCTGATAGCCGCCCGATACCAACCCCATTGACAAGCGGAGTTCGTCGCCCGCCACTCCTGATCTCTGGCCCTGGCACCGAAATCATGTCCACCACTGACGAAGAAGAAGCGAACTCGCAGCATCGCGTCGAGCCCGACAATCCCATAGGCCTGCACGGCCGGGTTCGGATCACGCAGCAGTTCGTCGAGCACTGCCAGCCTCAGCTCCGGTGGTGCCTGTGTTCCAGACCCGATCATATGGAACAAGTCCTTGAAGATGTTCTCGGCCGTGCTGTTGTTCGGCCGCTCCGGCTCATGCGTCAGCAGCCGGACCAGCATCAGCACGGCCCGGCGGAAACACTCCACCTCATAGGCGATGGACCGCAACAGGGACGCATAACGGTCCCGGCTGATGCCGAAGTGGGACACCGCCATGCGCGGCCATTCGCGCTCCATGGCGGTCAATGCTGCGCCGGGGGACACAGGCGCCAGCAGCTCGAACATTGTCAGGGTTTCCCCGAAACCATCGGCAAACCCGTGGAGCCGTCCGCCCGCCGCCATCCAGTCCTCCACCATCGCCACCGCCTTGGGGCTGTCGTGGAGATGGCCCAGGCGGCGGCAGAAGGAGCGGCGCAGGCGGTCATGCGCCCGAGTCCAGAACATCTCCTCGATCCGGTCGCGCCGCACATCCTCCAGCGCCTGCGCGGCCAGGCGCAGGGCGATGGCCTGTGGCAGGACGGCACGCCAGGGCCCACGGCTCTGCACGATGCCGCGCCGGGCCAGCTCCGCGACATGGCGGTACAGCGTGTCAACGTCCAACCCCGCCAGATCGGCCAGCAGGCTTAGCTCCGCCTTCTCCTCCTTCGTCCCGTCCCCCTCCCCGATATGGAAGGAGTAGACGAGGGAGAGGATCTGCGCCGCCCGTTCCAACCCCTTGTCCTCCGGCCGGCGCTGGTGGAGGAGACGGCGGAACACTTCCCCGTCCTTCATCCCCGCCAGGGTCTCCCCCCGCGCCAGGGTCCGGGCCAGGGCCAAGGCCACCCGGGCATTGCCGTCGGAGAGGTCGGCGATGCGCCGGCGGTCCCCCTCCCCCACATGGGGGGCGTTGGCCCGCAGCACGGCTTCGATGATGTCGGGGGACGCGCTGTGCAGCCGAAAGACGGCGGTCTTTTCCGGCAGATCGTCCTGGATATCGTATTCCACGGTCAGCAGGCTGACCTGCGCCGTTGACTCCTTGCACAGCTTGGTCAGCGCCTCGTGCGTCCCGGCATTGCAGTTGTCGATGATCAGGACCACACGCTGCCCGCCCTGGATCAGCCGGGTCAGCATCGCCTCCGGGGACGGCGCCAGTTCCCGCCCGGTGTCCCCATAGACCACCTGCGACCGGGGCAGCGCGCCCGTTCCCACCCGCTCATCGAACAGCGCTTGGACCAGCCGGGTCTTGCCCATGCCCGACAGCCCGACCAGGCGCACGCTGGCCCGCGGTTCCCGCAGGACCTGCCGCAGCCGGTCGATGCCCTGTCCCGTGGTCAGCAGATCCTGCCCGGCCGCCGTTCCGTCGATCATCCGGCCATGGTCGTCCAGCAGGTAGGGCGCATCCGCCGGCTCCTCGGCATTGGCCCAGGGGCCGTGGCCCTGCCATCCCCGCTCCTCCCGCCCAAGTCTGGACAGCATCCAGGCCGCGATGGCGGGATAGGCCCGGACCCAGGTGGCCAGCCGGCCCCGGTCCAGATAGTCAAGGTGCAGCGCATCGGCCCCTGGCAGATCCGCCACCGCCGCCCGCATCAAGGCAATCCGCTGTTGAAGGGCGGTATCTGTGACGCTCGCCCGGCCGCTGACGATGACATAGGCCCCGCCGCACGCCGCCAGCTCCGCGATGGCGGGACGCAGGGTACCCTCGGGCCGCATCTCGGTCCCGATGCTCCTGCCGGCCAGGTCCGGCTTCTTGACCTGGAAGATGGTCTCCGCCCGTGGGACGAACCCGGTGCCGCCCGGTGCCCGGTCCAGGCTGACACGCACATCCACGCCGCCATCCCGCGCATCCTGGTGGCCGCCGCCGGTGACACCGATGCGGGGCAGCCCCGCCCGCTCCACCTCCGCCTCGCACAGGCGCAGGACCAGGGACCGCAGGGCCGCATCGTCCAGCGCGGCGATATCGTCCTCGCTAATCTCCTGCACGCCTGGATTGCCTATTCTCGGACGGAACCCTACGCCAGATTGGCACAAGGCCTGGAGCCGGTCGATCTGGATTGCAATGGTCCTGCGGCTGCCGTCGATCCGAATGCGAAGTCGGTACGGGGTCGATCCCGGCCCTTTCGCGTTCCGTGGCCTTTCGCGTTCCGGGGCCTTTCGCGTTCCGGGGCCTTTCGCGTCGCGGTGGAACCCGGCACCACCCCCTCGCCAGTGCGCGGCGCCGCCGCTATGATCCGGCGCCATGACGCCAGCCACCCCCGCCGCCGCCATCGACCTCACCGACGCGCAGATCGAGCGCTACGCACGCCACATCATGCTGAAGGAGGTGGGCGGGGAGGGGCAGGCGCGGCTGCTGGGGGCGTCCGTCCTGGTGGTGGGTGCCGGCGGGCTGGGGGCGCCGCTGCTGCTCTATCTCGCCGCCGCCGGGGTTGGGCGCATCGGCGTGGTGGACCATGACGTGGTCGACCTCTCCAACCTGCAGCGCCAGGTGATCCACGACACGGGCACGGTCGGCATGCCCAAGGTGGACAGTGCCGCCGCCCGCCTTAAAGCCATCAACCCGGACGTCCGGGTGGAGGCGCACGCGGTGAAGCTGAACCGCGCCAACGTGCTGGACATCGTCTCCGGTTACGACGTGGTGGCCGACGGGACGGACAATTTCGCCGCCCGCTTCCTGCTGAACGACGCCTGCTTCTTCGCCGGCAGGACGCTGGTCAGCGCCGCCATGCTGCGCTTCGACGCGCAGCTTTCGGTGTTCAAGGCGCATCTGGGCGAGCCGCACCCCTGCTACCGATGCGTCTTCCGGGAGCCGCCACCGCTGGGCCTGATCCCCAGCTGTTCTGAGGGCGGGGTCCTGGGGGCGCTGCCTGGCACCATCGGCTCCATGCAGGCGATCGAGGTGCTGAAGGAGCTGCTGGGCATCGGCGACAGTCTTTCGGGCAGGCTGCTCCTCTATTCCGCCCTCGAAACGAGCTTCCGGACGGTCAAGATCAGGCGGGACCCGACGTGCCCGCTCTGCGGCGCGCATCCCACATACCGCGACCTGTCCCACCATGCCTGACACGCCCCAGCCTTCCGCCGGCCCCGCCGCCCAGGGTCCCGCCAGCCAAGGCCTCGCGATCGTCATCCACGCCGGCGGCTACGACCGGGTGCACTACGCCCTGGTGATGGCCAGCGGAGCGGCGGCCATCGGCCGGCCGGTCATCCTGTTCTTCACCGGCCGCGCGCTCTGGACCCTGGTGGCGGACGATGGCTGGAAGGCGCTGGATTTCGCGGAGGACGGGTCCAGTGCGGCCACCCGCGACGCCCTGCTGTCCCATCGCGGTGTCGCCACCATGCCCGAGCTGCTGGAGGCCTGCACGGCCCTGGGCGTGCGCATCATCGCCTGCGAGATGGGCTGGCGCGCCCTGGGCCTCAACAAGCCGCGCGTCGCCGAGGGCCTGACGGTGGAGACCGCCGGCGTGGTGACCCTGCTCGGCGCCGTCCAGCCGGGGCACCATCTGGTGTTCGTGTGAGCGGCGGCGGCGGTCGATCGCCATGCCGCCCTTGTCGCCGGACCGGCGCCCGTCTAAAGCTGCCGCGTCCGCAGCAACCACGCGCCCGTCCGTCCATGCCCGAGCTTCCCGAGGTCGAGACCGTCCGCCGTGGCCTCGCCATGCGGCTGGAGGGGCGCACGCTGGCCCGTGTCGACCAGTACCGGCCGGACCTGCGCTTCCCCCTGCCGAAGGACTTCGCCAAACGCCTCACCGGGCGGCGGGTGCTGCATCTCGACCGCCGGGCCAAGTACATCCTGGGCCATCTGGACGACGGCACCGTGTGGCTCGTGCATCTCGGCATGTCCGGCAGCATGGTGCTGCGGGAAGGGCCGCCCGGCCCCCCGGCCCCGCACGACCACATCGTGCTCCACACCGACGATGGCTGGACCGTCACCTACACCGACGTGCGCCGTTTCGGCTTCATGGACCTGATCCCGGCGGACCGGCAGGCCGACCATCCCATGCTGGCCAGCCTGGGGCCGGAGCCGCTGGGCAACGGCTTCAACGCCGCCGTGCTGTCGGAACGGCTGGCCGGCAAGATCACGCCGATCAAGGCCGCATTGCTGGACCAGACCGTGGTGGCCGGGCTTGGCAACATCTATGTGTGCGAGGCGCTGTTCCGCGCCGGCATCAGCCCCAAGCGCCTCGCCCACACGGTGGCGGGGGCGCGGGCGGAGCGGCTGGTCCCCGCCATCCGCGACGTGCTGACGGAGGCGATAGCCGCCGGCGGCTCCACCCTTCGGGATTACGTCCAGTCCTCCGGCGAGCTGGGCTACTTCCAGCACAGCTTCAGGGTCTACGGACGGGAGGGGGAGGCCTGTCCCGGCTGCGACTGCGACGTGGCCCGCACCGGCGGCATCGCGCGCATCGTCCAGTCGGGTCGCTCAACTTTCCACTGTCCGCGCCGCCAGCGGTAGGGTAGGAACGGGGCCCATGTCCAAGGTCCTGGGGCGCCCCGGCGCGCCGCTCCGCATGGCCGTCCTGGCGTCCGCCCTGCTGCTGGCCGGGGGCGGGGCGGGGGCGGAGTCTTTCGTGCCCGGCACGCAGGACCTGCCCCTGATGGCGGGCCTCGCCCCGGTGGCGGAGGAGGCGCTGGTCTTCGACAAGCCCGCCGGCCGCATCGTCCAAGCGGAGGCGGCCGGGACATCGGCCCCCGACGAGGTGCGCCGCTTCTACGCCGACACCCTGCCCCAGCTCGGCTGGAAGGCCGCCGGGCCGCTGGCCTGGGTGCGGGAGGGGGAGCGGCTGGACCTCGCCCTCGATCGGCGCGACGGGCGCACGCTGGTGCGCTTCACCCTATCGCCGGTCGAAACGCGTTAAACCCGACACCGAGACACCGAAGGCGGCGGCAAGCCGTCCCATCCGAGCGCTTGAGAGCGGAGAACCGAGCCATGCCCTATGAGAACATCCTGGTGGAGACGCACGGCCCCGTGGGGCTGATCCGGCTGAACCGGCCGAAGGCGCTGAACGCCCTCTCCGACGGGCTGGTGACGGATCTGGAGAAGGCGCTCGACGTCTTCGAGGCCGACCGGTCCATCCATGTCATCGTGGTCACCGGCGGCGAGAAGGCCTTCGCCGCCGGCGCCGACATCAAGGAGATGGCGGGCTTCGGCCACATGGACGCTTATCTCAACGACTTCATCACCAGGAAGTGGGGCCGCCTCGCCACCTGCCGCAAGCCGACCATCGCCGCCGTGGCGGGCTACGCGCTGGGCGGGGGCTGCGAGCTCGCCATGATGGCCGACATCATCATCGCCGCCGACAACGCCAAGTTCGGCCAGCCGGAGATCACCATCGGCACCATCCCCGGCTCCGGCGGCACCCAGCGCCTGACCCGCTTCATCGGCAAGTCCAAGGCCATGCTGATGTGCCTGACGGGCCAGCAGATGACGGCGGAGGAGGCGGAGCGCGCCGGGCTGGTCGCCAAGGTGGTGCCCGCCGCCGACCTGCTGGACGAGGCCCTGAGGATCGCCAACCGCATCGCGTCGATGTCGCTGCCGGTGGCGATGATGGTGAAGGAGAGCGTGAACCGCTCCTACGAGACCACGCTGGCGGAAGGCATCCTGTTCGAACGCCGGGTGTTCCATTCCACCTTCGGCCTCGCCGACCAGAAGGAGGGGATGTCCGCCTTCGTCGAGAAGCGCCAGCCGAACTTCGAGAACAAGTGAGCCGTTCGGCCCAGGGCCCGGACGGCGGCCGCCGGGCCCTGCAGGCGGCCGTCTGCCTGGGTGCGGTGGTGCCGCTGACGGCCGGCGGGGCGGGCGTCTGGCTGGGCCCGGCCATGCTGGGCGATGCGACCGCGGCACCGGACCTCGCCAGCCATTACCGCTACCTCTCCGGCCTGCTGCTGGGGATCGGCCTCGCCTTCGTGGCGCTGGTGCCCCGGATCGAGCGCGCGACGGTCCCCTTCCGCCTGCTGACCACCCTGGTGGTGGCGGGCGGCCTCGCCCGGCTGGCGGGGCTGGGGCTGGACCCGCTTCCCAGCTGGCCGCACCGGCTCGCCCTCGTCATGGAGCTGGTGGTGACCCCGCTGCTCTGTCTCTGGCAGGCGCGGGTGGCGCGCGCGGCGCCGTCTGACTCCGCTTGACGGGGTTCCGGGCCGGGCGTATAAGCGCCGCTTCCAACGGCACCGGTGTGTCCGCTAAAGGTTCGTCATGGCAAATCACAAGTCTGCTGAAAAGCGTATCCGTCAGACCGAGCGTCGCACCGCGGTGAACCGCGCCCGCGTCTCCCGCATCCGCACCTTCCTGAAGAAGGTGGAGACCGCCATCGCCACCGGCGACAAGGCGGCGGCCGACGCGGCCTTCCGCGAGGCCCAGCCCGAGATCATGCGCGGCGCGTCCAAGGGCGTGCTGCACAAGAACACCATGGCGCGCAAGCTGTCGCGCCTGCAGGGCCGGATCAAGGCGCTGGGCGCCTGATCCCAGCGACGCACCGGGGCGACGCACCGGGTTCGCAGATGAAGGGGCCGTGCGGCTGTAAAGGCCGCGCGGCCTTTCGTTTTGCCCGCGTTCCTGCGCCCCGCGGGCCCCTCTTTCCGGGTCCGGAACGGGGTCGCCACGCCACGCTTGTGATACCGTCCGCGCACGATCTTTGCTTTTTACCGCGTTCTCCTTTCGGTCCCGTTGCGAGTCCGGATGAGCCCGACTAGCATTGCGGGATGCGCGAAGGGGTTAAACGAAACCGAATAAAAAACCGGCAACGGGGGGCCCCGTTCGCGCCGGAAAGACAATCAAGCGATTCCGATGCGAAGTCGCGAAACCGATTGGTCTTCCCGGGTTCCTAAATAAAGAATCTCGTTTTTTGGATTTTTGTTGGGATGTTTCTCGAACATCCCAAAGGTTGTGTTGTGCGTCTTTTGGTGATTGAGTGTCGGTGATGGGTCTGTGGCGAAACTGTTCCAGCCTCCGGCGGAATGCCGGACGGATGGATCATGCGGGGTGAACCCGCGGTCCAGGATCGGTTCGCGGGTGTTGGGGGGATTGATGCGGCCGGCGGGGCGACCCGGTCCGGCGCTTTTGGAGGGCGGGAGCGCGTGGGCATGTCGGTCATCGGATCGCTGGATCAGCAGTGGGCCAAGGTGCGGGGTCGGCTGAAGGACGAGGTGGGCGAAACCGCCTACCGGAGCTGGCTGAAGCCGTTGACGGTCGCCGACCTCAACGGCGGGCAGGTCCGGATCGTGGTGCCCACCCGGTTCATGCGCGACTGGATCCGGACCCATTACGCCGACCGCATCCGGGCGCTGTGGACCGGTGAGAATCCGGGCGTCCAGTCGGTCGAGATCGTGGTCGCCGCCGGTCAGGCCGCCGCCGCCACGGCGGGCGCCACCCAGGCGGCGAACGGGGCCGCCAACGGGGCCGGGACCCCCGGGCTCGCCGCCCGTGCCGACGGTCCGTTCTCCGGCCCGGCCAGCGCGAACGACGACCGGCTGTCCGACGGCGCTGCGAATGGGGCGGCGGATGGCGCGGCGGATGGGGCCGCCCACCCGGTGATGGCGGCCCTGGCCGCCGACGACCGGTCGGACGAGCTGTCCGCCCCGCTGGACCCGCGCTTCACCTTCGAGAACTTCGTCGTCGGCAAGCCGAACGAGCTGGCCTTCGCCGCCGCCCGCCGCGTGGCCGACGCCAGCAGCGTCACCTTCAACCCGCTGTTCCTCTATGGCGGGGTCGGCCTCGGCAAGACCCACCTGATGCACGCCATCGCCTGGCACATCCGGCGCAAGGACCCGTCGCGGCGGGTGATCTACCTGTCCGCCGAGAAGTTCATGTACCAGTTCATCCGGGCGCTCCGCTTCAAGGACACGATGGCGTTCAAGGAGCAGTTCCGCTCGGTCGACGTGCTGATGATCGACGACGTCCAGTTCATCAGCGGCAAGGACTCCACCCAGGAGGAGTTCTTCCACACCTTCAACGCCCTGGTGGACCAGAACCGCCAGGTCATCATCTCCGCCGACAAGAGCCCGTCGGACCTCGAAGGCATGGAGGAGCGGCTGCGCTCCCGCCTCGGCTGGGGCCTCGTCGCCGACATCCACCCCACCACCTACGAACTCCGCCTCGGCATCCTGCAGAGCAAGGCGGAGCAGATGGGGGCCAAGATTCCCCAGAAGGTGCTGGAGTTCCTGGCCCACAAGATCAACTCCAACGTCCGCGAGCTGGAGGGGGCGCTGAACCGCAGCGTGGCCCATGCCGAGCTGGTCGGCCGCGCCATCACCCTGGAAAGCACCCAGGACGTGCTGCACGACCTGCTGCGCGCGTCCAACCGCCGGGTGACGATCGAGGAGATCCAGAAGAAGGTGGCGGAGCATTTCAACATCCGCCTCTCCGACATGAGCAGTGCCCGCCGCGCCCGCGCCGTCGCCCGGCCCCGGCAGGTCGCCATGTACCTCGCCAAGCAGCTGACCCAGCGCTCCCTGCCGGAGATCGGCCGCAAGTTCGGCGACCGCGACCACACCACGGTGATGCACGCCGTCAAGAAGGTGGACGAACTCTGCGCCACCGACAGCGCCTTCGCCGAGGACGTCGAACTTCTCCGCCGCATGCTGGAGGGGTGAGGCGAAAGCCGCCTCCCGGGTGAGCGCCGTCACTTCACGCGCGGGCCCGCCGCCGCCATCGTTCCGCCCCCGCACCGACCGGAGGGCGAACCCGTGCCGCGCGCTGTCATTTCTTTTCTGCTCCTCGCCGTCTGCCTGACCGCCGCCCCGGCCTCCGCCCAGACGACAAGCGCGCAGGGTCGGACCGCCATGGACCCCGCCGTCGCCCGCCTGCTGGACGAGGCCGCCATCGCCAGGGTGGCGGACGCGCTGGACGCCGCCGTGGACGCGAAGGACTGGGCCCTCGCCCGGTCCTTCTTCATGGACGAGATCGCGGTCGATTTCTCCTCCATGGGTGCCGGGCCGCCCACCACCATGAAGGCGGACGATCTGATCGGAGCGTGGCGCCGCAACCTGTTCGCGGAGAAGGCCAGCTTCCACCTGCGCGGTAACCACCGGGCCGAGGTGAGCGGGGACAAGGCGGTGCTGCGCAGCCATGGCTACGCCTGGAACCGCTATCCCAAGCTGGCGCCCGACGATCTGTGGGAGGTGTGGGGCTTCTACACCTACGACCTCGTCCGCACGCCGGCCGGCGGGAAGATCGCCCGTTTCGTCTTCGACGCCACGCACCAGCGCGGCAACCCCGCCGTTCCCGACGCGCAACCCTGACCTTTCGGGAACACCGGTTCGTCTCCGGCATCCGTCCGGCTACCGTGCCGGCGGCATCGAACGGAGGCCGCCATGCTCGCCGACACGCCGGAACCGCCCTACTACGCCGTCCTGTTCAGCTCCATCCGTGCCGAGGGGGATGACGGATATGGCGAGATGGCGGCCCGGATGGACGCGCTGACCCGGGTGCAGCCGGGCTTCCTGGGGCTGGAACACGCCCGCAGCCCCGGCCCGGACGGGATCGGCATCACCATCTGCTACTGGACCGACCTGGACAGCATCGCCGCCTGGAAGCGGAACGTCGACCACATGGCCGCCCAGGACGCGGGCTACGCCAAGTGGTACGACGGCTTCCGCCTGCGCGTGGCCAAGGTCGAACGCGCCAACGCCTGGGACCGCTAGGGCCCCACCCCTCACCCTGTTCCTCGCCGTCGCGGCCAATACCCCTCACCCGGTTCGGCTCCGCCTCACCACCCTCTCCCGCAAGGGGAGAGGGTTCACTTGGGCCGCAGCTTCATCTGAAAACAGCCCGCCGCCGCAGAATGATGCCGGCGCCAAGTTCCCCCTCTCCCCCTTGCGGGAGAGGGTCCGAGCGGAGCGAGGGGGTGAGGGGTCCTGGTTCCTCTCCGCTGGTGCCATACCCCTCACCCGGTTCGGCTTCGCCTCACCACCCTCTCCCGCAAGGGGAGAGGGTTCACCTGACCGCCACCGATCCCGTGGATCAGCACGGCCAACGGAATAAACGGCGGCGGTCCCAAGTTCCCCCTCTCCCCCTGCGGGAGAGGGAGGCGAGCGCCAGCGAGCGGGGTGAGGGGTATGCCGCCGCCCATTCGCGAGCGCCCTTGCCCGCACGCGAACAAAGCGGCAACATCGCGCCATGTCCGCGCCGCTTCCCGTCGGCCTGCCCCAGGCCCTGGCCTTCCGCCTCGCCCGTCAGCATCTGACGGCCCCGGCGCCCGATCCGCTGACCGCCGCCCGCAGCCTGCTCGGCGCCCAGGCCCAGGTGCATTCGGCCGCCGTGCTGCAGCTCCGCGCCCGCTCCGGCAGCTGTCCCGACGCGGCCATCGACGGCGCCCTCTATGGCGACCGCAGCCTCGTGAAGATGTGGGCCCAGCGCTCCACCCTGCACCTGGTCCCGCGCGACGATCTGGGCCTCATCCTGCTGCTCCGCCGCCTCTATTCCGGGGCCTACCATTCCTGGTACGCGCGGGAGGGGTTGAGTGCGGATCAGGTGGACCGGCTGGTCGCCGCCGTGGCCGAGGCGCTGGCCACCCACGGCCCGCACAGCCGGATGGACCTGTCCCGCCGTCTCGTGCCGGTGCTGGGCGACTGGGCCAAACCCTGGCTGGAGCACAGCTGGGGCGGCATCATCAAGCTGGCGGCGGCGCTGGGCCATGTCTGCCACGGCCCGCCGCGCCTGAAGGCCGACCGCGCGGCCGACGCGGACTCGGCCCCGGCGGCGGCGGAGGCCCTGTTCGTCAGCCTTCCGCACTGGACCGCCGTGCCGCCCCTGCCGGAGGAGCGCGCCGGCGTCGCCGCGCTGCTGCGCCGCTATCTCGCCGTCTACGGTCCCGCCACCCCGGCCGACGCGCGCAAGTTCCTGCTGCTGCCGGCCGCCCCCATCCGGCAGGCCTTCGCCGATCTGGCGCCGGAGCTGCTGGCGGTGGACCTCGCCGGACGCAAGGCGTTCGCCCTGAAGGCCGACGAGGCGGCGCTCCGGGCCGCAGAGCCGCCGGAGGGGCATCTGGCCGTCCTGCCCCTGTTCGATCCCTGGCTGCTGGCCCATGCCGATACCGGCCAGTATCTGGACGACCGGCACCGTGGGGCCGTCTACCGCACCGCCGGCTGGATCAGCCCCGTGGTGCTGCGGCAGGGCCGCGTGGTCGCCACCTGGACGCACAGGCGCGCGGCCGGCGGCTGGCAGGTCACCGTCACCCCGCTCGCCCGCCTCACCAAGAAGGAGCTGCGCCCGATCGAACGGGCGCTGTCCCGCCTCGCCGAGGGGCCGGTGCGGCTGACGGTGGCCTGATCCCGCCGGCCACATCCCGCCCGCCGATTCGCTCCCCCAATCGGCCTCACCCTGAGCCAGTCGTCGCTTCAGCGGACGCCGTAGGCGGCTAGGGCGAGGCCGACGCCCGGACAGCGGAAACGGAAAGGGGCGGGCCCCGCGGCCCGCCCCTCGTTCCGACGGCGGAACGGGCCCGCTCAGTTCGTCTTGTTCAGCTTCAGGCCGCTGTTGCGCAGCAGCGCGTCCACCGTCGGGGCGCGGCCGCGAAAGGCCTTGTAGGCCTCCATCGCGTCCTTCGTGTTGCCGGCGGAATAGACATGCTCGTACAGCCGCTTCGCCAGTTCGGGGTGGAAGATGTCCTCCGCCTCCTTGAAGGCGTCGAAGCCGTCCTCGTCCAGGATCTCCGACCACATGTAGCTGTAATAGCCGGCGGCGTAGCCCTCGCTGGAGAAGATGTGCCCGAACGCCGTGCTGGGCAGCGAGATCAGGTTCGGCAGCTTCATCTGCTCGCGGGTCATCGCCTCCACCACGCGGCTGTCGGCCGGCTCGGCCTTGGTCGCCAGATGGTAGGTCATGTCCAGCTTGCCCAGCGCCACCTGGCGCAGCACGAAGTGGCCCATGTTGAAGTTGACCGACTTGCGGATGCGCTCGATCAGCTCGGCCGGCATCGGCTGGCCGGTCTCGTGGTGCACGGCGAACTTCGACAGCACCTCCGGCTCGCTCAGCCAGTGCTCGTAGATCTGGGCCGGGAATTCGACGAAGTCCCAGGCCGTGTTGGCGCCCGCCAGCGACGGGTACGTGACGTTCGACAACAGGCCGTGCAGGGCGTGGCCGAACTCGTGGAAGGCCGTCTCGGCCTCCTGGAAGCTGAGCAGGGCCGGCTGGCCCTCCGGCGGCTTGGCGAAGTTGCAGGCGTTGTAGATCACGGGCCGGATGTCGCCGTTCACCTTCTGCTGGCCCCGGATGGAGCTCATCCAGGCGCCGCTGCGCTTGCCGGTGCGGGCGAAATAGTCGCCGTAGAACAGGCCGACATGCCGCCCGTCCTTGTCCTTCACCTCCCAGACGCGCACGTCGGGGTGCCAGACCGGCACGTCCGTCTTCTCTTCGAAGGTCAGGCCGAACAGCTGGTTCGCCACCCAGAATTGCGCCTCGATGACCTTGTCGAGCTGAAGGTAGGGTCGCACGATCGCGTCGTTCACGTCGTACTGCGCCGTCCGCACCTTCTCCGACCAGAAGGCCCAGTCCCAGCGCTCCAGCCCGTGGGTCACGCCGGCCTTGGCCATCATGGCGCGGACGGCGGCCTCCTCCTCCTTGAAGCGGACATGGGCCGGCGGCACCAGCTTGTCATAGAGGTCGGCCACCTGTTCCGGCGTCTTCGCCATCATGTCGTCCAGGCGGAAATGGGCGAAGCTGGGAAAGCCCAGAAGCTGCGCCCGCTCGGTGCGCAGCTTGGTGATCTCGGCGATGACCGGGTCGTTGTCGTTGGCGTTGCCGTTGTTGCCCCGCGCCTCGAACGCCTTCAGCAGCTTCTCGCGCAGGTCGCGCCGCTCGGAGAAGCGCATGAAGGGCAGCACGCTGGACCCCGACAGGGTGATCACGTACTTGCCCTCGTGCCCGCGCTCCTTGGCGGCCTGGGCCGCGGCGGCGCGGGCGCTGGCCGGCAGGCCGACCAGGTCCGCCTCCTCCAGCACCAGCTCGAAGGCCTTCTCGTCGGCCAGCAGGTTCTGGGCGTACCGGGTGTGCAGCGTGGCCGCCTGCTGCTGGATGGCGGCGAACCGCTCCCGCGCCGGCCCCTCCAGCTTGGCGCCCTGGCGGGTGAAGCCGATATAGCTGCGCTCGAGCAGGCGCTTCCGCTCGGGATCCAGGTTCAGCGCATCGCGCTGGCCGTGCAGGGCGGCCACCCGCTTGAACAGCCCCTCGTTCAGGGCGATGTCGCTGTTGTGCTTGGCGTTCAGCGGGGCGATCTCGCGCTGAACCGCCTGCAGCTTGTCGTTCGTCGCCGTGCTGGTCAGCACGAAGAAGGCGCCGCTCACCCGGCGCAGGGCCTGTCCCGCCCTCTCCATGGCCAGCAGCGTGTTCTCGAAGGTGGGCGGGGCCGGATTGTTGACGATGGCGTCGATCTCGGCCTTGTGCTCGGCCCAGGCGCGGTCGAAGGCAGGGCGGAAATGCTCCGGCTGCAGCCGGTCGAACGGCGGCACGCCGAAGGGCGTGTTCCACGTCTCGAAGAAGGGGTTGGCGGCCGTGGCCGCCTCGGTCGTGGCCGCGTTGCCGGCGGGCGCCGCCTGCGCCTGCTGCGCCAGGGCCGCGTCGGCCGCCATGATGCCCACCGCCAGCGCGATCGCGCCGGCCGCGCCCGTCAGACCCGTCCGCCGCGCGGAAACACTCCTGTCCATCGTACCCTGCCCATCCGTTTGTTGGATTTGGGCAGGAACCTATGCAGCGCCGCCAAGGGGGTAAAGTCCCGATACACGCGATTTACAAAATCGCGGGCGGTGATGCGGCCTCGCCCTAGTCGCCTTCGGCGTCCGCTGAAGCGACGACAAGCTCAGGGTGAGGCCGACTGATATGGTTCCGCTTTCCGGTCCGGCAGCGCCCTGACAATAGCCCTCACCCTGAGCTTGTCGAAGGGAGAGGGCGGCGGGGGAGGGTGGCGCGCATCCGCCCGAAAGGAAAAGGGGCGGACCCTGCGGCCCGCCCCCTTCGTCGGCTTGCGTCGCAACCCCGGATCAGGAGGCCTTGCGGCGATCCTCATCCTGGTCGCGGCCCTGGCCCTGCTCGCGGCCCTGGTTGCCGCGGCCGCCCCGGCCGGACTGGCGCTGGCCGTCCTCGGACTGGCCGCGGGCCTGGTTCTCCTCGTCCTGGAGCAGATCCTCGACCTGCTCGCCCATCTGGGCCATCAGCTCGCCGATGCGGCGGCCGCTGCGGATCCAGAGCTCCAGCTCGGTGCGCATCAGCTCACCCTGCGCCGCCATCAGGTCGAACGGCGTGCGGGCGCGCTGCAGCTTCCCGAAGGCCTGCAGCTGGGCCTGGGCGGCCTGGCTGGTGTAGTTGACGATCTCCTGCATCAGCGGCTGGGCGCGCTCCGCCACCGCGGTGCCGTAGCGGGCGACCACCCGCATGTTCTCCGACGCCCGCTCCATCGTGCGCTGGGTCTCCGGCGAGGAGAAGTCGACCATCCGGCCCATCTGGTCGGAGAAGTTGCGCATCATCTCGGCCTGGGCCTGGGTGGTGCGCTCCATCGTGTCGCGGGCCAGCGACGTGCCCCGGCGCATGGTCTCGGCGCCGCTGTCGGCCAGGGACCGCCCGGCGTCGGCCATGCGCTCGGTGGCGCGGTCGGCGTTCCGCTCGGCCTGGGCCCGGGACTCCTCACCCTCGCGCTGCTGGCCGCCCCGGGCCTGCTCGCCCCGGTTCTGCTCGTTCTTGCGCTCGGTGTCGTCCTTGCCTTCGGCCTTGTTCGGCGTATTCGTTGCAGCCATGGTTCTCGCGTCCTTTTGGTGCGATGCGTTTCGCGGCCGGTGGGTCCGGTTCCGCGTGCCCTCATATGGACGACGCCGCACCCTCTGTTGCACTGCAAAAACAGGGTGCGCGCGGGGGCATCGGGCGGGGGTGGTCCGACGACGGTCTAGACCGCGCCTCGACCATCCCCCCGACCGCGCGGGGAGGCGGGGCGGGACACGCCGGAACAGCTACCAAAGCACTGTTGTCCGCACGCGCATGTGGTATGGTGACGGCCCTCTGAGGGGAGGCTAGACAAGAGACGAACGCGCCGCGCCGCTCCCTCCGGCAAGCAAGGCGGCGACAGGCAACGACGGAACGCGATAACGCGATGAAGATCACGATCGAGCGTGCGGCCCTCCTCCGGTCCCTTGGCCATGTGCAGAGCGTCGTGGAGCGGCGCAACACCATCCCCATCCTGTCCAACGTCCTGCTCCGGGCGGAGAATGGGGAGCTGGCGCTGACGGCCACCGACATGGACCTTGAGATCGTCGAATCCGTCCCGGCGGAGATCGCCCGCCCCGGCTCCGCCACCGCGCCCGCCCACACGCTCTACGACATCGCGCGCAAGCTGCCCGACGGCTCCCAGGTGGAGCTGGACGCCACCGGCGACCTGCTGACCCTGCGGTCGGGCCGGTCGCAGTTCAAGCTGGGCACGTTGCCGGTGGAGGATTTCCCGGCCATGAGCGGCGGCGACATGGGCCACCGCTTCGCGCTCTCCGCCGCCGACCTCAAGATGCTGATCGACCGGACCAAGTTCGCCATCAGCACGGAGGAGACGCGCTATTACCTGAACGGCATCTACGTCCACGCCTCCAAGACCAAGGCGGGCGGCGCCGACGTGCCGGTGCTGCGCGCCGTGGCGACCGACGGCCACCGGCTGGCGCGGGTGGAGATGCCGCTGCCGGACGGCGCGTCGGGCATCCCCGGCGTGATCGTGCCGCGCAAGACCGTGCTTGAGGTGCGCAAGCTGCTGGACGAGGCCGCCGACCGGATCGAGGTCCAACTGAGCGAGACCAAGGTCCGCTTCACCTTCGATTCGATCACGCTGACCTCCAAGCTGATCGACGGCACCTTCCCCGACTACGAGCGGGTGATCCCGACCGGCAACGACAAGGTGATGGAGGTCGATCCCAAGCTGTTCGCCGCCGCCGTCGACCGCGTCGCCACCATCTCCACGGAGAAGAGCCGCGCGGTGAAGCTCAGCCTGGACCGCAATGTGCTCACCCTCTCGGCCAACTCGCCGGAGGCGGGTTCGGCGACGGAGGAGCTGGAGGTGAGCTACGGGGCCGCCGCCCTGGAGATCGGCTTCAACAGCCGCTACCTGCTGGACATCACCCAGCAGATCGAGGGCGACGGCGCCCGCTTCACCATGGCCGACGCCGGCAGCCCCACCATCGTCCGCGACGTCGCCGACGGCAGCGCCCTCTACGTCCTCATGCCCATGCGGGTGTGACGGGCGGCCACCTGCCATCGCAAACAAGGGGCGCCCCACCGGGCGCCCCTTTTGCTTCAGGACCGCCCCGCGCAACCGTCCCCGAACTCTCACCGTCTCCCCTGCGGAAGCAGGGGCCCACGGTTCTTTGGACCCGCGCGGATGGTGGGAAAGAACTGTGGACCCCTGCTTGCGCAGGGGAGGCGGGACAGAGGGCTTGCGGAATGTGCCGCCAACAGCCCTCACCCCGAGCCCGTCGAGGGGCGAGGGCCACCGCTCCCCTTCACATTTAGGCGCGCCCCTAATCCCGCCTTCCCCGCTGCTCTTGTTCGCCTTCCCCGCTCTTTCTTCCTGTCTTCCCCGCGAAAGCGGGGACCCAGGGGCCACACGGGCGGTCCATCCGCTATCCTGCAGGGCCAACGGATCATGGCAGTCCACCACGGCGACGCTGCGACACGGCGACACGCGGCGCCGCCGGTCAACGACCGCAATCCCGGCCGCACTCACGGGAGTCTCTGCCCGTGCCAATCTCCCTTGGTCATCCCGGCCTTGAGCCGGGACCTGTGGACGGTATCGATGCAGGGCACTCAGAAGGGCGGCATACCTCCCACAGGTCCCGGCTCTTCGCTTCGCTCCGGCCGGGATGACCAGGGAAGGGGAGCGGCAGCCCCACCCCCGCGCCGAAGGCGCGATCAACCGTCTCTCAACACGAAGACACGAAGGCACAAAGCGACGGCGAAGGCTCCACCGCCCGCACCCTCTCCAACCCCTCCGTGTCTTCGTGTCTTCGTGTCTCCGTGGTTCAAACCGCCGGACCGCACTCAAGCCGCTCACCTGAAGGACCGTCACCGGGGTGGACCGCTGGAAGGGGCAGAGGACGTGAACCCTCCGTCAGACTGACGCCCCTCCGTCCTGGTCCCCGTCCTCGGACCTGATCACTTCCCACATGCCGAAGGGCGTGAAGCCGCTTGCCCGTGCCAGGGCGACCGAGGCGGCGTTGTCCAGCTGGCAGCGGTATTGCGGTTCATGACCAAGCCCCCGTGCGTGGCGGCAGATCGCCCGCACCACGGCCCGCGCGTGTCCCCGGCCCCGGGCGTCCGGCAGGGTCAGCGCCCCGAGGTCCGCGATCAGGCTCCCGTCCCATGGATACATGCTGGCCGCACTGACCAGCCGGTCCCCCTCGAAGCGGCCGAAGACCAGCCAGTGGTCCAGTTCGACGAAGGCGTCCTCCCTGTCCTGGTCCGGCGCTTCCTTCTGGAAGGTTTCGAACGCCTTGCGGTCCGCCTCCGTCAGGCGCCGGGGCAGGCGTCCGGGATCGGTCGTGGGCGGTTCCGCCGCCTGCGCGCCCGCGTAGAACAGCAAGTCGGGATCGTGGAGGGTCATGCCATTCGCCGCCAGCCGCGCCCGCAGCGCATCGGCGGTGACCATCGTGTCACGGTCCAGGCCGATCCGCGCCGCGACCTCCGGCGTGAGCGCCACCCGCGTGGGGCCGTCAGCCAGCGTAAGGATCATGACCCGCCGCCGCCGGTCCAGCCCGGGATTCATGGTGATCGACAGGGTGCCGTCGTTCCCGGAAATCGTGAGGTGGCCGAAGACCCGGTTCCAGTAATCCAGGACGGGAAGCGGCGTGTCGGACATGGGTGCAGGATAGCATCGGCGCCGCCGTGGTGAAAACGCCCGTTCCCGGCAGGCGCACACCCGCGCTATCCTGAACCCCGCCCGTGGGACTGGCGCAGGGAAGGTGGGTCACCACCGGGGACCGCGGGGCGCACAACACGTCTTCCGCCGCGCGCCTGGGCACCCACCCTTGGACCGGAGGTGCCCCATGTCCGACACGCCCCGACAGTTCGGCTTCGTCCTCTTCCCCGACCTGACGCAGCTCGACCTCACCGGCCCGTGGGAGGTGCTGACGCGCCTGCCGGGGGTGGCCTGCCACCTGCTGTCCCACGACCTCGCCCCGGTGCGCAGCGCCAGCGGCGGCCTGTCCATCCTGCCCACCGCCACCTTCGACGACTGCGGGCATCTCGACCTCGTCTGCGTGCCGGGCGGGCCGGGGCATGTGGCGGCGATGCAGGATGCGGCCCTGATCGGCTTCCTGCGCCGGGTGGCGCCCGGCTGCGCCCATGTCACGGCCGTCTGCACGGGCAGCCTCGTGCTGGCGGCGGCCGGGCTGCTGGCCGGAAGGCGGGCGACCACGCACTGGATGTCCCTGGACCGGCTGGCCGCCTACGGCGCCGTTCCGGTGGCGGACCGGGTGGTGTTCGACGGGCCCGTCGTCACGGGCGGCGGGGTGACCGCCGGGATCGACTTCGCCCTGGCGCTCGCCGCCGCGCTGGCGGGTGAGGATGTGGCCCGGTCCATCGCGCTGCAGATGGAATACGCGCCCGCCCCGCCGCACGGCCCCGGCACGCCGGAGGCCATGCCCGACATGGCCGCCCGCATCCGGGAGCGCGCGGCCCCTTACCGCGCCCGCATGGCGGATGTCGACGCGCGCCTCGCCCCCGGCGCCGCCGGCCCCATATGACGGTGCCGCCCCGGCCTTGAACCGGCCAAGCCTTCCCGCTACCCCTCTGCGCGCATGACCTCCGCCTCCACCATCCCGCGTCTGGCGGTCACCCGCCTGACCGTCACGCGCTTCCGCAGCTACGCCCAGGCGCGGCTGGACTGCGACGCGCGGCCGGTGGTGCTGACCGGGCCGAACGGGGCGGGCAAGACCAACCTGCTGGAGGCGGTCAGCTTCCTCGCCCCCGGCCGGGGCCTGCGCCGGGCCCGGCTGTCGGAGGTGGAGCGGCTCCAGCCTCCTGACGATTGGCAAAACCCCGGCTGGGCCGTGGCGGCACAGGTGCTGACCCCGCGCGGCACGGTCGAGATCGGCACGGGGCGCGACCCCGCCGCCGCCCCGGACAGCGAGCGGCGCCTGGTCCGCATCGACGGGCATCCCGCCAAGTCGCAGGTGGCGCTGGCGGAGCATGTGGCCGTCGTCTGGCTGACGCCGCAGATGGACCGCCTGTTCATCGAGGGGGCGTCGGGCCGCCGCCGCTTCCTGGACCGGCTGGTGTTCGGCTTCGACCCCGGCCATGCCGGCCGCCTGTCGCGCTACGAGAACGCCCTGCGCGAGCGCGCCCGCCTGCTGCGCGACGGCACCGGCGACGCCGCGTGGCTCTCGGCGCTGGAGGAGCAGATGGCCGCGACCGGCATCGCGGTCGCCGCCGCCCGGGCCGACACGGTGCGTCGGCTGGCCGAC
>JAJUIU010000158.1 GCA_029267445.1 Rhodospirillaceae bacterium
AGGGCGGCAAGTGCGACGCCCCATCTCCAGGGCCCCTCCCGCCTCCCCTGCGAAAGCAGGGGCCCACAGTTCTTCCCCACCGGACCCACGGCCTCGCCCTTCGACAAGCTCAGGGTGAGGCCGAACGGGGCAGTCCATGGTCGGGCAAGCGCACAGCCCCCTCCATAGCCCTCACCCCAAGCTTGTCGACGCTTTAGCGGACGCCGGAGGCGGCTAGGGCGAGGGCGACAAGCGCGTGGCGCCACCTTGACAACTTTCCTATCCCCGACCACCCTCCGGTGGAAGCTCGCCGTACCGCGCCCACGGGCACCGCCTCCCCCGCCCACCATCCGGTGCGACATCCGGCGGAAAGCGGGTAAAGTGTTGCACCGTGTCGCACCGTGTCGCACGCTCCGCGTTCCGCGCTGGATGCCGCCCGCGACTTGAGCGTCGGACGCATGGCTCCGCACCCGCCGACCCCGTGCCTTGACATCGGCCCGCGCGGGCATTAGACCCGCGCATCCGTTCCGGGCGCGACAGCACCCCTGGAGGCTTGCCTGGAACACCGGACCCGGGGCGATCCCGCCCGCCGGGTCCGTATGCTTTGAGGAGACTGCAATGACTCAGACCATCGCGTTGACGGCTGAGCTGCGCGACCGGGCCGGCAAGGGGACCGCCCGCCAGACGCGCCGCGACGGCCGTGTGCCTGCCGTGATCTACGGCAACAAGGAAAAGCCGGTGATGATCTCGCTGGAGTACAACTCCTTCATCCGCGAGCTGCATCGCCCGGGCTTCTTCACCCACCTGTTCAACATCGCGGTCGACGGCGCCACGCACCATGTGCTGCCGCGCGACGTGCAGTTCGACCCGGTCACCGATCGGCCGATCCATGTCGACTTCCTGCGCGTCTCCGACACGACCGAGATCGTCGTGAAGGTGCCGGTGGAGTTCGTCAACGCGGAGGCCTCGCCGGGCCTGAAGCGCGGTGCGGTCCTGAACGTGGTGCGCCACGAGATCGAGGTGTACTGCCGCGCCGACAGCATCCCGGAGAAGATCAGCATCGACCTCGCCGGCACGGATGTGAACCACAGCATTCACATCAGCGCCGTGACGCTGCCGGCGGGCGTGCGCCCGACCATCACCGACCGCGACTTCACGGTCGCCACGATCGCCGCCCCGTCGGGTCTGCGGTCGGAGGAAGCGGCCGCCGCCGCGACCGAAGCGTCGGCCTGATAGGCCATGCGGCTCGTCGTCGGCCTGGGCAACCCCGGCTCCGAGTACGAGCGGCACCGGCACAATGTCGGCTTCATGGCGGTGGACGCGTTCCACGGCCGCTACGGCTTCGGCCCCTGGAAGCGCCGCTTCCAGGGGCTGGTCGCCGAGGGGACGATCGACGGCGACAAGTCCCTTCTGCTCAAGCCCCAGACCTTCATGAACCTGTCCGGCCAGTCGGTCGGGGAGGCGATCCGCTTCTACAAGCTGATCCCTGACCAGGTCGTCGTCTTCCATGACGAGCTGGACATCGCCGCCGGCCGTATCCGGGTCAAGCAGGGCGGCGGACACGGCGGGCACAACGGCCTGCGCTCCATCGACGACCATATCGGCAAGGATTACTGGCGGGTCCGCATCGGCATCGGCCATCCCGGAGCCAAGGAGCTGGTCCATGGCTGGGTCCTCTCGAACTTCTCCAAGGCGGAGCAGGCCTGGCTCGACCCGCTGCTGGGCGCGCTCGCGGCGGAACTGCCGCTGATCTGCGGCGGCCAGGCGGAGAAGTACGCCAGCCGCGTCGCCGCCCTGACCACCCCGCCGAAGCCGCCCAAGGCCCCGAAGGCGGACAAGGCCGAGAAGGCGGAGCGCAAGCCGAAGGCGTCCGACGCCGAGAAGCCGGAAACCGGGTCCGGCGGCTGACCGGGGGTCAGACGAACAGGTCCAGGATCAGGCGGGTGTTCCGGTTGGCCGTGGCCAGCACCCGTCCGGCGATCGCCGCCTTGGTCCGCGCCATGGACAGCTCGGTCGACAGGGGCACCACCTCGGTCCAGAAGTCGGCTTCGGAGTTGATCACCTGCACGGCCTTCACCGTCGTCGCCTGCAGCTCGGCGAAGGCCGTGGTCGCGTAGTGCACGGTGGCGTTGATTCCGGTCATGCGCGTCCCGTGGCTCCTTCTGGCCAAGCCGGACCCTGCGATCGGCACCCGCGCCATACGTCCCTGGTGGCGCCCGTTCGCTGCGCCGCGTTTTCGCGGCCGGCCATGAGCCTATCCGGCTTTGCCCCCGGGCGCCAGGGGCTCGCAGGCCAGGGGCTCGCAGGATGGCACGGGCGGCACCATCTCGTGCCTCGGTTCGGTGTGTGGGGCCGCCGGTGTTGGCTGGTTCCAATTGGATGTGGGTGGCGGCATGCGGCGGTTGCGGATTTGCCTGTTCGTCCTCGGCTCGTTCCTGGGCCCGGTCCTGGGTGCCGCCGGGCCCATGGCCCAGCCCGCCCGTGCCGACCTGCTGGACGAACTGTCCGACACCCTGCCCGGCTTCTGGGAGAACCGGACCCAGTGGGAGGATGCGGGGCGGCCCGGCGCCACGGACCAGACCCGGCATGTGCTGATGAACGCCGACATCGCCCCGGCCGCCGTGCCTGGGCTCGGCGACGCGGTCTTCTATCTCCAGCAGATCCAGGACGATTTCGCCCCCCACGTCTACCGCCAGGGGCTGCTGGTCCTGACGTCGGAGCCGGGCGGGGCCGTGCGCATGTCGATCCGCGCCTTCGCGGACGAGAACCTCTGGCTGGACGCGCATCTGGACCCCGCCCGCCTGTCCACCTTGCGGGAGGCGGACCTGCTGCCCGCCGACCCCGGCTGCGACCTGTTCTGGCGCCGGGCGGAGGCTGGCCTCGTGGCGGAAACGGCACCCGACGCCTGCCGGATCGACAGCGCGCGGCTGGGAACGACGCTGCGGCGGATGGAGCGCTGGACCCTGGATGGGAACCGCCTCACCCAGTACGACCGGGTGGAACGGCCGGACGGTACGGTCGTGCATGAAAGCCCGGCGGGGCGGCCATTCGTCCTCGACCGTTGGCCGGGCCTCCCAAGCGGCGGCGTTCCGCGCTAAGGTCCCCGTCCCCGCCACGGGACAGCACCCATGGACTCGCTGCCGCAAAGCCCCGCCGCCGATATCGCCGCCGACGACCTCGCCGCCCTCATGGCGGATCTTGGCCGGCGCGCCCGCGCCGCCGCCGGGGTCCTGGCGCGCGCGCCGTCGGCCGCGAAGGACGCCG
>JAJUIU010000082.1 GCA_029267445.1 Rhodospirillaceae bacterium
CCACCGCCATGTCGGCGGTCACGTCGCGCAGGACGGTGGGCGTGAAGAAGCTCTGGCCCAGCGCGTGGCGGGTGCCGCCGGTCACCACCGACGCCCCCTTCGCCAGCGCGTCGGCGATGTGCTCCTCCACCTTCTCCACCGCCTTCATGTCGATCAGCGGCCCTTGGGTGGCGCCCTCCTGGAAGCCGTCTGACACCTTCAGCTTCGCCACCGCCTCCGACAGCTTGTAGGCGAAGGTGTGGTACACACCCTCCTGCACCAGGAACCGGTTGGCGCAGACGCAGGTCTGGCCGGTGTTCCGGTACTTGGACGCGATGGCCCCCTGCACGGCCGCGTCCAGGTCGGCGTCGTCGAACACGATGAAGGGCGCGTTGCCGCCCAGCTCCATGGAGATCTTCTTCATGGTGCCGGCGCACTGGGCCATCAGCGTCTTGCCGACCTCGGTCGACCCGGTGAAGGACAGCTTGCGCACCGTGGGGTTCGCCGTCATCTCACCCCCGACCGCACCCGCCGACCCGGTGACAACCGACAGCACGCCCGCCGGCACCCCGGCCCGCTCGGCCAGCACGGCCAGCGCCAGGGCGGACAGCGGCGTCTGGCTCGCGGGCTTGATCACCATGGGGCAGCCGGCGGCCAGCGCCGGCCCCGCCTTGCGCGTGATCATGGCGGCCGGGAAGTTCCAGGGCGTGATCGCCGCCGTAACCCCCACCGGCTCCTTGGTCACCACCACGCGCGCACCCGCCTTGAAGGTCGGGATCACGTCGCCGTAGACGCGCTTGCCCTCCTCGGCGAACCACTCGATGAAGCTGGCGGCGTAGGCGATCTCGCCCCGGCTCTCGGCCAGCGGTTTGCCCTGCTCGGCCGTCATGATTCGGGCCAAGTCCTCCTGGTTCGCCATCATCAGCTCGAACCAGCGGCGCAGGATGACGGCCCGCTCCTTCGCCGTCTTCGCGCGCCAGGCGGGCCAGGCCTTCTCCGCCGCCGCGATGGCGCGCCGCGTCTCCTCCGCCCCCAGGCTGGGCACGGTCCCAAGGGTGGAGCCGTCGGCCGGGTTCGTCACAGTGATGGTCTTGCCGCCGTCGGCGTCGATCCATTCCCCGCCCACATAGGCCTGCCGGCGCAGCAGGTCCGGGTCCTTCAACTCCAGCCGCGTGGCGGTGTCCCGGATCGCGGTGTCCATGGCGTTTCCCCTCGGAATTCGTGGCTTTCGTGATTGGCTTGCGAAGCCGTGGCGCGGACCTTAGC
This sequence comes from Rhodospirillaceae bacterium, assembly GCA_029267445.1. Taxonomy (GTDB): domain Bacteria; phylum Pseudomonadota; class Alphaproteobacteria; order Azospirillales; family Azospirillaceae; genus JAJUIU01. Next base: position 1,246 of record JAJUIU010000082.1, read on the forward strand.
AGCCGCCTCCCGGGGAGGAAACGCGCTCAAGCGGTCAGGATCGCGTCCAGCTTACGCCGCAGCCCCGGCACCTGCCGCCGCGTGATCTCCCATACCAGGCCCGGCAGCACCGCGTCGAACTGATGGACAAGGACATCGCGGAAGCCGGCGACGGCCCGCCAGTCCACATCCCCGTGCGCCGCCCGGAATCCGGGCGACAGCCGTTTCACGCATTTGCCCACCGTGATGAAGTGGCGCTCCACGGCGGCGCGTGTGCGGTCGTCGTCCAGGAACGCTTCGGCTTCCATACCGTCCGTGTAGCGGGCGATGGTGCCCAGCGCCGCCATCGCGAACTCCAGCGCCTCGCGGTCGCCCGAATTCAGTTCACCCGGCGACATAGAGCGTGCGCGCCGTGTCCAGCATGTGCTGCTTGAGGGGCCGCCGCTCCGGCAGCTCCCAAGCGCGCCGGTCGATCAGGACGACCTTGCGGCCCAGCATCTCGGCCATCTCGTCGATCATGTGGACCCAGTCGAAGCCGCTGAGGCCGGAGTCCGGCCGCGGGGTGACCATCACGCCGATGCCGCCGTCGAAATAGGGGTCGTCCCACTCCCCCTCGCCGACCAGTTCGACCCGCGCCACCTTCCAGCGGGCGCAATAGGCCGCAAGCGCGTCCTCCGGGACCAGCAGCCGGTCGGTCACGGCGATCATGCCCATGGCGTAATCCTCCCGCGATGGCGGTGGAGCCCGTCGGATTTCCGCGTAAAAGTGTAGTGCGCGGCACCCGTCCTGTCACCATCCGCCAACGCCTGAATGGCGGGTGTCAGCCCTTCCCCTTCGCCGCCTTCTCCGCAGCCTTCCGCGCGCGGAACCCGGCGGCCCAGGCCTCCTTCACCGACTGGCGGGCCCGGCCCAGCGCCAGCGCGTCCGCCGGCACGGCGTCGGTGATGGTGCTGCCGGCGGCGATGAAGGCGCCGTCGCCGATGCTGACCGGTGCCACAAGCGTGCTGTTCGAGCCCACGAACACCCCGGCGCCGATCTCCGTCCGGTGCTTCAGGAAGCCGTCATAGTTGCAGGTGATGGTGCCGGCGCCGATGTTCGTCCCGGCCCCCACGCCGGCGTCCCCGATGTAGGCGAGGTGGTTCGCCTTGGCGCCCTTGCCGATGCGGCTGCCCTTCACCTCGACGAAGTTGCCGATATGGGCGCCCTCGCCGATGTCGCTGCCGGGGCGCAGCCGGGCGAACGGGCCGACCACGGCCCCCGTCCGCACCGTCACCCCCTCCAGATGGCAGAAGGGCCGGATCTCGACCCCGTCCTCAACGGTCACGCCGGGGCCGAACACCACGTTCTGCCCCACCGTCACGTCACGCCCCAGGCGCGTGTCCGCCGACAGCCAGATCGTGGCCGGATCGGTCAGGGTGGCGCCGTTCGCCATGGCCGCCGCGCGCAGCCGGCCCTGCAGGATGGCTTCCAGCTGCGCCAGTTCGGCCCGGCTGTTCACGCCCAGCACGTCGTCCACCGGGCCTTCCACAACGGCGCGGGCCCAGCCCCGCCCGGCCGCGATGGCCACCGCGTCGGTCAGGTAGTACTCGCCCTTGGCGTTGGCGTTCCCGATGGCGCCGATGATCTGCCACATCCGCGTCCCGTCGAACGCCATCAGCCCGCCGTTGCACAGGCCGACCGCGCGTTCCTCCGCCGTGGCGTCCAGGAACTCCACGATCCGCTCCAGCCCGCCGTCCGCCCCCACGATCAGACGGCCGTAGGCGCCGGGATCGGCGGGGCGCATTCCCAGAACGGCAACGGCCGGGTCGCCCGCTCCCCGCAGCACTCCCAGCAGGGCGCGCAGCGTCTCCGGCGTCACCAGCGGCGTGTCGCCGTACAGCACCAGCACGTCGCCCCGGAAATCCTCCAGCAGCGGCCGCGCCGCCGCCACCGCATCGCCTGTGCCCGCCTGCCGCTCCTGCACCACGGTCGGGTACGGCGCCACGGCCTTCGCCACCGCGTCCATGCCCGGCCCGACCACGACGACGATCCGCGCAGGATTCAGGCTCTCCGCCGCCGCCAGCACGTGCCGCACCATCGGCGCACCCGCCAGCGGGTGCAGCACCTTCGGCAGGTCGGACTTCATGCGCGTACCCTTGCCGGCGGCAAGGACGATGCAGGCGACGGGTCGCTGGTTCATGTCTGTGGGGGTCATGGCTGTACGGGCCGGTGTTCCCTGACTATGGTGCCGGCCTTGGTGCCACAGCCCCGGCGGCACCGCCAATCACCATTTGTGACGGACACCCGACGTGCGCCTGACGGACCGCTTTCCCGCCATCCTGTTCGACTTCGACGGCACGCTGATCGACAGCGCGCCGGAGATCGGCGCCGGCCTCAACGGCCTGCTGGCCGAACGCGGTCGCCCGCCCGTGACCGACGCCCAGATCCGTCAGTTCATCGGCGACGGTGCGGCCCGGCTGGTGGAACGCGGGTTCGCCGCCACCGGCGAACCGCTGCCGGCGGACGAGTTGCCCGCCGCCGTGGCGCGCTACCTGGAGATCTATGCCGACGTCCCGGCCGACCCCTCCTGCATCTATCCCGGCGTGATCGAAGGGCTGCGGGCCCTGGCCGATGCCGGGCACCGGCTGGCGCTCTGCACCAACAAGCCGGAGGGGATCAGCCGCGCCCTGCTGCCGTCCCTCGGCATGGACGGGCTGTTCGGCGCCGTCATCGGGGGCGACACCTTGCCCCGGCGCAAGCCGCACGCCGATCCGCTGCTGCACGCGCTGTCGGTCCTGGGCCTGCCCGCCGACCGGGCCGTGATGGTGGGCGACAACGCCAACGACGTGGGGGCCGCGCGGGCGGCCGGCATGCCGGTGGTGGCGGTCAGCTACGGCTATCCGCGCATGGACCCGGCCGATCTGGGTGCCGACACGCTGATCGACCGTTTTGCCGATCTGCCGGAAGCGCTTCAGTTGCTGGCGGCAAGGTTCCCGGTCGGCAGCTGACCCACGCTCGCCTCGGTGATCGGCTGCGCCTTCGACAGGTGGACGACCAGCTTGCCCAGGTTGGTGTCGGCCTCCAGCCGCACCGGCACCGGCGGCTGGTCCGGTGCGGCCTCGCCCAGCCAGATGGTGACGATCACGTCGCGCTGGCGCCGCCGGCCCTCGTCGTCGCGGTCGCGGCGCTGCCGGTCCTCCCGCCAGCGCCCGGCCACCGGCTCGTAGTCCAGGGTGCAGGCGATGGCGGTGCCGGAGAAGGCGGACAGGTCGCTGGGCGCGAGAGTCTCCTCCCCCTTGGTGGCCCAGACCAGATCGAAGCGCTGCCGCCCGTCATAGACCGGCACCGTGCCGCCGCAGCCCCGCCCCTCGGCGGCGGCGTGCAGGGCCGCCACCACGGCGGTCATCGGGTCGACCGTGCCCGGCTTCAGATTGTCGGGCACCGGCTCCCGGTCCTCGGTCGGCGGCGGTTCCGCCACCGTCACGGTCGGCACGCCATCGGGCGTGTACTCCAGCGTGGTGTTGCGCGGCTTGTCCCGCCACGCGCTGATCGACCGGTACAGCTCCGGCCGGGGCAGGCCGCCGGGCGCCAGCCGCCCGTGGGAGGCCACGTCCGCCCGCCAGTTCGCCACCTGCCCCAGGAAGCCATCCGTCTGCGCCTTCACGCCGATCCGGTACTCCTCGGTGCCGTAGCCCAGGTGCGCCTCCGCATCGAGCACCCGGATGCCTCCGAGATAGATCGAGTAGGTGAGGCGGAGGTCGCCGGTCCTGGGCTCGGGCGCCGCCTGCGCCGCGCCGACGGCCAGGAGCGGGGCGAGAAGGATGGGAAGGGCCTTGGTCCTCACGGGGCGTCCAGCCTTTCTGAAGGATGTCGTCCTGCGGAAAGATAGGGCGTGCTGCGGGAATCGCAATGTAACCGCCGTCACAGGCGGCCGGGCCCGCCCCGGGCCGGAAGCGGCGGGATTTCACCCTTGACGCCCCGCCCCGCCCCGCCCTATATCAGCCGCCTCGCAAGACGGATGGGCGCGTAGCTCAGCGGGAGAGCATCGCCTTCACACGGCGGGGGTCGTAGGTTCAATCCCTACCGCGCCCACCATCCGATCTCCGGAATTCCTCCTCACCACCCCATCGTCCCCGGCCCGCCCTTGAACGGCCCGGCGACATGGCGCGTGATCCAGCCGCCGTAGAAGCCGCCCGGCTGCGGCGTCACGCGCTCCCCGTCCACCAACGCCTCGTCCACCCGGCCCGCGTAGAATGCGATGTGCCCGGATATCGCCTCGAACCCGTCCTGCGGCCGGGGATAGCTCCAGGCCGCCCGTGCCGCCGTCCGCCCGTCCACGACGATGTCGAAATAGACGGCCGCCCCTTTCCATTCGCAGAAGGACCCGCTCGTGTCCGCCACGCGCCGCAGCAGGTCCATCGCCACGTCGCCCGGCGGGAAGTAATAGGTGGGCGGGTGGCTGGTCTCCAGCACCCGGTGGCCTGAGACCGTGTCCGCCACGGTGCGCCCGGCGAAGATGACGGTCAGGCGCCGCCCCGTCGGCTCCAGGATCGCCGGGCGCGGATAGTCCCAGACGCTTTCCTGGTCGGGCGTTGTCGGTTCGCGGGCCTGCATGTCGCTCTCTCCCGGTTTGTCCCCATCTGCGCTCAGGTCTGACAAGTGTCACGGGCCGCCCCGACGGCAAGTCCGGAACCGATTCCGGACGCGCCGGGTTATGGGGGCGCGCGGCTGGCGCTCGTCACAAGGGACGCTCCCACATGGAAATCATCGGAACCCTGATCATCGGCCTGCTGGCCGGTATCGTCGCCAAGTTCCTCATGCCGGGCCGCGACCCTGGCGGCTTCATCGTGACCACGCTGCTGGGCATCGCCGGGGCCTTCGTCGCCACGTATCTGGGCCAGGCGCTGGGCTGGTATCAGGCGGGCGAGGGTGCGGGCTTCATCGGGGCGGTCGTGGGCGCCATCATCCTGCTGGCGATCTACCGCATGGTCGTCGGCAACCGACGCACCTCGATCTGAGGTCCGGGCCTCACTCCGGCTTCCGGCCGCCGGTGGCGAGCTGACGGTCGCGCCACAGCCAGGGCGGCTCCACCCGGCCGCCCCACATGCCGGTACGGTGGCTCATGGCGCGCGCCTCGAACCCGACATAGTCCTGGGCGATCCGGCGATAGGCCAGCGCCCACCCGGCGCGCACCATCGTGGCGGCCAGGTCCTGGGTGCCCACCCGGCAGGTGGCCAGCCTGGGTTCCGCCGGTGCCGCCTTCAGCTCGCAGGCGACGGTCTTCCCCTCGGTCAGCCGCTCCAGCGCCATGCGGGACAGGGTGAAACAGTCGTACTCCACACCCGCCCGGTTGGCGCAGCGCTGGCCCTCGTCGGGCGCGTCGATGCCGTACAGCCGGATGTCGACCCCGTTCACCGACATCCGGTCCCCTTCCTCCACCCGGGCCGTGCCCGTGACGGTCTCGGCCTTGGCGGGCATGACCGCCAGCCCGGCCAATGCGACGGCGACCAGGGCCAGGGCCGCCCGCCTCACAGCAGCCTCGGCATGGGGTCGGGTTCCGGCTTGCCCGCCGGCGTGTCCACCAGCGGCACCAGACAGCCCACATCATCGTTGCGCACGGAATTCACCCGTGTCGACACCGGGATCAGCTCCAGAAGGTCGTCCGGCGCTGGCCTCAGCAGCGCCAGCGCGTCCGCCAACGGTGTCGCCGGATCGATCCAGCGGCGCCAGCCCTCCGCGTCCAGGATTACCGGCATCCGGTCGTGCAGTGCGCGCAGCGGTGCATTCGCGTCGGTGGTGACGATGGTGGCGGTCAGCATGGGCTGCGCCAGCGGGGCCTCCTTCGGCCCCTTCCAGCTTTCCCAAAGGCCCGCGAAGGCCAGCGGCATACCGTCGCGCCGCCGGATATGCAGGGGCAGCTTCCTGCCCCCCTCCACCCGCCATTCATAGAACCCGTCGGCCGGCACCACCGCCCGGCGACGCTTCACCGCCTCGCGGAAGGCCGGCTTCTCGGCCAGGGTGTCGGCGCGGGCGTTGATCATCTTCGAGCCGATGCCCGCGTCCTTCGCCCAGAATGGCACCAGGCCCCAGCGCATCGGCACCAGATGCGGCCCCGGCTCCTCCCCCTCCCCGGCCGCCCGGATCACGGGCACCTCCTGGGTGGGGGCCACGTTCCATCGCGGGGCGAGGTTCGGGCGTTCGGGAAAGCCGAACATCCGGCCCAGCTCGGCCACCGGCGTGGCCATGACATAGCGTCCGCACATGGGGTCCAGTCTACCAGCCGGTCTTCGGGCAGGTCCAGGGATGCGGGCCGGATGGCTGCCGTTCCGAACGGCCCCGTTGCGCCGCACCACCGTCGCCCTATCCTTGCGCTGACAACCGACCAGGAGCGCCCCCATGACGAAGTTCGGCATCGGACAGCCCGTCCCCAGGACGGAGGATGCGCGCCTGCTCCGGGGCCAGGGCCGCTACACCGACGACATCGTCCTGCCGGGCCAGCTCCATCTCCACGTCCTGCGCAGCCCGCACGCCAGCGCCCGCATCCTTGGCATTGATGCGGCGGAGGCGCGGGAAGCCCCCGGCGTCCACGCCGTGCTCACGGCGGCCGACCTCGCCGCCGCCGGCATCGGCGACATCCCCTGCCTGACGCCGGTGAGGAACCGCGACGGGTCGGAGATGGCGAACAAGGCGCGCCCCGTCCTGGCCGCCGACCATGCCCGCTTCGTCGGCGACCCCGTCGCGGCGGTGATCGCGGAGACGCCGGAACAGGCGCGCGACGCCGCCGAGCTGATACTGGTCGACTATGCGGAGCTGCCCTCATCCACCGACATGGTCCGCGCCCGCTCCGGCGGCCCGGCCGTGTGGGACGACGCGCCCGGCAACCTCTGCTTCGACTGGCAGAAGGGCGACGCGGCGGCGGTGGATGCGGCCATGGCGGCAGCCCACCGCGTGGTCGCCCTCGACCTCGTGAACAACCGGCTGGTTCCCAACAGCATGGAGGCGCGGGTCTGCCTCGCCGACCATGACGGGGACACGGGCCGCTCGCGCCTCTGGGTCTCCAGCCAGGGCGTCCATTTCATCCGCCGGGCCATCGCCGGCGTCATGGGCCTGAAGGAGGCGGACCTCCAGGTGCTGACCGGCGACGTGGGCGGCGGCTTCGGGATCAAGATCTTCCTCTATCCCGAATATGTGCTGGCCCTCTTCGCCGCCCGCCGCCTTGGCCGCCCGGTCAAGTGGACCTCCGACCGGTCGGAGGCGTTCCTGGCCGACGACCATGGCCGCGACAACCTGACACGGGCGGAGCTGGCGGTGGACCGCGACGGCCGGTTCCTCGGCCTGCGCGTGACCACCCGCGCCAACATGGGGGCCTACCTGTCGAACTACGGGCCCTATGTGGCGACGGAGGCCGGGACCAACATGCTGTCCGGCGTCTACACCGTCCCGGCCGTGCATGTGCGGGTGGAGGGGGTGTTCACCAACACCACCCCCGTGGACGCCTACCGTGGTGCCGGCCGGCCGGAGGCCGCCTACGTGATCGAGCGCATGGCCGACGCCGTGGCCGACGAGCTCGGCCTCGACCCGGCGGAGGTGCGGCGGCGCAACTTCATCCCGCCCGACGCCATGCCCTACCGCACGCCGCTGAAGCACGTCTACGACAGCGGCGATTTCGCCAAGAACCTGGAGGACGCGCTTGTCCGGGCCGATTACGCGGGCTTCCCCGCCCGCCGTGCCGCGGCGCGCAAGCACGGCAAGCTGCTCGGCATCGGCATGGCGACATACATCGAGTCCTGCTCCGGCGGCGGTCCGGAGCAGGCCACCATCCAGGTCGCGGGCGATGGCCGGATCACCGTGCTGATCGGCACCCAATCCAACGGCCAGGGGCATGAGACCAGCTACAAGCAGCTCCTGGCGGACCGGCTGGGCGTGCCGCTGGAGGCCGTCACCATCGTGCAGGGCGACAGCGACCGGATCGGCTTCGGCAGCGGCACCGGCGGCTCCCGCTCCATTCCGGTCGGCGGTGCGGCGCTCGCGGAAACCGCCGCCAAGGTGATCGAGACCGCGAAGCTCAAGGCCGCCGACCTGCTGGAGGCGGCGGCCGTGGACGTGGAGTTCACCGTGGACGCCGACGGCGGCCGGTTCGCGATCGTCGGCACCGACCGGCGCGTGTCCTTCCAGGAGGTCGCCCGCGCCGCCGCCGAGGCCGCTGGAACGGGCACCGGCGGCCTCGCCTTCGACGAGGTCGCCCGCTGGACCCCGCCCGCCGCAACCTTCCCCAACGGCTGCCATGTCTGCGAGATCGCCATCGACATCGACACCGGCGTGCCCACGATCGAGCGCTACACCGTGGTGGACGATTTCGGCACGGTGCTGAACCCGCTGCTGCTGGCGGGGCAGGTGCATGGCGGCATCGTCCAGGGCATCGGCCAGGCGCTGCTGGAGAACACGGTCTACGACCCCGACACGGGCCAGCTCCTGACCGGTTCCTTCATGGATTACGGCATGCCCCGCGCCGACGTCGTCCCCTTCATCGACTTCCACCTGAACCGCGTGCCCTCCACCACCAACGCGCTCGGCATGAAGGGTGCGGGGGAGGCCGGGACCATCGGCGCCACCCCGGCCGTCATCAACGCCGTGGTGGACGCCCTGTCGGAATTCGGGGTGCGCCATGTCGACATGCCGGCGACACCGCAGGTCCTCTGGCGCCTCATCCATGGGCGTGACAGCCGCATCGCGGCAGAGTAGATAGTCCGGCCCAAGTTTCCCCTCAAAGACCAGCGCATGGCACCGCTCGACCTTTCCAGCCTGCTTCCCCGCGTCATCGCCATCGCGCGCGAGGCGGGGCGGGCCACCCTGCGCTTCTACATTCCGGGGGTGGACGCCGCCCGGAAGGAGGATGGCAGCCCCGTGACGGCCGCCGACCACGCGGCGGAGGCCGTGATCCTTCCGGCCCTGGCCCGGCTGACGCCCGCCATCCCCGTGGTGTCGGAGGAGGCGTTCTCGCGCGGCCAGGTGCCCGACATCCAGTCGGGCCCCTTCTGGCTGGTCGATCCGCTGGACGGCACCAAGGAGTTCCTGAAGCGGAACGGGGAGTTCACCGTCAACATCGCCCTGATCGACAAGGGCGTTCCGGTGCTGGGCGTGGTCCAGTGCCCGGTGACGGAGGAGCTGTTCGCCGGGGCCGACGGCCGCGCCATCCGCCAGCTTCCGGGGGAGGAGACGGCGATCCGCGTGCGCGAGGTCCCGGCGGCGGGCTTCACCGTCCTGTCCTCCCGCTCCCACGCCGACGACGCCACGCTCGACGCCTACCTCGCCGACAAGCCGGTGGCGGGGCGCATGGTCTGCGGCAGTTCCGTCAAGTTCTGCCGCATCGCCTCAGGCGAGGCCGACCTCTATCCCCGCTTCGGCCCGACCATGGAATGGGACACGGCGGCCGGCCACGCCGTGCTGCTGGCCGCCGGTGGGAACGTGGTGCGCACCGACGGCCGCCCGCTCGCCTACGGCAAGCCGGGGTTCGAGAACCCGCACTTCATCGCCTACGGCACCCGCCGCCCCTGACGCCCCCGCCGCCGGCAGGCCCTAGGGCGGCGCGGGATTCTTGGAAATGTCCCAATTCCGCCCCACCCCCGTTAAACCGGCCTTAAACACTGGAAGCGTAATCCTCGCGCCATCGACCGGATGGTGGTGTCATGGTCCGCTCCCTCGCCCTCTTCCTCACCCGCGACCGTCTCGTCACGGCGACGATCTGGATCGTCCTGCTGACCTTCGCGTGGTCGCTGCCCGTCGTCTCGATCATCGTGTCGGAGCGTGAGCGGGCCCTGATGGAGTCCGGCCACTACTACACGCCGAAGATGCCGGCGGAGTGGTACCTGACGCGGAACTAGGGCGGCCGGAGTCCAACCTTGGTGCGGTCGGGGTCAGGCCGGGCTTGACGGCGGCGCCCTGTCGGCCATCTCCTCCGCGCCATGGCCGACACCGCCCTTCCAACGACGCTCGCCGACGCCGCCGTGACCGTGCTGACCACGCCGGACGCGGCCGACAAGGTGCGCCTGACCCGCGCGTTCGCCGCCGCCTGGCGGGACGGGCGCATCACGGAAGTCGGCGTGGCGTCCCCGCCGGCCCGGCCCGCCCGTCCGGCCCGCCCCGAACTGCGCCTGCCGCGCGACATGCCCAAGCGGCGCAAGGCGCAGAGTGTCGCCGGACGGACGGCCCTCCTCCACGCCCTCGCCCATATCGAGCTGAACGCCGTCGACCTCGCCTGGGACATCGTCGCCCGCTTCCGCACCCTTCCCGACGGCACGCCCCTGCCCCGCGCCTTCCAGGACGACTGGGTCATGGTGGCGGATGAGGAGGCGAAGCATCACGGCCTCCTGGCCGAGCGTCTCGCCGCCCTGGGCGCCGCCTATGGCGACCTGCCGGCCCATGACGGCCTTTGGCAGGCGAGCGAGGCCACGGCCCACGACCTGCCCGCCCGCCTCGCCATCGTGCCCATGGTGCTGGAGGCGCGGGGGCTGGACGTCACACCCATGATGATCGACAGCCTGCAGAAGGCGGGCGACGCGGCCGGGGCCGCCGTCCTCCAGATCATCCATGACGACGAGATCGGTCACGTCGCCGCCGGCCGCCGCTGGTTCGACGCCTGCTGTGCGGCCCTCGGCCTCGACCCGCAGGACCACTGGCAGACCCTGGTCCGCCGCCACTTCAAGGGCGACCTGAAACGCCCCTTCAACCGCCCCAGCCGCGACCGCGCCGACTTCCCCGCCGACTGGTACGAACCGCTGGGCGTGGGGTGAGCCAGGAAGTCCTGGACAATATTCCTATTTCGGGCTATGGTGCGGGTGAACCTGCCCGAACTCCCGCCCCATCCGCCGGCCCGTCGGTGAAACGAAGCGCAGTCACACCGCGAAAAACGTTTCACGGCGTTTCACAGCGTTTCATTCGGCACCGCCCCGGCCCCCGCGTGACGTGACGGCCCGATCCGGCCGATCACGTAACACGGCGTAACACGGCGTATCACGGCGTATCACAGAAGGGCTGACGGCGGCCCTCAGGCCGCCGCCTCGTCCCCCTGGCCCTTGATGCGGCTGGCCAGCGCGGCCTGGAGGAACTGGTCCAGGTCGCCGTCCAGCACGCCGCCGGTGTCGCTGGTCTCAACGCCCGTGCGCAGGTCCTTCACCATCTGGTAGGGCTGCAGGACGTAGCTGCGGATCTGGTGGCCCCAGCCGATGTCGGTCTTGGTCGCCTCCAGAGCCGCCGCCTGCTCCTCCCGCTTGCGCAGCTCCATCTCGTAGATGCGGGCGCGCAGCATGTCCCAGGCCTTGGCCCGGTTCTTGTGCTGGCTGCGCTCCTGCTGGCAGGCGACGACGATGCCGGTGGGCAGGTGGGTCAGGCGGACGGCGGAGTCCGTCTTGTTCACGTGCTGGCCGCCGGCACCGGACGAGCGGTAGGTGTCGGTCTTCACGTCCTTCTCGTTGATCTCCACCACGATCTTGTCGTCGATCACGGGGGTGACGGAGACGGAGGCGAAGCTGGTGTGCCGCCGCGCCTGGCTGTCGAACGGGCTGATGCGCACCAGCCGGTGCACGCCCGACTCGGTCTTCAGCCAGCCATAGGCGTTGTGGCCCTTGATCTGGATGGTGGCGGACTTGATGCCAGCCTCTTCGCCCTGCGTCTCGTCCAGCTCCTCCACCTTGAAGCCGTGCTGCTCGGCCCAGCGCGTGTACATGCGCATCAGCATCAGCGCCCAGTCCTGGGACTCCGTACCGCCTGCGCCGGAGTTCACCTCCAGGAAGCAGTCGTTCGCGTCCGCCTCGCCGGACAGCAGGCTCTCCAGCTCCATCTTGGCGGCGCGTTCCTTCAGCGACGCCATGGTGCGGGTCGCGTCGGCGATCATCTCCTCCTCGCCTTCGGCCTCGGCCATCTCGACGAGTTCGAGGGTGTCGCGCAGGTCGCGTTCCAGCTGCTTCGTGCCGGTCAGGGCATTCTCAAGCTGGGTCTTCTCCCGCATCAGCTTCTGGGCCCGGTCCGGATCGTTCCAGAGGTTCGGGTCCTCGGTCAGCGCGGTCAGTTCGTCGAGGCGGAAAAGGGATTTTTCCCAGTCAAAGATGCCTCCTCAGCAGCGCCAAGGACTGTTCAACAGCCTCGGCGACCGCCTGGATCTCGGCCCGCATGGGGGTCTCCTGTCATCCACGGTTCGAATGTCGGGTGCCGTACATAGCAAGAGCGGGCGGGGATTTGAACCCCCGCCCGCCCGTCATGTCCGAAAACCCGTGCGCCGGGATCAGAAGCGGTAGCCGACGCCCACGCCGATGATCCAGGGATCGATGTCCACGTCGGCCACGATCCGCGACGGCAGGCCGGCGTCGATGGTCGCCTCGGTGTTCAGCCACACCTTCTTGACGTCCAGGTTCAGGAACCACTTGCCCTGAAGTGCCACGTCCACGCCCGCCTGCAGCGCCCAGCCGAAGCTGTTCTCATAGTCGATGCTGCGCGCGGCACCCGCATCCTCGTTGTAGAAGATGGTGTAGTTGACACCGGCGCCGATGTACGGGCTGACCTTGCCGGCCGGGTCGAAATGGTACTGGAAGGTCAGGGTCGGCGGCAGCAGCCACACGTCGCCCAGATCGACATTGCCCAGCGGCGTGCCGGTCGCGTTCACGTCGTGCGGCGTGGTCGCCAGGATCAGCTCGGCCGCGACGTTGTTGGACAGGAAGTAGGTGAAATCCAGCTCCGGAACCACCTGCGCGTCCACGTTGGCCTGGCCGGGGATGCCCGCACCGCCCAGCGTCAGGGAGCTGGACTCGTCCGGGGTCACCCAGATGCCGCGGGCGCGGACCAGCAGGTCACCCTCCTTGGCGGCGGCGTCGGCCACGGGGGCCATGAGCGCCACGGCGGCGACCGTCGCGGCCAGGATCAGCGAACCTCTCATGATGAGCTCTCCATCGATCGTGCGGCGGCCAAATGATTAGGACACGACCGCACGTGTGTTTGTCTTTGATGGAGGAGAGCTTTAGCGCCGCTCGTCTAGCCCGGCGCTGATTTGGATCAATTGATTACTGCCGATGCTGCACTGCGGCCCGGCGGCAACAGGTTGGCGACAGGGCGGCGCTCAGTAGACGCCGCCCGTGCCCGTGCCGATGGCGGGCTGCCGGCCCTGCTGCGGTATCCGGGGCTCGCCGTCCTGCTGCCCCTGCACTTCGCCCTCGACCGGGACGAACCCCGCCCCCTGGTCGCCGCCGTCCAGCACGCCCTCGTTGCCCGTGGGCTCGGTGCCGGGGATGAAGCCTTCCCAGATGGCGCGCCGGTCGCCCGGCCGGGCGAGCTGGCCCGAGTCCGCCTCCACCCGCACCAGCCGCAGGCCCGGCGGCACGCGGAACGGTGTGGCCGGCGCATCCTTCAGGGCCGCCGCCATGAAGTCGCGGAAGATCGGCACCGCGATGCTGGACCCGCTCTCGTTGTCGCCCAGCGAACGCGGCTGGTCGTGGCCCACGAAGATGCCGACGGCGAGGTCGGGGGAGAACCCGACGAACCAGACGTCCATGGCGTCGTTGGTGGTGCCGGTCTTGCCCGCCAGCGGCTTGCCGACCTCGCGGATGCGCACGCCGGTGCCGCGCTGGACCACGCCCTCCAGCATGGCCACCATCTGGTAGGTGTGGCGCGGATCGGCGACCTGCTCGCGGGCATCGGGGACGGACGGCACGGTGGGCTGCGCCGGTGCCGTCGGCGGAACCTCCCCGGCGACACTGGCGAGCTGGACGGCCCCCCCGCCCGCGTCGGCTGTCGTGGCGTCCTCGGGCCAGGACAGGTCCCGGCAGCCCTCGCAGGGGCGCCGGTCGTGGCGGTAGATGGTCTTGCCGGTGGCGTCCTGGACCCGGTCGATGAAGGTCGGCGTGATCTTCCGCCCGCCGTTCACGATCATGGCGTACCCGGCGGTCAGCTTCAGCACGGTCGTCTCACCGGCCCCCAGGGCCATGGACAGGTGCGGTGGCAGGTTGTCGATCACGCCGAACCGGCGCGCCACGTCCACCACCGGCTCCATGCCCATGTACTGGGCCAGACGCACGGTCATCACGTTGCGCGACCGCTCCATGCCCACGCGCAACGGCGTCGGCCCGTAGAAGCGGTCGGTGTAGTTGGACGGCCGCCATTTGCCCAGGCCCGCCCCCTGCTCCATGGCGAAGGGCGCGTCCAGGATCAGGGAGCTCGGCGTGAAGCCCTGCTCCAGCGCCGCGATATAGACGAACGGCTTGAAGGCCGACCCCGGCTGCCGCAGCGCCTGTGTCGCCCGGTTGAACACGCTGATGTTGGAGCTGAATCCACCCACCATGGCCAGCACCCGGCCCGTGTGCGGGTCCATGGCCACCAGCGCGCCCTGCACCTCCGGCACCTGCCGCAGCGCGTAGACATCCACGGTCGCCGGGTCGGCGCCCTCGGCCGGCGGCAGCTTCTCCACCAGCACCACGTCGCCCAGGCTCAGCGCGTCCGACGCCACCTTCACCGATGGGCCGACATACTTGCCGCCCTCGCTCCGCCGCGCCCATTTCAGCTGCTCGACGGGGATGCGCCCGCGCTCGCCGTCGGCCGTCCCGATCAGCGCGGCCTCGTCATTCACCTCCAGCACGACCGCCAGGGTCCAGTCCTCGCCGCCCGGCGGCACCGGAACGGCCTTCAGCCGCTCCTTCCAGCTGTCGAAGCCGTCCAGTCGCGCCACCGGGCCGCGCCAGCCCTCGCCCCGGTCGTAGCGCTCCAGCCCCTCGCGCATCACCCGTGTCGCGATCGCCTGCAGTTCCGGGTTCAGCGTGGTGCGCACCGACAGGCCGCCGCCATACAGCGTCTTCTCGCCATAGACCGCCAGGAGTTCGCGCCGCACCTCCTCCACGAAGTAGCTGGCGCGCACGGTCCGGGTCTCGCTCCGGTCGCGGAACTCGATCGGCTCTGCCGATGCCGCGTCCGCCTCGGCCCGGGTGATGTAGCCGTCCTCCAGCATGCGCCCGATCACATAGTTCCGGCGCGCGATGGCGGCGTCGCGGAAACGCTCGCGGAAATACCGGTCCGGCGCCTTCGGCAGGCTGGCCAGGAACGCCGCCTCGGCCAGCGTCAGCTCGTCCAGCGACTTGTTGAAGTAGTTCAGCGAGGCCGCCGCCACGCCATAGGCGCGGTTCCCCAGATAGATCTCGTTCAGGTACAGCTCGAGGATGCGGTCCTTGCTCAGCGCCTGCTCCAGCCTGTGCGCCAGGATCCACTCGCGGAACTTCCGTTCGAAGCTGAACTCGTTGGACAGCAGGAAATGCCGGGCCACCTGCTGCGTGATGGTGGAGGCGCCACCCGGCCGCCGCCCCTCGATCACGCTGCCGGCATAGGCGAGGCCGGCGCGCACCACCGCCACCCAATCGACACCGCTGTGCTCGCGGAAATTCTGGTCCTCCGCGGCGATGAAGGCGTTGACCACGCGCTTGGGCATGGCGTCCACCGGCACGAACACCCGGCGCTCCGTGGCGAACTCGGCCACCAGCCGGCCGTCGCCCGCATGGACGCGCGTGGTCACCGGCGGCTGGTAGTCCTTCAGCTGGCCGAACTCGGGCAGGCCCTGGCTCAGGTGCCAGACGCCGAACGCGGCCACACCCAGGCCGGCGACGCCCAGCAGAAGTCCGACGGAAAGTGTAGCCAGGAGGAAGCGGCGCATCGGTTCAGGCGTCCATCGGGCCGTTCAGGCGTGTTGTCGGGCCGGGTTGCGGGGGTGCCACGATCACGGCCGGGATCACCAACAGGGGGGCGGGCGGGTCATCCGGACCACCGCATCCTATCAATGCGCTGCCAAATGTGTCCCGATCAAGACCGGCTCAAGACCGGCCCACTTTGGAAATAGGCCTCGATGGCCCGGACGATCCCGGCGGCCAGCCGCTTCTGGTGCACGGCGGACACCAGCAGCTTGGCGTCCTTCGGGTGCGACAGGTATCCCAGCTCCACCAGCACCGACGGCACGTCCGGCGCCGTCAGCACGGCGAATCCGGCCGACCGGACGGGGCGCGGCAGGATCTCCACCTTGGGGTCGGCGCGCTCCACGATCAGGTTGGCGAAGCGGCGGGACTGGTTCGCCGTGTCCCGCCGGGCGAGGTCGATCAGGATGCTGGCGACCTCCTGGTTCAGGCCGGACATGTCCATCCCGGCGATGGCGTCCGACCGGTTCTCGCGCTGGGCCAGCATCTCGGCCTCGCGGTCCGACGCCTTGTCCGACAGGGTATAGACCGACAGGCCCCGCACCTCCGGCCGGCCGATGCTGTCGGCATGCAGCGAGATGAACAGGTCCGCCCCCTTGTCGCGGGCGATCTGCACCCGGTCGCGCAGGCGGATGAAGATGTCGCTGTCCCGCGTCATGCCGACGCGGAAGCGCCCCGTCGCCTGCAGCTGGCGCCGCACCTCGCGGGCGACGGACAGGGCGATGTCCTTCTCGAACATGCCGTTCACGGCCGTCGCCCCCGGGTCCTGCCCGCCATGCCCGGCGTCCAGCACGACCATGG
>JAJUIU010000132.1 GCA_029267445.1 Rhodospirillaceae bacterium
GCCCCATCCCCGATGTCGCTCGCGCTCGCCGAGGCGGAGGCCGCGGCGAAGCGGGGGGAGGTGCCGGTGGGGGCGGTCATCGTCGACCCGGCGGACGGGCGGGTTGTGGCGAGGGCCGGCAACCGGACCGAGGAGCTGGCCGACCCCACCGCCCATGCCGAGGTGCTGGCGATCCGGGAGGCCTGCCGGCTGGTGGGGGCGCCCAGGCTGCCGGGGCTGGACCTGTTCGTGACCCTGGAGCCCTGCGCCCTGTGCGCCGCCGCCATCAGCTTCGCCCGGCTGCGCCGGGTCTATTTCGGCGCCTACGACCCCAAGGGCGGCGGGGTCGAGCACGGCCCCCGCTTCTTCGCCCAGCCGACCTGCCACCACGCGCCGGAGGTCTATGGCGGCGTGGCTGAGACGGAGGCCGCCGCCCTGTTGCGCGCCTTCTTCCGGGACCGGCGCTAGCCCTTGACCGCCACGAACACGTGACCGGCCACGGGCTCGCCACGCTCCTGGCGCAGGGTGTCGGTGGCGAGGCTTTCCAGCGTCAGCCCGGCTGCCGCCAGGGCGCCCCGCAGATGCGCCACCCCATGGGCGTAGCGGCCGGTGGGGCGCAGGGTGAAGCCGTCGGCGGCATCGGTGGCCTCCACCGTTCCCGCCAGCCGCCCGCCGGGACGAAGGGCACCCGCCACCGCCGCCAGCACGGGGGCGAGGTCCCCGAAATAGGGCAGCACGTCGCCGGCCGCCACCAGGTCGTATGACCCCGGCCGGTCCGCCAGCAGCGCCGTCAGCTCCGCCACCTCCAGCCCGTCATAGAGGCCGCGCGCCTTCGCCTGTTCGACCATGCCGGCACTCACATCCACCCCATCCAGCCGGGCGGCGTAGGGCTTCAGCCAGGGCGCCAGCAGCCCGGTGCCGCAGCCCGCGTCCAGCACGGTCAAGTCACCGGCGGGCGAGGGCAGGGCCGCCGCCACCGCCGCGCTCAGCAGCTCCGGCGCCCGGTTGCCGATGGACGCCAGCGCCTGGTCGTAGATCGGGGCGAAGCGGTCGAACTGGGCGCGCAGGAAGGCGTCGTCCGCCCGCGCCGGCGTCTCCCCCAGGATGGCGGCGGCCATGTGCCGGGCAGTGGAGCTGTCGGGGGCGGCCGTGCGCCAGCGCCGGGCGAAGTCCTTCGCCGTCTCCGGCTCCGCCGCCGCGAGGCGCTGCAGGCAGAGGCCCATCTGGTTGGATAGCCCCTCCGCCGCCGGGGCGAGGCGGATGGATTCCAGATAGGCGGTGGCGGCCCCGCCAAGATCGTCCATGGCCTCCCGCGCCCGGCCCAGGGCGAAGTGCGCCTCCGCGAAATCGGGCCGCGCCTCGATGCAGCGGCCCAGCTCCTGTGCGGCCTCCGCATGGCGGCCGGTGTTGCGCAGCAGGTTGGCCAGGTTGTAGCGCGCCTCCAGGCTGCCGGGGTCGGCCTCCAGCGCCTTGCGGCAGGCCTCCTCCGCCCGGCCGAAATGCCCCGCCCGCTCGCAGGCGAGGCCAAGGCCCATCCAGGCGTCGCGGAACTTCGGGTCCAGCGCCACGGCGCGGCCCAGGCTCTCGATCGCCTCCCCCGTGCGGCCCAGGTTCAGCAGCGCCATGCCCAGATTGTGGTGCGGGGCGGGCGCGTCCGGCTTCAGCGCGCGGGCCTTCTTCAGCGCCAGCACGCCCTCCTCCGCCTTGTTCAGGCCCAGCAGCCCGGCGCCCAGGTTGGACCAAGCCACCCGCGCCTCGGCCAGCCCGTCATAGACCCGCACGATCTTGCGATAGAGCTCCACCGCCTCCTTCAGCCGCCCCTCCTTGTGCAGCCGGGTGGCCACGGCCATGTCGGCGGCGAACCGCTGCCCGGCGTCGGGCGCCTTGGCGAGGGAGGCGAGCTGGCGGCGGCGGTCGGAGCGGTTCATGCGGCGGGCCTGGGTGCGGGCGGGGGAGGCGCCTTCATAGCAGCGCCGGGGCCGGGAGGGGAGACGCCGCGAACGCGCGTCCGGCCAGGGGCTGGGCACGGGGCGGGGCCGGGCGGAGGCGGTGCAGGGGACCTCCAAGGTGACATCTAAGGTGACAAAGGTGACATCTAAGGTGACAAAGGTGACATCTAAGGTGACATCAAAGGTGACATGGGAATCGTGGAATATCAGGGACTTGGCCCCTCTAAGGTGACAAAGGTGACGTCTTTGCGCGCAAGGGCGGGGGTGCGGGCGGCCGTGGGGGGAGATATGCGGGCGGGTCCGCCGCGCGACGATCCAGCCCATCCGCACACCCGCGACCATGCCCGACCCCCCGCCGGCCATCCAAGGGAAGCGGGCAGGGTATAGGAAAACGGTCCTTGGTGCCAGGGGCGGCGCGCCGCTCTGGCCCCGGTGGCGGGGAACCCGGGCGCCGCCGTTGGAACCACGGGGATACGGGGAGGCACAGGGCCGCACGGGGGCACCCGCGCCGAAGGCGCAACCGGACAACCCCGTGAAACCCCGTGCCCGCCGTGCCCCTGTGGTGAAGAACCCGGCAGCCCCGATCCCGAACCATGGGGATACGGGGGCTCCACGGGGTTTCACGGGGAACGACCGCCCAAAAAGGAAAAAGGGCCGGCGCCCGAAGACGCCGGCCCCCCTACGGTAGCCGTAGACGTTTCCGCTTGCGGAGGTGATCCGCCAACGGAGCCCTGCCCAGGGCCCGGCACGGCCTCAGCCGCGCGAGACCTCGGAACCGGAGCGATCCGTGCGGGTCCGCGAAGAGGAACGAGACATCGGATCACCTCCTTTCAGTTGGTTGCGCCAAGACCCTCAGAGTTGGGCGATCCAGAGCCGGGGTCAAGGGGGAATTCATCCGGGCGCGGATGGGATCGCTATCGAAGCGGCTTTCTCGCCGGCCTTCCCATTATGTTAAGTATAGTCTGTTCCCCGTACTTAATAGAGAGCCGCCTCAGAAAGTCAGGTTCAATAGCGTTACAAAAAGCAAGCTCGCCCCGCAGTTTTTCGGTTTGCTCCTCGGAAAGAGCTCCCTTCAGAAACGCATGAACTCGTGCCCTTATCTGACGTTTCCTCGTGTGTCCTATCGATAAGCTTCCCTCTGGTGTAATCACAACCCCAGTTACTACTCTTCTATGCTTTTTCGAAACATTGACCGTCTTTTTGGCGTTAATGTGTAGCCGCGGCCAGTCTATTGTTGCACAGGTTTCCCTTACATAAGCGGCAATCCTGTTCAGCACTTCATCTTCGCTTGTAGAGAATGTTAGATCGTCAGCATATCTGCTATAAGTCACGTTATGGCGTCTGCATAAATCCTCTATGACGCTGTCGAAATTGAACATCACAGCATTTGAAATAAACGGTGAGGTTGGTGCCCCAATGGAAAGTCTCAGACCTCCTGCTTCGTGCCCCGCCCAGAACAAAAGCCGATCAAGATGTATTAGCGAAGCTTCATCAATTGTAATAGCGCTCTGGCAGGCTATGGACCGTCTCAAATCCGCTGGAGTGATGGACGGAAAAAAATCCTTAAAATCCATCTTCAAAATATATGAGGAGCTCTTGTGCTTGAAAGCATTGTCTCGAATGGACAGGCCATTCTGATATGCCATCGCCGCTGAGTGAACAGGAAGCTTGTGTAGGAAAAGCCTCAGTGCAACTCGCTGCAGAAACTTGATCTCCTTTGCTGGCTGAGCAATAACACGAACGCCTCCAGTTCTCTTTGGTATTTCAAAAACCTTATAGCGATTCGGGGCGCTACGGATGATGCTCTCTAAAAAAGCTGGCGTCATTCCCAATTCGGATGACATGTATTCAAGTACGTTGATCATGTAACGACCCCCGTCTTGGAGGCAATCTCTCGAGCTGCGGTTACTGCCTTTATTCTTCTAGGAGCGATCTCAAGTAATTTCTCTTTGAATAGAAGGTGCCAACGGTTCGTATCGTTGATTTTGGCGCCATCTTTGTATTTAAGGGTGATCATGGGGCTGTCAGCGACGCTAAAGTAGTAGGTGTCGTTGCCGTATGGCGCCTCAGCCACTAAGTTCAAACCATCGCATATACGGAGCAGTTGCTTGGTCCTGCGATCATCAATCTCTGTAGACAGGGCTGCGCTCATGCAGCTCGTTAGTTCCCGCAGCTTCATGGGGCCCATGACGCGAATGATTTCTCGCATGAGCAGTGCGGTATGACCTGTTGTTTGAATATTTAGGGCAGCTTCACCTGCTGCAGCTTGAAGGCGGTCGGTCAGTATATTTTTTATTTCTGCAACAACATCTCTTGCTGAAACCACATCAACGAATGTTGTTCCGTGTTCCACATATGTACTCCATGGAAAAACCTGGACTGCATTCTTATCAAAGTTGCGGTGGTGGAGTACAGGGCCCAATTTTATGAAGGATTCACCTGCGTGGTGGGTTGCATTAAGGATGACGATTAGGCGAGATCGGATTTCCCTGAGGAATACAAAGGAGCCAAGCTCTGCAATAGATCCTGGACTTTCAACAATCAAAAGCACTGTAGAGCACAGGCCAGCAAGATCTTGCTCAAGCTCAAGAAGGTCTGCGTAGATCTCGGCGTCAAACCAGCGAGTGAGTTTTTCAGCAAGGATGATTCGTCCGTACAGGCCGGCATCCGTATCTCGTAAATCATTCAAAACACATTCGCGGAGCGACAAAGGTTTTGGAGGGTGATTGCCAATTCGTCCGCCGCACAAGAAAATGAGGGACGGTGGACGCGTGATCCTAGCGGCATCCAGATTTAGAGAGCCGATGAACTGCTGACGTAAATCATCCAGCAAAGGGACCTTTACCTTCGGAAGAGGCGCGAGGTATCGGGTCTTTTCACCGGCGCGCCGGGGAAAAGACCCGATGCGTCGCGCCGATAAAAGCCGACAGTTAGGTTCAGTCCGGACGGAACGCCAGACTCGATTGGTAATCGAAACGCGTAAAGGTACTTAGATTGTTTAGGCTGGCGTAACTATTGTCAAGTTTCTGTTTCGCAATGGGGACGGCGGGGCTTGGGAGCTGATCACGGATCGCGACCATCGTTAGGACTCGTTCGCATCTTTGGGCCTATTAACGCGTCTCCGTTGGTTTCTGGGCTAGAAACTGAAGTGAGCAAAGCGACTTGTGCCTTCATGGTGAACGAACCCGTCCGGACCATGCGCAGTGAGGAAGAACCGTGGACCCCTGCTTTCGCAGGGGAGGCGGTCAGGGCTGTGAAGGTCCGGGGGCTGGCGGCCCGGCGGACCGGGGCGGTGGCCGGAAGGGTCTACCCCCGTCCCCTCACCACCGCGTCCACCATCTCCCGCACCATGCGCACGTCCGTGTCCGGCAGGGTGGTGAGGGCGTCCAGGATCGCGCGCTCGTCGGCGCGTAGCGTGTCCGGGGCGGGGATCAGCTCGCGCGCGGTGAAGAAGCGGTAGAGCGGCAGGCCCAGCGCGTCGCCGATTCGCGACATGTCGTACAGGGTGGGGATGGCCTGCGCGTTCTCGATGTTCGAGATGGTCTGGTCATCGATCTTGGCCCGCGCGCCCAGAACCTTCTGCGTCCAGCCGAGCTCCTTCCGGCGCTCCCGGACGGCCCCTGGGTCCCCGCTTGCGCGGGGATGACGGAGGAAGGATCGGGGATGTGGAGAAGATGTGGTGAGGGCGGAGACGGGGGCGGGGTTGGTTTCAACACGAAGGCACAAAGGCACAAAGGAGGCGGCGTGTTTGTGTCTTCGTGTCTTTGTGCCTTCGTGTTGAAGGGGTGGTTCCGCTGCGCGGGGGCGGGTGGAGGGGGCTCCCCTGTGGCCCCTGGGTCCCCGCTTGCGCGGGGATGACGGAAAAGAAAGAGCGGGGATGACGGAGAGAGGAGCGGGGGCCTCCGTGCCTCCGTGCCTCCGTGGTGAACAACCCTCCGGCCGCCATGCGGTGCGGCAAAGAACCGTGGGCCCCTGCTTTCGCAGGGGAGACGGAGAAGACGTGCCGAAGTACGGGATTGGTGCGGTTGACCTGCTCGGGCCGGGACGGTGCTCGGGCGGGTGGTCAGCGGTGGATGGCGCGCCAGCCGATGTCGCGGCGGCAGAAGCCTTCCGGCCAGTCGATGCGGTCCACGGCGCGGTAGGCCGCCGCCTGGGCCTCCGCGATGGTGTCGGCCAGGGCGGTGACCCCCAGCACGCGGCCGCCGACGGCCAGGGTCTCCCCACCCGGCCCCGGCTTGGTGCCGGCGTGGAACACGGTGACGCCGGGCTCGCGGCCTGCCGCGTCCAGCCCCCGGATCGCCGTACCCTTCGTGTGGTCGCCGGGGTAGCCCTTGGCCGCCATCACCACGCACAGGGCCGCC
>JAJUIU010000153.1 GCA_029267445.1 Rhodospirillaceae bacterium
CAGGCGGCGCAGCAGCGACCGGGTGATCCGGTCCGCCGCGCGTCCGGTGGCGCGGGCGCTCGCCGCGTCGGCCGGATCGCCCCGCCGGCAGCCGACGGCGACGACGACGTAAGCCTCCTCCCGCTCCCCGCCCGCGCTCGGGATGCGCCGGGTCTCCGGCCGCAGCGACAGGGTGACGAACGGACCGTCCGGCGCCGTGCGGCCGGTGAGGCGGCCGTCGCCCGCATCCTCCACCGCCACCGTGTGGGCGGTCATCGCCTCGCGCGCCCAGGGGGCCACGGTGGCGAGCGGCCGTTCCAGGATGAAGACCGATTCCGGCCCGTCGCAGGCCGGGCCGGCCGGACCCGCCGCGCAGCCGGCGAGAAGGAGGGCCAGCGCGGCCAAGGTGGGGACGCGGGCGGCCCGGCTCACGGCTGTGGGATCACGATCCGGTCGCCGGGGCGGCAGGCGCGCAGCAGCTCCAGCATCGCCGGGAGTTCAACCGCCACGCAGCCCGCCGTCGGGCCCCAGTCCGGGCGCGCCAGATGCAGGAACACCGCACTGCCCAGGCCGGGGACCGGCGGATCGTCGTTGTGCCCCAGCACCACCACCACGTCGTAGACATGGTCGTTCCGCCACATCTCCTCATGGCTGGCGGGGAAGGGGCGCTTGACCGGCCGGTTGTACAGGGGGTGGGCCGGGTCGTCGCACCAGCCGTCATCATGCTGGATGGGGGCCACGGGCAGCGCCGTCTCCGGCGGCGGCAGCCGGTCCGGCCGGTACAGCACCCGGCGCAGGTCGAACGCGCCCACGGGCGTGCCGCCGTCCCCCTCCCGCTTGTCGGCGATGACGCCGCCCCGCCCGATGGAACAGGGGAAGGTTCCGGCCGGCGTGCGCAGCCGGTGGGTCCCGTCGGGTGCGGTTTCCAGGATCAGGTCCATGGCACAGGCGGATAACCGGGAAGGGCGGGGTCTGTCGAGGGGGGATGGATGGCTGTGAACGGGATCGCGTGACGGGACCGGGCTCCGCCGCCTACGATCGCGCATGGAGAGTGGGCCGGGGCGGGGAGCGATGGGTCGGCGCTTGGTTGCGGTTCATTGGATCGGTGCCCCGGAGATCGGTGTCCTCGACGGTCGCGCGGTCTGGCTGTGCGAGGTCGAGGTGGAGATCGACGGCGTGCGCCGGTCCATCCCGATCTTCGGCGAGGACGCCCCCCAGGCCCGTGACCTCGCGGACCGGTTCGCGGCCAAGGTGACCGGCGACGGCGCTCCGGCCATCGGCGGAGACTGCGAAGGACCATAGGGCGCCGGACCCCTCACCCGGCTCCCTCCGGTCGCCACCCTCTCCCGCAGGGGGAGAGGGGAGAACTTGCCACCACCGCCGTTCTGGTCGAGCGGGCATGGTGGTTGAAGACTTGAGCCGGCCCCGGAGAACCCTCTCCCCGTGCGGGAGAGGGTGGTGAGGCGGAGCCGAACCGGGTGAGGGGTATGGCACCGGCGGCGAAGAACCGGCCCCCTCACCCCGCTCGCTGGCGCTCGCCGCCCTCTCCCGCAAGGGGAGAGGGGGGGAACTTGGCACCGCCGCCGTTCTGATTGAGCGGGCATGGTGGCAGAAGGATCGAGCGCGGCCCCGGTGAACCCTTCCTCAATCAATGGTCTGGTGGCGGAGCGGTGAGGGGGTCGCTGCGGATTGAGGGGGAAGTCAGAAGCGGCCGTTCACGGCGCTGGGCTGCTGGGCCTGCTGGCGGGATTTGGCCTGGGCCTCGTACTTGTCCATGGCCAGCGCCATCATGTCGGCGATCAGGGCCGGGGGGAGGGCGGCGGGCCCTCCGGGTGGCCAGCTCTGGGCGTTCTGCCGGTCGCTGGCCTCTGTCCGCGGATTCTCCGCGGGCGTCTCGGTGTTCGGGATGTCGGTGGTGACGGCGTCGGCGGCGGCGCGCTGGGCGGCCTCGGCCACCAGGGCCGGGTTGGTCAGGCGGGAGACCACGCCGGCGGCACCCGGCTTCTCCCGCTCGTTCAGGGCGGCCTGCACGGCCATCGGCGGGACATAGGGCTTCACGGCCGCGGGCGGCAGCATGCCGCCGGCGAGCTGCCGGTACTGGTTCAGGCCCTTGCCCTGCTGCGGTTCGGCCTTGCCGCCCTGGTCGGACAGGGCGGCCAGGGTGTTGGCGTCCAGGCCCGACCCCGGCGCCGGCAGGGTGCCGACGGCGGCCATGGGCGGCAGGCCCGCCAGGGCGGCGCGGGCGGCGCTGGCGCCCGGCCCCTCCACCAGTTCGGCCGCCTGCCGCTGCTCCAGCGCCTGACGCAACGCCGCCGCGTCGGCGAGCCGGGTCGGCTGGGGATCGGCCTGGGGAGCGGGCTGGGGTGCGGACTTGTTCTCGGCCACGGCGGTGGCGGGCGGTTCGGCGTCGTCGTCACGGAACATGGCCAGGGCGTGGCCCATGGCGTCCTTGCCGGTCTGGTGCTCCAGCACGCTGTCGGCGGCGGCGATGGCCATGCCGACGGGGCCGAACAGCAGGGCGCTGCCGGCCAGACGGGCGGGCGTGCCGATCTCGTCCCCGGTGACGGCGCGGTAGATGCGGTTGACGACGGGGATGTGCTGCAGCGGGTTGATCACGTCCAGCACGTCCCAGAAGGACATGCCCTTGCGCTCCCCACCCTCGGCCTCCGCTTCGGGTGTGGAAGCGTCGGCGCGGTCGGGCCGGCCCGCCTCCCCCGCCCGCCGGGCGGCGCGGTCGGCGACGGCGTTCTCCGTCACGAAACGCTGATGCTGGCTGATGCTGCTCGGCATGGCGTGGCTCCCCTCCGCCAAGACAGGTCAGCAAGGGGCGTGCCAGCCGGGAAAACGTTGCGGAACAAGGGTTTGCGTAGGCATGGCGGTGCCGCGCGGGGGTCCGGACGCGCCGCCCGGCGGAATCTGCCGGGCAGATCGGGACAGCCCTAGAACAGGTGGCCGCCCCGCTCCGCCTTGGCGCGGATATAGGCCTCGTTATGGCCGTTGGACGGGAAGATGTGGGGCACCCGCTCCACCACCTCGATCCCGCAGGCGGCGAGCTGGGCCAGCTTGTCCGGGTTGTTGGTCATCAGCCGGACGGCGTGGTGGCCCAGCGCCCGCAGCATGGCGGCGGCCGGCAGGTAGATGCGCTCGTCCTGCTCGAACCCCAGCGCCTCGTTGGCGTCCAGCGTGTCGAGCCCGCCATCCTGCAGCCGGTAGGCCCGCAGCTTGTTGACGAGGCCGATCCCGCGCCCCTCCTGCGCCAGATAGAGCAGCACGCCGCTGCCGGCGGCGGCGATCTCCGCGATGGCGCCGCGCAGCTGCGGGCCGCAGTCGCAGCGCAAGGATCCCAGCAGGTCGCCGGTGAAGCATTCGGAATGGATGCGGGCCAGCACCGGGGCGTCGGGTGCGGGATCGCCGATGACGATGGCGAGATGCTCCGCCCCGCCGTCGGACGGGCGGAAGGCGACGATGCGCGTCCGCTCCGCATCCTCCAGCGGCACCGTCGCCTCCACCACGCGGTAGAGGGTGCGGGCCGACTGGCGGCGGTAATCCTCCACCGAGGCGGCGGGGACGGCCAGCAGGTCGTGGCGGCGGGCGAAGGCCCCGGCGTCGCGCACGCCGGGCAGCGGGGCCAGCACCGAGGCGGGCAGCAGGCGGGCGAGCTTGGCCAGCAGCACGGCGGCGGCCTCCGCCCC
>JAJUIU010000101.1 GCA_029267445.1 Rhodospirillaceae bacterium
CCCATCTCCGCCCGGCCGGTGGTGTAGCGACCGATCAGCAGGGCCACGATGATGCCCCACTCCATCAGCGCCACCAGGGCCGTCATGAACCCCTCGGCCGGCGTCTCCATGCTCTTGGCGAAGGAAAGGGCGGCCAGGAAGGTGACGCTTGAGACCGAGCCGTAGAGGGCGGCGAGGCCGGTGGCGTTGTGCCGGTCGAAGCCGCCGACCTTGCGCGCGATCAGGTAGGCGTGCAGCGGCAGCAACGCCACCAGGATCATGGTCACCAGGATCGCGCGGGAAACCTCTTCCCACGTGGTGTGCGCCAGCTCCCGCCCGCCCTGCAGCCCGATGGACAGCAGCAGGAAGATGGAGATGAGGCGCAGCACCGCTTCAGGGAACTCAAGCTCGCTCCTGATGAGCTGGGCCACCACGCCGAGCACGAAGGCGAGCACGATGGGCGAGAGCAGGTTGGCGACGAGGATATCGGCCGGCATGGCTACCACCTTCGGATGGGGAGGTGGGCCTGCGATAGCACGGCCGATATTGCCGGAAAAATTGATAATTCGGCGTAGATTTATTCGAGAAGCCGATAACTGTGCGCGTCCCAACACCGACGGCGGCACCGGACCGCCGGTGGTCCTGCGGGAAGGATCGACCCCGGAAGACAGGTCCTGGAAAGATGAGGCGAGGGGCTGGTGCCGGTTGTCAGGATTGAACCGATATTGACGCCGATGTTCATGCACCCGCCATGTGGCGTCGCGGGAACGCGCCGGCGCCGGTGCCACTCGATGCGGAACGGGCTGTCAGGGGCGGGGGGCGGGAGCTCCGCAGGCGGCGAGGCGGGTGCGCAGGTCCTCCAGCTGCAACCGCAGGAAGTCGCGTTCCTGTTCGACCCGCCGCACCTCGAGCAGCATCCGCTCCCGCTCGATCGATTGTACCGCCTGCCCGGTCTCGCTCCGCTCTAGGCAGCTACGAGCCTCTAGCTGACGCGCCTCTTCCACTTGTCTCTGGCCGTCGATCCGGATGGACGTCAACGCCCGGTCATGCTCCTGCGACATCACGTCGATCTGTCGCTCCAGGCCTTGGATCCGGGAGAGGTGACGTTCGATTTGGCGGTTCAGGTCGAGGCGGGAGGCATAGGCGGCTCCGAGAAATCCCAGCGCGGCGACCAGTCCGACGATAGTGGCGATGAGGGAGCGCATGTGCCGCACTTGCATCAGCGGCGCCGACCAGGGAGTCGCGTCGGCCGAACCGGGCAGCCGGAGTCGCCGCAGCTCCTCGGCCGTCCAGGCGCCGGCCGACCCGTCTGTGAGGACAGGCAGCCGCGGTGCCACCAGGGCCAGCAGTCCTGCGACGACCAGCAGCAGGGCAACGCCCGCGGTGCCGCCGACGCCTTCGGTCAACAGATCCAAGAGCATGCGGCACCCTCCCCCTTGACCGACTAGCCGACCAGGACCCGGCAGGCACCATATACGGCGAGTGCCAAGACGCTCCCCGTAGCCGGGGCCAGCACCCACGCAGCAAGTACCCTGCCTGCTGCGGGGACGAGCCGATCCGTCTGCCCGCCGGCCAGCCCCACTCCAATCAGCCCGCCCGCCGCCGCCTGGTTCCCGGCCACCGGCAGCCCGGCCAATGCAAGGCATAGGCTTCCAAGGAGCGTACCCCCGTTGGCGGAGCAGCCACCGACCGGTCCCGTCGGCATCATCCGATCCCCCATCCAGCGTGCGACCCGATGGCCGGCCATCAGCACGCCTAGGCCGCCGCCCACTAGAAGAACGAGCAGCACCGTCACGTCCGCGCCGGGGCTCAGTTCGGTCCAGCTTTCCGCCCATTGCTCCTGGCGGAGCCGCAACGCAAGCAGGATGGGAAAGCCCAGCGCGAGCACCTGCAGCATGCCCGCAGCGAGTGCGGCCACAGCCCCGCCAGCCAACTGGAGGCCGCGGAATGCAGCCTCGACGCCGGTGCCGTCGTTACTCACCTGGAACGGCCGGTTACGCAGGTTGGCATAGGCCATTGCCCCCGGGACCAGGGCCGCAATGACGATCCCTGCGGCCACGGCCCAGGCCGGCGCCGTCGACATATCGGAGAGCGCCAGCAATGCCGCCAGCGACACACCTCCTGTAAGTCCGGCGGCTATGGCCAGGGCTATGGGCGCCGCGTCGCGCGGGCGCCGCGAGGCCAGTACCCGCGTCGCCACCAGCCATGTGCAGCCATAACCGACGGCCGCTGCGAGGCCGACGATGCCGACCAGCGCAGCCGCCGTCGCCAGGATGGCCGACATGCTGGCCGGCTGACCGGCCGCCGCGGCGACCGAGACCATGGCACAGACCTGCACCAACAGAATCGGTGCCGGCAGGGCCAGGATCAGCATCGCGACACAGACCGCCGCCGTTGCGAAGGTCGCCGCGAACAAACAGATCGCGAGGCGCGAAGTGTCCAACCCCCAGCCGCCAAGCGGCATTGCCTTATCGAGGAGACCGGCCGCGACACCGGCGTTTAGGACCAGCAGACCGCAGCAGCCGGCGGCGGCGGTCACGGCAAGGGCCGCTTTGGGCGTGGTCGTGGCCGCGGCGAAGATGCCGGCGAGACCGGCCGCGGCCTCGTTCGCCGCCGCGGCGAACACGCCGACGAAGCCGACGACCACGATGGCGAACGCCAAAAGGTCAAGAAGTGTCATCGCCTGCTCACTTTCGGGCTGGCGCCGCCCGCGCGGCCGCTACCGACGACACGACTTTTAACTTGGGATGGCCCGACGGGCGCGGAGTGCGCGCGTCATCGCAGCTGCCGTCACATGCGAGCATAAAGACCCCACGATATGTATTTATATGACAGAATCTTGACCACATGCCTCGTTTAAGGAGCTATTGCGTGCAAAAAACAACCATAATGCTTGAAATTTCGTAGCACCATGTTATCCGTATTTCCAACCAGAATGCAATAAAGGGTGAGGGGCTGTGCGTACGGGGCACTCAATCGCGAATCGGGGCGGGCTCGCGCTTCTTCTGCTTGCAACCACCATTTTGGCCGGCTGCGTGACGACGGCAGGCACGGCGCGTTTCGTGGAATCGGACACGGCCTGCGGGCCGCAGCGGCAGACGCTGGCGAGCCTTCAGGACACCTTTGCGGAGGATCTGGTCAGCGGGATCATCGCCGGTGCCGCGCTGGGCGCGCTGACCGCTGCGGTCACCGACGGCAACATCGCGCGCGGCGCGCTGATCGGGGCGGGTCTCGGCGCGGCCGCCGGCGCTTATCTCAACAGCCTGAAGAAGCAGCACGCCGGGAACCTGGATGGGCTGCTGATCCAGATCGACGGTGACCTGTCCCGCGAGAACCGCGAGATCGCGCGCGCCCAGGCCGCTTTCGACTCGCTGATCGCATGCCGGAAGGCCGAAGCGAAGCGTATCCGCGACGACCATGCGGCCGGCCGACTGGATGTGAACGCCGCCAACGTCGCCCTCGCCGCCGTTCGGATGAAGCTCCAGGATGATTTCGGAATGGCCGAGCGTGTGCGCGAGGGCATGACGAAGCGCGGCCAGGGCTTCGAGGAGACCTACCAGTTCATCGATCCCGCAGGATACAGCGGCAGCATCGCTACGGCTGTATGGACCCCGCCGCCCCCGGCGGCACCACCGGTGAGCTTCCGGGTTGCCACCACGGGTGCCAACGTGCGCGCCGAACCCAGCGCCCAGGCGACGCGGGTGGGCGGTCTCGGCTCCGGCGAACGAGTGCAGGTCGAGGGGCTGGCCGACGGATGGTACAAGGTTCGTATGTCCAACGGAACAGTCGGCTACGTGGCGGAGCGGCTTCTGGCGGAGGATGGCTCGGCGGCCGCGAAGGCCGCCCAGGCGCCCAAGCCGGCTGCGCCGAAGAAGCCGGTCGTGCCCCCCGGCACCGTGCCGGCCGGTCTGACGACGCTGGCCTCCGAGACCGGCACCGCCGCTCCGGTCGGTGAGGCGCAGGTTGGCAAGGTGAATAAGATTGGTGAACTGACGCTGACCAACCGCCTAAGCCGGCAGCAGTACGAGAACTCGGTCCAGACCGCGAAAGCGGACACCGAGCTGGCGAGCCTGACCCAGGACATCGGCGCGGGCCAGCGGATCAGCCGGGCCACCGTTCCAACCCAGGTGGCGCTGATCGCCCACTGACCCGCGGGAGGCGCCCATGGCCGGACGAAGGATGCTCCCAGGCGCCCGGCGGCGGAGCGCCCATTCAACCGTCGCCGGCCTCCTCATCGCGGTCGCCTCCATCCTGGGCGCGGCCCATCCGGTCGCCGCCGCTGGCGATGCGCCACAGCTCACCATCGAGCAGGGCGTTCACACAGCCGCCATCACCCGCGTCGACGGCGGAGGGGAGGGGGGGCTTGTTGCCACCGTCTCGCTCGACAAGACGGTTCGGCTCTGGACACTGCCCGGCGCGGAACCGCTGGCGACACTTCGGGTGCCGAAGGCGCCCGGCGATGAAGGCAGCCTGGAGACGGTCGCCCTGTCCCCAAGCGGCCGGGTCGTGGCTGTCGGCGGTTTCACGGGCCATCAGTGGGGCCCGGGCTTCAGCGTCTACATCTTCGGCGTCGCCGACGGAAAGCTGCTCGCGCGGTTGCAGGGCCTTCCGGGTCCCATCGGCCAGATCGGCTACAGGGCGGATGGGGCCAGGATCGCCGTGGCGGTCGGCGGCGCCGCGCCGCTGCTCGTGGTCTTCGACGACGCGGCAAAACCGCTTTGGCGCGACAACGATTTCGCCGACCGGGTGAACTGGGCGGAATTCGCGGCCGACGGCCGGCTGGTCGCCACCGCCGGCGATGGAACGATCCGCGTCTACAGCCCGGATTTCCAGGTGCTGCATCGCATTGCGGCGGACCCCGGCGCGGTGCCGCACCATGCGCGGTTCTCGCCGGACGGGCGGCTGCTGGCGGTAGGGTACGTGAACCGGGGGCACGTGGACCTGTTCGACACGGCCACCGGCTCGCGGGTCCGCAAGCTGGATGCGACGGACCTGTCGGCGACCGATCTGGCCGCGGTGGCCTGGTCGGCGGACGGCGCGACCGTATTCGCCGGCGGGAACGCCCCCAAGGCCGGAGCCGATGGCCGCATCCGGCAAGTGGTGCGGGCGTGGGCCCTCGATGGCACCGTCCGCGCCGATGTGCCTGTCGCCGAGGATACCGTGCTTTCCCTGGACAACGGCCCGGGTGGTCGCATCCTGTTCAGCAGTGGCGAGGCCGCCTGGGGCGTCATCGGACCCGACCTCAGGGTTGAGACGGTCGTGCGCGGCAACCGCGCCGATTTCCGCGACATCGCGGACGGGCGGTTCGCCCTCTCCGCCGACGCCTCCGTCGTCGAGTTCGGCCTCGCTGCGGGCGGCCGGCGGCCCGTGCGGTTCGATGCGAAGGCGCGGACCCTGTCGGAGGTGGTGCGGCCGGACCCGACGCTGGCCGCCTCGCCGCCGTCCGGTGGAGACCTCCGCCTGGACGCGGGATGGCGCAACGGCGCCACCCCGACGCTGAATGGCCGCCGCCTTGCGCTCAGTCCCGGTGAAGTCGCGCGCAGCGCCGCCGCTCTGCCCGATGGCCGGCGCCTTCTACTGGGCGGCGACTTCAACCTGATCCTGTTCGCCGCGAACGGCGAGGCGCTGGCTCGGGTTCCTGTCCCGGCTCCGGCCTGGGGCGTGGCCGTCACCCCGGACGGTCGCCGCGCCGTGGCGGCGCTCGGCGATGGCAGCCTGCGCTGGTACGCCCTCGACGGTCCGTCACCGCTGTCCGAGGTGGCCGCCCTGTTCGTGGAGACGTCAGGCCTGAACTGGGTCGCCTGGGTGCCCGACGGCCGGTTCGCCCATGCCCCGACCGGCGGCCAGGAGCTGGTGGGCTACCACATCAACCAGGGAGCCGCCGGGACGCCTGTCTGGGTGGATTTCCGCCAGTTGAACCGGGTGTATCACGCGCCGGAGGCGCCGTACGCGGCAATCGCCGGCAACGCCGCGAAGGCGCCGGCCCCGTCCAAGGCGGCCGGTGACACGCTGACGACGCGCCCACCGCCCAGGGTCGAGCTGCTGGAGGTCTGTCCGCTACCTGCCGGTGCCACTGCGCCGGCCGCCGGCAGCTGTCTGGCGGCGCGGCAGGTGACACGGGGCTTCAGCCGTATCCGGCCGGCGTCGGCCTCGCCGACTCCTGCAGCCGCTTCCGCCCCTTCCGCCGCCTCGGCAGGCGCGATCGCGCTGGGGCCGGAGGTGGATGCACTGCTCCTGCGATTCCGGGCGGACGGCCGCGGATCGCGCATCGGTGACGTGGACGTGTTCCTGAACGGCCGGAACGTCGGCCGCGAGCCGGTCACCCGTGGCTTCACCCGGTTGCCTCCGGGACAGACGGCGGCAGCGGCACAGGCGCCCGCCAGCCCTGCGGACGGGCAGATCGTTCTGGAACGCCGGGTACCGCTTGACGCTGGACAGAACCTCATCAGCCTGCGCGTCTACAATGATGCCGGCATCTTCGCCGCATCGCCCGAGGTGGAGGTCGTCCGCGCCGCCCCGCCGCCCGCGCGCAAGCCAGTTCTGCATATTCTTGCAGTCGGCGTCGACCGCTACCGCGGGTCGATCCAGCCCCTGAACTTCGCCGTTGCCGACGCGGCCGCCGTCGCCGAGCGCGTCAAGGCACGCTATCCGGAAACCTATGACCGGGTGGAGACCGTGGAGCTGTTCAACGAGCAGGTCACCAAGGACAGCCTGGATCGCGCCTTCCAGTCGCTGGCGGCCAAGCTCGACGAACCGGACTCGGTGGTTGTGTACATGGCCGGGCATGGCGTCGTACTGAACGACGGCACCTACTTCTACGTCACCGCCGACGTGGAGAACCGCGGCCAGGTGGCTGAGCGCGGGGTCGACCAGTTCACGCTGGTCGAATGGGTCGGTCGCCTGCGCGCCCGCAACGCCCTGCTCATGCTGGACACCTGTCACTCCGGCACTGTCAGCGCAGCAAGCACCGGTAACATCGCCAACGAGACGGGGCGCTTCGTCCTGGCCGCGTCGAGCAGCGTCGAGGAGGCGCTGGACAGTTACAATGGCGTGAACGGGGTGTTCGCCTACTCCGTGCTCCGCGGGCTGGACGGCGACGCCGCTCCCCGCAACCGGGACACTGTAGACGCCCTGCACCTGGGAACCTTCGTGCGCGACACGGTGGAGGAGCTGGCGCTGAAGCGAGGGCATCGGCAGTCGGCCGAGTTCAAGGGCGAGAGCGGCACGTTCCGGTCGTTCCCCGTCACCAGGGTGCAGTGACGGCCGCGATGGATGCACAGGTTCGCCAGGATACGCGGCTGCTCCGTCTCGCGACGGTGCTGGGATCGGACGCGCTGCTTGCGACATCCCTCGACGGCGTGGAAGGGCTGTCGCGGTTGTTCTCCTACACGGTCGGCGCTGTCGCTCAAAAGGAGATCGAAGCGGCCAGGCTGCTGGGCGAGCCGGCGGTCCTGACCCTGACGCGGGCGCGCGGAGACGACCAGCATTTTCACGGGATTGTCCGGAGCGTCGACCTAACCGGCTACGACGAGACGGCCAGGACCTATAACTACACGCTCACGCTGGTGCCCTGGTTCTGGCTGCTGACCCGGCGGACGGACAGCCGCATCTTCCAGGACAGGTCGGTGCGGCAGATCGCCGAGGAGATCTTCCGCGAGCATGGGTTCTCCGACTTCTCCTTGGAGCTGGGCCGCGATCCTCCGGCGCGCCCCTACTGCGTGCAGTACCGGGAGAGTTCATTCGCATTCCTGTCCCGGCTGTTCGAGGAGGAAGGCATCTTCTACTTCTTCCGCCATGGACAGGATCGGCACACGATGGTGCTGGCCGACGCGGCCTCAAGCCATCCGGAGGTGCCGGCGGGCGGTATGAACTACGACCGCGCGGATTTCGCCTCAAGCCAGGACAGCGTCTTCGGCTGGGTGGAGTCGCTGTCCCTCACCGCCGGTCGGGTGGCGCTCGCCGACTTCGATTACCGCCGGCCGCAGTCTTCCTTGCAGGCGGAGACCTCCATCCAGGGCGCGCCGCCCAGCGCCGGTGACCTGGAGCTCTACGACCATCCCGGGCGCTTCCTGACCCAGGGTGAGGGCGACCGCGCCGCTGGCCTGAAGGCGGCGGTGGAGGAGGTCGGGCGCCAGAGCTTCCAGACCGGATCGAACGCCCCGGCACTGCGTGCCGGAGTCAGCTTCACGCTCAAGGGCCACCCCCTGGCCGCCGCCAACCGCCGCTACACTGTCGTCGCCGCCGGGCACAGCGCCACCAACAACCTTGGGGAAGGCGGGGCCGGCTACGCGAACCGGTTGGAGCTGATCGACAATGGTGTGACTTTCCGCCCGCCGCGCTCCACCCCCCGCCCGATCGTCGAGGGGGCGCAGACGGCCACGGTGGTAGGGCCGCCGGGCGAGGAGATCCATACCGATGAGCTGGGCCGCATCAAGGTGCGGTTCCATTGGGACCGCCGGGCGAAGAACGATGCCGCCGCGTCATGCTGGGTTCGGGTCGCGCAGAGCTCCGCAGGCGTGCGCTGGGGTGGCTTCTGGCTGCCGCGGGTCGGGATGGAGGTTCTTGTCGAGTTCCTCGATGGCGACCCCGATCGGCCGTTGGTGAATGGCGTGGTGTACAACGGCGCCAACCTGCCGCCTTACCCACTGCCCGAGCGGGCCACGGTCAGCGCCTTCAAGACCTTGTCGTCCCCGGGAGGCGGCGGGTTCAACGAGCTGTCCTTCGACGACGGCAAGGGCAAGGAGCAGGTCTTCCTTCACGCCCAGTCGCGGCTGGATGTCCGGGTCCGCGGTGCGGCATACGAATCCGTTGGCGGCGGACGGCACCAGACCGTGGGCGGCAACCGCGTCGCCCGTGTCGAGGAGGACGAGCACCTTCTCATCAAAGGCGACAGGGCCGAAGCTGTGGAGGGAGGCGACAGCCTGGAGGTGGGCGACGACCTGCAGGTCCGCGTCGGCGGCGACCATCTGGCCAGGGTCGGCGGCGAACTCGTGATCCGAGCCGGCAGCGCCATCACCCTCCGGGTGGGCGGCAGCATGGTCCGGATCGACGGGTCAGGCGTCGTCGTCCGCGGACCCCGGGTTCGCATCAACAGCGGCGGCGGCGGTGGCAACAGGTCGGCCTCCCCTGCCAAGCCAAAGGAACCGGTGGCCGCCGCCAGCGGCACCGCAGGAGCCCTGCCGCAACCGGGCGCGCCGGGCCGTCTGGCCCGCCTGACGGCCCGGCGCGGACGGGTGGCACAGACGGACGCGTTCCGCGAAGCGGCGCGGACCGGCGCGGCTCTTGTCGAATCCTGTCCTGCGGCGGGAGCGGCCTGATGCACCAGGACGTCGCCCCCCTCCTGCGCCGCTCGGCCGGAGCCCCCCTCTTCATGGTGGTCGACGCGGCCCGCGACGAGATGATCCTGCCGCGCTTGGCGGCCCTGGAAGGGCAGGTGCCGCTGGATTGCCTCTGGCAGGGGGAATCGGCCGACGAACATGCGGACGTGGCGCCGTATCTGGTCGCGCTGCCCGATGATGGCGCCGCCGACCGGCTTGCCGCTGACGGTTGGGGTCGGGCCTGGGGCATCTTCGTCTCCAGCCTTCTCTCGCCCGGCGCGCTGCGCCGGCATCTGCGCCGGTTCACGATGGTGCGCCTGCCCGACGGGGAGGCGGCCTTCTTCCGTTTCTACGACCCGCGGGTGCTGCGTCCGTTCCTTCCCACCTGCGATGCGGAGCAAACCGGTCGCTTGTTCGATGGGGTCGCGTGCTTCCTGGCAGAGACAGCGGACGGTGGGGCGGTCCTGCGCCACACCTTCGAAAAGGGGCAGCTCACCGTGACCGAAATCCCCCTGGAAGGCCCCGGCAGACTGGCCGGTCCGCGCGGCGGGGACCATACGGCAGTTATACCATGGACCTGATGGACGGCCAGTCGGACCGCGCGCCGCCGCGCGTGTCGCTTCGCCTCCAGGAGCGTGACGGCTCACCGGGGAAGGAGCTTCCGCTGGTGGTCTGCACCGTCGGCGACTTCTCTGGCGGGGCAGGGGGCGACCGTGCCGGGCTGACCGCGGTCAGGTTGGAGGGGAGGACGCTGGCGCAGGCCTTTGCCCGCATCCGGCCAGCGCTGGACCTTAAGCTCGTCGACCCCGCCGATCCGGGCGGGACGGTCCGCGCGCATCCCCGGTTCGGCGCCATGGAGGACTTCGATCCCGCGCGTCTGTGCCTGATGGAAACGGTGCCGGCCCTGTACGCCGCGACCGTGATGCGGCTCGGCTGCCTTGGCGTGATGCGCGGCGGGCGGGCGGAGCCGGACGATGTCCTGTTCCGCAGGGTTCTCGAGGTCTACGCCGAAGTGAGGGGGCTTGCCGGCCCGCCGCCTGCCGCGGCGGAGAAGGACGATCCCCCGGAAACGACCCTGCCCGATCCGGACGAGCGGTGGAGCCCGGCGGCCCGGGTGTTCGCACTGGCGGCCGCCCTCGGAAC
This sequence comes from Rhodospirillaceae bacterium, assembly GCA_029267445.1. Classification (GTDB taxonomy): domain Bacteria; phylum Pseudomonadota; class Alphaproteobacteria; order Azospirillales; family Azospirillaceae; genus JAJUIU01. The sequence continues at coordinate 10,440 of JAJUIU010000101.1, forward strand.
CCTGCTGGCTCGGCGGTCGGCGAGGTTGCGCGAGGGGGCAGGGACGGCTGAATCGGCGGGCGGCGGGGACCTGTTGTCCTTCGACCTGGCCGGAACCGTGGAGCGGCTCCTGGTCCCGGCGCTATGGCGCGTGCTCGCCGCTGATGGAGCCGGCACAGGTAGCGCGGCACCGGAGCCGCTGCCCTGGGCCGGACTGCGGGCGAAGGAGACCGGCTTTTTTCTGGAAGCTGCCCTGGCCGCGGCCCCGGATGGTCTTTCCCAGGTGCTTCGCGGCACGGCGGAATCCGGGCGGCAGGCCGGGATGGAGCATGCCGGCTGGCTGGCCGCCGTCCTGGAAGCCCGGATCGAGGCCCTGCTGACGGCGCTCATCCGTCACCCGCGCTTTCTCGCCCTTGAAGCCGGCTGGCGCAGCCTCGCCCACCTCGTTCGCGCCGGCGGCGACCGCGATGTTCTGCTGCATGTGGTCGACATGTCGAAGGAGCAGGTCCTTGCCGATGTTGAGCGGACCGAACGGCGCGGCGGGGACGGCGATGGATCGGCTCCGACAGCACCCGTGACGGGGCAGAGCCGGCTGTTCTCCATGATCCTCGACCATGGCTACCTGAGCTACGGCAGTGACCCCTTCTCCCTGCTGCTGCTCCTGTTCGACCTGGACGGCACGGAGCGCGATGCGCAGGCGATGCGCACACTCGTGCGGCTGGCGTCCGCCGCCAACTGCCCCGTCCTGGTGTCGGCATCGCCCGACATGGTCGCAGCGGCGGCGGATCACGCCATAGACCCGGCCCGGCGTCCGGTGCCTGCCCTGCCCGGCCAATGGCGCGCGCTGCGCAGGACGCCGGAAGCGCGCCTGCTTGGCGTCGCCGGGCCACGCATCCTCGCCAGGGCGCGGCATCGCCGTCAGCCAAGCAGGCCCGCCCCGGTCCCCTTCGAGGAGCCCATGGCCGCAGCTTTGGGCGACCTGCCGTGGACCGGGGGGGCCGTGGCGCTGGCCGAGCGGGCGATCGCCGCCCATCGTCGCTACGGCTGGTCGGTCGCCATCTTTGGTCTAGCTGACGGAAACGGCCTTCCCGAGCCCCTGGCCATCGAGCATTGCGGGGATGACCCGACCGGCCTCGCCCGGAAGCCGATCACGGACCGCGTCCTCGGCGAGGCGGCGGCCGCCGCGCTGCAGGAAGCCGGGTTCGCCTGCCTCGTTCACCTGCCCGGGCGGCGTCGCCCTGCCTTTCTGGGAGCGCCGTCCTTCTACCAGGCCGATGACGCACCCGGCGTGCGACGCGCCGCCGGCATTGAGACCTTGGCCGCGCGACTGCCTTACGCCTTCATCCGAACCCGGTTCGCCCACTACCTGAAGGTGATGCTGCGCCTTAAGGTCGGCGAAGCAGCCACTGCGGCCGAGCTGTCGGCATATGCCAACCAATGGCTGTCCCAGTACATCGCGTGGCAAGCGGACGCCGGGACGGCCATCCGGGCCGCCCGACCGCTGCGCCAGGCGACCGTCACCGTCACCGATGTGCCCGCGCGGCCGGGCTTCTACACCTTCGAGGTCCGGTTGCAGCCGCATTTCCAGGTCGATCACCTGGACCACGATCTCGTCATCGACACCGATCTCGGTTCGCTCGCCGGTCCAGAAGCTTGAGGACACACCATGGCCCATGACGCCTACGTCAGGTTCGAAGGCATCGAAGCGCGCTCCGGCGCGCACGGTGACATGGCCGGCTGGGCTCGGCTCTGGTCGTTCCGCCACTCCATCGTGCAGCCCGCCGCGGGCAGCGCGGCGGCGACCGGGGACGCCGGGCCAGGGCGCGCGGATCACGGCGACTTCGTGCTGCTGAAGGAGATCGACGAGGCTTCTCCCAGGCTCGCCTTCTACTGCTGTGCCGGTCAGCGGATCCCGCAGGTCATCGTGGCCATCCACAACAGTATCAACTTCCGGATGAAGTATATGGAGTATCGGCTGCAGCAGGTGACGGTGCGCGGTATCGCCCCGTACCTGCCCGAGGCCGGAAATAACCTGGCCGGGGCGGGGGCGCGGGTGGTGCGGGAAGAGGTCGCGCTCCGCTACCGCAGCATCACCTGGACTTACACCATGCTGGACGAGGATCGCGCGCGGGGCAACATCAGCTGCGGCTGGGACCTGGCCCAGAACCGCGGCCTCTGACCCGGGGCGGCCGGTGCTTAGGATTGAACAAAAGCAGCTCGACAGCCTGGCGAAGAAGCGGAAAGTGGAGTTCGAGGACCGCCTGGGCCGCATGGTCCGCTCCACGCCGGGCGACCTCGACCGCGCGCGCACCTTTGACATCAGCTCCGAGAGGGGCATGGCCCGGATGGCCGCCGCGGGCGAAGTGCTGGGGCCAGACTTTCCCGCCGCGATCCCCGCCGCGCAGCCCCTGCTGCTGCGGGGCAGGGACCCGGACGCGGCCTGGGCCCGCGACCTGTCCCGCGAGGCGGCGCTGCTGATCGAGCGGGCGGCGCCCGTGCCGCCCCAGGTGGCCGCTCCCGGCGGTCCGGCCGAGGCGCGGCGGAGGCTGGAGGCGCTCTTGCGCGGCCCTGCCCCGGCCGTGCTGCCGGTGACC
>JAJUIU010000140.1 GCA_029267445.1 Rhodospirillaceae bacterium
GCCGGTGCGGCCCAGGCGGCGAGCGCCATCGCCGTCACGCCGAACGCGGCCGCGCGAAACCCCGCCAGTCCCTGTCCCGTCATCGCCACCGGACGTCACCCCTGCTCCGGATCGGGTGGAAAGGCGGCGGACCCGCGAGGGCGCGCCGCCCGTCCGATTAGAACCTTACCGACAGCTCGACGCCATAGGTCCGGGGCGGTGCCTTGAACACGGCCTGGGTGAACGGCAGCGGCGTGCCGTCGAAGATGACGATGACGTCGGAGTTGTAGCGTTCGTCGGTCAGGTTCTTGCCCCAGAGCGAGAGCGTCCAGCGGTCCGACTCCAGCCCGACACGGGCCGAGAAGAGGTCGAGCGCCTCGCGCTTCGCCTCGGGCGAGTTGCGGGCGTCGAAGTAGATCCGGCCCGTATGGTCCCAGCGCCCGTTGAAGACCAGGGACAGGTCATCGCGGACCGGCACCTCGTAGGTGGCCGACAGCGACGTCTTCCAGTCGGGCACGTAGGGGGCGACGTTGCCCTCCTGCTGCGGGGCGCTCCGCTGCTCCGCGATCTCCGCGTCGGTGTAGCCGATGCCGGCGGTCAGCGTCAGCCCGTCGGTCGGGGCGGCCACGAGCTCCAGCTCGCCGCCGGTGACCTCGATTTCGTCGATCACGGTCACCGCGTTCAGGAAGCCCTGCGGGATGAAGCGGAACAGCTGGGAGTTCTCCTTGATCGTGCGGAACAGGGCCGCGTTGGCGACCAGCCGCCCGTCCAGCCATTCGGTCTTGGCGCCCACCTCGTAGTTCGTGGCCTTCTCGGCCGGATACTGGTTCGGCGCCTGTCCACCCGTCACCGTGAAGGCCTGGGCCGCGTTGAACCCGCCCGCCTTGAAGCCGACGGCGTACGTCGCGTAGAGCGCCACCGTGTCCGACGCCTCCCAGTTCAGGCTGACCTTGGGCTGGAACTGGTCGTATGTGGCGCTGCGGATCACGCCCGCCGTGGTGGAGAAGGGCGCACCGGTCACGGAGGAGGTTCCGTAGGCCACGTCCTGGGCCTGCTTGTCCTCCTGGTCGTAGCGGCCGGCGAGCGTGAGCGTGAGCCGATCGGCGATGTCGTAGTCGAAGTTGGCGAAGACGGCCCAGGCCTCCGCATCCACGTTGTCGGCCGAGAAGCCCGTGGTCTGGTTCGGACCGGTCCGGATCGGCGGGGTCTCCCGGCGGACGAAGCCGGCATCGTCGACGCCGACGGCGGCCAGCAGGAACGGCGTCTGGCTGATGTCCGCGTAGTAGGCGCCGAAGATGTAGCGCAGGCGGTTCTCCGACGGCGAGGTGAAGCGGAGCTCGGTCGTGTAGGCCGTGTGCTCGCGCTGGTTCCACTGGGTGCCGTCGCCCGGCCCCGGCGAGTAGGGATAGCCGTCGGAGGCGAAGATGTTGTTCTGGTGTTCGTAGGAGGAGATGCTGCTGATCTGGCCCCAATCCTGCGTGTAATCGATGCGCAGGGAGATCAGATCGTCCTCCTTCCTGTTGAAATTGCCGATGTTGTGGACGAACGGCGCGTCGGCGTAATCCGCGTCGACGATGGGGCTGGAGGTCTGCAGCGGCGCGAAGAAGCTCTGCGACAGGTAGTTGGTCGCCGATCCCCGGATGCGGGACAGGAAGGCGCTGGTCTGGATGCGCAGCGCCTCCGACGGCACGAAGTCCAGGCGGATGCGGCCGGACTTCTCGTTGTACGGGTCGACGTTTTCGCCGCGGGTGATGTTGCGGTAGAAGCCCTCGCTGTCGCGGTAGCCGCCGGCCACGCTGACCAGCAGCTTGTCCGGCACGATCGGCCCGCTGACCGTGGCGGCGGCCGTGGCCGTTTCCCCATTGCCGTAGCCGAAGCGGGCCCGGCCCTGGAACTCGTTCGAGGGTGCCTGGGTGACGATGTTGATGGCGCCGGAGATGGCGTTGCGGCCGTAGAGATAGCCCTGCGGACCTTTGAGCACCTCGATCTGCCGCACGTCCAGCAGATCCTTGTTCAGTCCCGTCGCTCCGGTCAGCACCACGCCGTCGATCACGACCGCGACCGGGGCGTCGGTGTTCAGGGCCTGGGCGTCGCCGCGGATGGTGATGCGCAGGTCGCCCGCGTTGTTCGCCTCCACGGCAGACAGGTTGGGCGTGGCGTTGATGAAGTCGATCGGACGGGTGACGTTCTGGCGCTCAATCGCCTGGGCTGTGAAGACGGTGACGGAGGCGGGGACCTCCTGAAGGGTCTGATCGCGCTTCAGCGCGGTCACCACGATCTCCTCGATGGGTCCGGCGGCGGGTGTGGCCGGACCGCCCGTGCCGGCGGTCTGCGCTGCGGCGGAACCGGCGATGAGCGCCAGGATCGAAACACCGCAGGCGAGCGAAAGCGGATGGCGGCCCCTGGGGCCCTTGCGCGCCGTCGTCATCGTCAACCCCCTGTTCATTTATTATGGTGCGATATAGGATGGGCTTGGAAGAAAGCTTTCTGTCAAGATACTTTCACGCAAGCATAGAGGGCTGAGCCATGCCGGAACCGGCACGCCGGCCGGCTGAGCCGATTCAGGGAGAAGGCGCGTGGTCGCGGACGCCAATGACGACAGGCTGGATTGGTTAAGCCGCCAGTGGAATGAGACCCGGGCGGACATGGACATCACGCCCTGGCAGATCTGGGGCCGGGTCACCCGCATCCAAGAAATCTTTCTAGGAAGCATTTCCAAGGCGCTGGATGAGCACCAGTTGAATTTCAAGGAGTTCCAAACACTGGGCGCCCTGGTGCTCTCCGGACCGCCTTACGAGGCCAATCCGAACACGATCGCGCGGTTCAACCTGCTCACCTCGGGCGGGCTCGCCAACCTGCTCGCCCGCATGGAGCGGGAGGAGCTGGTGACGCGCCACCCCGACCCGACGGACGGGCGCGGGGTCATCGTGCGGATCACCCAGCGCGGTCTCGACCTGTTCAACGCCGCCCTGCTGGCCGAGAATGCCGTGGAGCACGCGTTGCTGGCCGGCATGACCGCGGAAGAGCGCCAGGTGCTCGCCGTGCTCCTGCGCAAGCTGTTGCGCCAGATCGATTCCGTGAAGATCAACGGGCGCTGACCAAGCGATCCAGGTCCTTTCCGCCGGCCTCGACCGTCGCAAGCCCCAGACCGGAGACACGCGCCCGTGTTTCGCGATCAAGCTATCGAGCCGCGATGCTCACAAGCGACATTGGAAGAGCGCACGCTCCTCGGCGGTCGGCGACTCATCTCGGGAGAAGGTCACCGCCCTCCGCGTCGGCCCGACGCAACAAGGCTGGAGGATACACGACCGCGCGATCCGCGGCCGTGAGGCCGGCCGTCAGCCGGCGATCGGCCGCCGGGTCGAACCCAGCCGCTGTCGCGCGCCTCTCCAGGAGGGAAATGTAGGCATCCCGCTCGTCCGGAGCGAAGACCGGCGCGGTCGTCTCAGGCGATGCCGCGGTGTCGGCGCGGCGCGGCGTCAGCAGCACCAGCACGGAGGTCTTCCGCGCCTCCCCGATGCGCTCACGCGTCGCGAGGTTGGCGACCGGCAGGTCGCCGAGCACCGGAACCTGAGAGAACTCCGAGGATTTCTGGGTTTCGATGATGCCGGAGAGGATCAGGGTTTCGCCGATGCGCAGCGACACATTGGCGGAGACCTCGTTGCGGCTGGTCTGCACGCTTGCGGGAAACAGGCCGACGACATTCTCCTGAAAGGCGGACCTGAGCACCTTCACGGCGAGCAGCAGCCGCTCGTCGTCCAGAAAGGTCGGAGTCACGGACAGGCTGACGCCGGCCGGAATCTGGTAGAGGTTGCCGCTGAAGTTGCCGGAGACCCCGGCAAGCAGCGACTCGCCGCTGAAGAAGGTCGAGGGCCGCCGGTCGAGCGCCACCAATGTGGGGCTCGCCACGACTTCGCTGACCGCACCCGTGGCATTGGCCACGTTGAGGCTGTAGGTGATGCCGGACTGCGGAAGGGCCACGGAGCCGACGATCGTGGTCTGGGTCTGGGCCGGTCCGCCGGCGCGCTGCGTGCGGGACTCGATCGATCCGTTGAGAACGACCTGAAGCTGGTCCAGGAGGTTGAGGCCGGTCCGGTCGAGGGCGATGTCCTCAGAGGCGATCATCGTGACGTCGATGAAGGCCATGCGGGGCAGCGCGACCCCGTCGCAGGGTGCGGGAAGCGCCTCCAACGGCGCCGATTCCAGGCTCGTGATGGTCCCGAAGATCTGGCCCGTGGTACCGTCGCCCATCCCACCGGACGAGAAGCCGCCGCCCGACGATGGGGGAGCCTGGTCGCAGGAATCCCAGCGGCGGATCACGGCGCCGCCACCCGGCGCGCCCGTCGCGTCCGCAGACGGGCCGGACGGATCGGATGCGGAAACGTCGGCGGGAGGCGTCGCCGTGGCGGGCACGCCCTTCGGGTCCGCACGCAAGGCTGACCAGCGGCGCACCAGCCCCTCCAGCTCGGGACGCGAAGCGCCAGCGCCGCCGGCGCCCGTGCCCAGCGCTGCCGCCGCAGCCTCGGCGATCAGGTCCACAACCCCGTTCCGGCCCGACCGCGCGGCTTCTCCGGCGGCCCAAGCGGCGATCGACGGCCGTCCGGCGAAATAAGCGGCTGTGGCCAGTTGCGCGTAGACGCCCGGCTCGGCGTGCTGGTTGAGCAGCAGCGCGTAGGCGACCAGGGCGGACTCGTAGTCACGGCGGGCCATCAGCCGACGGGCGAGGCCTGCCGCCGCCGTCCGGTCCGCTGGATCGAGCTGGACCGCAACCCGGTAGGCGGTTTCCGCCAAGCCCTGGAACTGCGGCGCGCCCCGCGCCGCCAGGGCCTCGTAGATACGGCCATTGACTGTGTGCAGGCCCGCATCGAAGGGATCCGCCCGCAGTGCGCGGTTTGCCAGGGCCGAAGCGACCTGCAACTCGCCACGGCTGAAGGCCGCCTCGACAGCCTTCACTGGATCGGGATCAGGGAGCCCCGTCGCCGCGTCCAGATGCCCCAGGCCGAGGGCGCGGCGTTCCTCAGTGGCGAGATGGGAACCGCAGCCGGCCAGCGCGACCAACGCCGCGCCGAGCAGAAGCGTCTTGGCAATCCGCATGGACGCACCCTTGTTGAAGATACGGACCGCGGCCGCGCCCACGCGCCGCCGCGGCCGGTTCCACCAGGTGACCCCGGGGAATGCCCCCCGACCGCGCCACGCGGCTGAAGCGCGACGCTGTTACCC
>JAJUIU010000150.1 GCA_029267445.1 Rhodospirillaceae bacterium
ACCGCGCGCGTGCCGGTGCCGCTGCCCCTCGGGACGGGGCCCGCGCTCCCGCCGGGGCACGCGGACCCAGACGGTGATCGTCTCCGGCTTCTTCGCCTCGGCGCCCTCGGCGGCCTCAGCGGCCTCGGGGGCTGCGGTGTCGGCGGCGGTGTCCGCCACGGCGATCTCTTCCGGCGGCGCCGTCTCGGCGACGGGGGCGGGCGGCGCCGGTTCGGGCGTGGGCGGCAGGGCTTCGGGAGCCAAAGCTTCCACGGGCGCCGCTTCGACGGGCGCCTCTTCGGTGGCGGCCTCGGTGGTCGCCGCTTCGGTGGTCGCCGCTTCGGCGGCAGCTTCGGCCGCGGGCTCCGGTGCCGCCGCGGGTGCGGGGGCCGGCATGGTCATCGGCTTCCAGCCCAGGGCGGCCAGCACGCCGGTCAGCTCCTCCATGGTGCAGCCCATGAGCTGCGTCAGGTCGGCGACCTTGGTGACGGGCCCCGCCTTTGCGCGGGTTGCCATCTCCTTCTCCAGCCGGTCCAGCATGTCCACGCGGATGGCGCGCGGCCCGACCTTGGGATAGCCCACAGCCTCCAGCATCGCGGCCGGCAGCTCGCCCTCCGGCACCGACACGCGGCCACCGGGCGGTACGGCCACGGGCAGCGCCTCCCCATGCTTCACGGCCCACAGGATGGCGCGCAGGGCCACGGCCTTGGGCTTGGCCAGCGCGGGCAGGAACACATGGCTGAAGCCCAGGCGCACGCCCAGGCTGGCGAGCTGGCGGCGCTGTTCCTTCGTCAGCGTCTGGATCATGGATTCCAGCCTGCCGCGCGGCAGGGTGCCCAGCCCCTCGGCCACCTGGAAGGCGATGCCGCGCGCGGGGCCCGCGAAGGGCTGGCCCTCCACCTGCTCCTCGGTCTCCAGCTTCACCAGGGCGCCCAGCCGGTCGGCCACATGCGCCTCGATCCACCGGGTCAGGCGCTCCTTCACGCGGTCGCGCTGGGGCGCGTCCAGCAGGTCGTCGTGCAGCACCCGCACCTGCGGCTTCAGGACCGACGGACCGGGCGTCAGCCGGCCGAGCTCCGCCCCATCCCAGGTCAGCACGCCGTCGTCGCGGAGTGCGAACTCCTTGTCCTCGGCCGTGTCGATGCGCGCCAGCCGGGCGGCGATCTCGTCCTTCAACGCCTTGCGCGCGGCGGTCATGACCGCCTTCTGGTCCTCGGGCGCCACCTCGGAATCGAGGGTGAAGCGCAGTCCTTCCAGTTCGCCCACAGGGTGGCCCTCCACCATGACGATCCCGCCGCGACCGACGGAACCCAGCAGTTCTTTGCCGCCGCGCAGGCTTTTTACGAGTCCCGCCGACCGTTTGTCGACGAATCGTTGGGTCAATCGCTCATGAAGCGCGTCGGACAGCTTGTCCTCGATCCCGCGCGTGCGCTCCTGCCAGTGGGCGGGATCGGCCATCCAGTCGGCCCGGTGGGACACGTAGGTCCAGGTCCGGACATGGGCGATCCGCGCCACCAGCGCGTCGATGTCCCCCTCCGTCCGGTCCAGCCGGGCCACCTGGGCGGCGACCCAGTCCTCCGGCAGGCGCCGGGGCGGGGCCATCAGGTGGCGGTAGATCTGGGCCAGCAGCTTGGTGTGCTGGTCGGACAGGACCTTACGGAAGTCCGGAATCTGGCAGACCTCCCAGAGCAGGCCCACGGCGTCGCGGGAGGAGGCCAGCGCCAGCAGATCCTCCTCCTTCGAGAGGGCCAGGAGGGCCAACTGGTCGTCGGCGTCGCGGGCGCGGATCAGCTCCGAGGCGGTGGCGCGCACCTCCAGCGACCGGATCAGCGCCGGGACGGAGCGGAAATCCAGGTCGCTGTTGCGCCACATGATGTGGGTCAGGCTGGGGAACTGGTGGTTCTCCACCGCCTCCACCGTCTCCTCGTCCATCGGGTCGCAGTCGGCCGTGGTGCCGAAGGTGCCGTCGGTCAGGTGGCGGCCGGCGCGGCCGGCGATCTGCGCCACCTCCGTCGCGCGCAGGCGGCGGGGCTGGAAGCCGTCGAACTTGGACATCCGCGCGAACCAGACATGGTCGACATCCATGTTGAGGCCCATGCCGACCGCGTCGGTGGCGACCAGATAGTCCACGTCCCCCGCCTGGTACATCGCCACCTGGGCGTTGCGGGTGCGGGGGCTGAGCGCACCCATCACCACCGCCGTGCCGCCGCGCGACCGGCGCACCATCTCCGCCAGGGAATAGACGTCGGTGACGCTGAAGGCGACGATGGCGCTGCGCGGCGGCAGGCGGGACAGCTTCTTGTGACCGGCGAAGGTCAGCTGGGAGAAGCGGGGGCGGGAGACGTATTCCGCGCGCGGCACCAGCTTCATCAGCAGCGGCCGGATCGTGTCGGAGCCGAGGAACATCGTCTCCTCCGTCCCGCGCGCGTGCAGCAGCCGGTCGGTGAAGATGTGCCCGCGCTCCGGATCGGCGGAGAGCTGGATCTCGTCCACGGCCAGGAACTGCACCGGCCGGTCGAGCGGCATGCTCTCCACCGTGCAGATCCAGTACTGCGGGTTTGGGGGAACGATCTTCTCCTCCCCCGTCACCAGGGCGACCGCCTTCTTCCCCTTGGCCTTGACGACCTTGTCGTAGTTCTCCCGCGCCAGAAGGCGCAGCGGGAAGCCGATCATGCCGGTCCGGTGCGCCATCAGGCGCTCCATGGCGAGGAAGGTCTTGCCGGTGTTGGTGGGTCCGAGGACGGCCAGGACGCGCCCGCCCGCCGCGGCGGGAAGCGATCCGGTGGTGCGGGAACCGATCATGGCAGACATCCTTGGCGTCCGACCCCCATATTGCAAGCCATGCCGCCCCCGACCACCCGCCTGGGTCACACAATAGCCATGCGGTCCCCTCATCCAGGGCGGACCGCAACCGGATACGACACCGCCATGCGCCCGACCGTGAACCGCCTCGCCGCCCTGATCCTCGTCCCGGCCGCCCTGCTGGCCGCACCCGTCCTGGCCGCACCCGCCCCGGTCGATGCCGCCGGGGCCGCGGCGCTGGAGGCGCTGCTGGAGGAACGGCTGGCGCAGATGGCCCGGACGAAGGATGGCGTGCGGCTGGAGCGGGCGCCCGACGCCACCGTCACGCCCAAGGGCGACGCCTACGCCATCCGCCTGCCGGAGGTGCGGGTGGTGACGCCGGCGGGCGCGCTGATCGAGGCGGCGGAGATCGTGGGCACGGCCGCCCCCCTGGACGGCGGCGGCTGGGAGATCAAGGCCAACATCCCCGCCCCGCTGGCGGTGTTCGGCAAGGAGGGGTTCCGCCTGGGCGAGGTGACGATCGGGCGCCAGACCTTCACCGGCCGCTGGGCTGACGCGCTGCGCACGCTGGTCGGGCTGGACGCCGCATACCGCGACGTTCTGTTCACCCCGCGCGAGGGCAAGGGCATCGTGAAGCTGGGCACGCTGGCCGCCACCATGAAGCCCGACAGCTACACCGGCGGGCGCTGGACCGGCCCGGCCACGCTGACCGTGGCCGACCTGCTGGCCCGCGACACCGACGGGTCGGAGCGGCTGGCGCTGGGCCGGCTGACGGCGAAGCTGCGGATCGAGGGGCTGGACGTGGCGAAGTACGCCGCGTGGAACGCGGCCGCCGCCCGCCGCGCCGCCGTCGACGACGGCCAGGACGCCATGACGGAGGCGGAACGGTCGGCGACGCTGGATGGGCTGCCGCACCTGGACCGGTTGCTGAGCGCCTGGAACGGCGCGCTGGAGGTGCGGGACCTGCGCCGTGTGCGCCCCGACGGCACGAAGGAGGCTCTGCCCAGCCTCACCGCCATGCTGGACGCCGCCGGGCTGGACACGGATCGGGCGCGCCTAAAGTTCGACTATGGGCACAAGGGGCTGACGGCCGCCGGCCCGTCGGTGAGGCGGGAGGTGGTGCCGGCCGACGGCGCGCTGGCGCTGACGGGGTCGGCCGTGCCGCTGACCGCCATCCGCGACGCCTACGCCAAGCGGCTGCGCGAGACGCCGGCGATGGGCGAGATGGCGGCCCGCCAGAAGTTCAACGACCGGGTCGCCCAGGCCATGGCCGGGGCGGGAAGCGAACTGCGACTGGATC
>JAJUIU010000138.1 GCA_029267445.1 Rhodospirillaceae bacterium
CGGGCCTGGAGGACCGGCTGTCGGACTTCGTCGGCCGGATCGAGGTCACGCCCAGCCCGTGGTTCGACCTGTCCTACAGCTTCCGGCTGGACAGCGAGACCCTGGCCCAGCGGCGCCACGACGTGTTCGGCGTCGCCGGGCCGCCCCAGTTCCGCGTCAGCGGCAGCTATCTCTATCTCGACAGGCTGGTGCTGGACGGGGGCACGGCCGCCCGCAACCGGGAGGAGCTGTCGCTCGCCGTCAGCTCCGCCTTCGCCGACAACTGGTCTGTCGGCGTCACCCATCGGCGCGATCTGGCGGAGGATGGCGGCCCCATCACGGCGGGGCTGCTCCTCACCTACCAGGACGACTGCTTCACCTTCCAGCTCGTGGGCGAACGGGACTACACCCGCCGCTCGGGCCTGGAATCGGGCGACCGCATCTTCTTCCGCGTCACCTTCAAGAACCTGGGCGAGTTCGCCAGCCCGGCGCTCTCCGGCGGGAACTGACCGGAAGGTCTTGTCGCCGGGCTTTTCCGGCGGCACCCTCGCCCTACCTTGGCAGCGGGTCCGCCCTGCGGGCCCGCCCAGCGCCGCTCGTCACGATCGGAGTGTCCATGCGCCGCCTCGCCCTCAGCCTGTTGCTCGCCCTTGCCGCCCTCCTGCCGGGAACCGCCATGGCCGACACCGCCGCCAAATCCGCCCACGCGTTCGAGTTCACCTCGATCGAGGGCGATCCCCTGCCCCTGTCCGGCTACAAGGGCAAGGCCGTGCTGGTGGTGAACACCGCCTCGCTCTGCGGCTTCACGCCCCAGTACAAGGGCCTCCAGGCCCTGTGGGAGGAGTATCGGGACAAGGGCCTGGTCGTGCTGGGCGTGCCGTCCAACGATTTCGGCGGCCAGGAGCCGGAGAGCGAGGCCAAGATCAAGGAGTTCTGCGAGGTCAACTTCGCCGTCGACTTCCCGATGACCGCGAAGTACGCGGTCAAGGGCGATGCCGCCCACCCCTTCTACCGCTGGGCCGCCGCCGCCAAGGGCGAGCCGAAGTGGAACTTCCACAAGTACCTGATCGGCCCGGACGGCCGGCTGGTGGAGGCTTTCGGGTCCCGCGTGGCGCCCGACTCGCCGGACCTGCGCAAGGCCATCGACGCCGCCCTCGCCCGCTGAGGCCGGCCCAGGTGCGGCTGGGTGCGGCCCAGGCGCGATGCGCGTGACGTCCGCCTCCCCACCCGGACTCCGGCCACCCGGACTCCGCTTGTGTTGCCGGGGCCGCCTCGTTAGGGTCGGCCCCGTCCCAGCCCTCATTCCGCTCCCGCCGGCCCGCCGCTGCCATGTCCTACGGTCTTTATGATTATGACCGGCGCTATCGGCGCCGCTTCTGGTCGCGGCTGGCGAAGACCCTTCTCGCCCTCGTCCTCGTCTCCGCCCTCGCCGCCTTCTCCTATCAGCTCGGCGTGGAGCAGCTGAAAAGCCGCGAGGTCTCCCTGATGGCGGAGATCGAGGCGCTGACCACGGCGCAGCAGCAGGCGGAACAGCGCATCGCCGAACTTCGGCAGGTCGCCCAGACCGCCCAGGTCCGCGCCAACGAACTCGAGGTGCTGTACCAGCGCAACGTGCCCTCTGGCGAGTTGGCGAAGCTGGTGGAACTCGCGGCGCGCCGCCTGTCGGAGGGGGTCGATCCCGCCCGCCTCGCCTTCGTGCTGGAGCAGACGGCCAATGTCCGCTCCTGCACTGCGCGGGAGACGCGGCGCTTCGTCCTGCCCACCCCGCTCTACCGTGGCGCCAACACCTCGGTCGCCTTCGCCGACGGCGCCGTCACCGTCACCGGCGAGGGGGAGGCCTTCCGCAACGCGGAGGGCAACCGGGAGGCTTGGTTCGACCCGACGCAGCCTGTCACGCTGCGCTTTGTCCAGGCGGGCGGAGAGACGAGCGAGACCAAGGGCCTGCTCCCCATTCAGAAGTCCGTCGTCGTCGGCGACCGGGAGTTCCGCTTCACGGTGAGCCCCGGCGCGCGGTCCTTCGTCGAGGTCAGCGGCGACAACTGCCGCTTCCCCTGAGGCCCCCACACCTCAGGCCCATCGGCCCCATCAGCCTTTTGGTTCCGGGATCGTCCCGCCCGCCCGTCTGTTGCCGGACAGGACAGCGGGAGCGGACGATGATCGTGGACGTCAATGACGTACGGGCCGATTGGCTGGAGCCGACCTCTGTCCGGTTCGGCCCCGGCCGCGTCACCGAGCTGCCCGGCCTGTGCCGGGATCTCGGCATGGGGCGCCCGCTCTTCGTCACCGATTCCGGCCTCGCCGACCATGCGATCCTGCGCGAGGCGGTGGCCTCCTTCGCCGGGTTCCAGGTGGCGCCGGCGGTGTTCGCCCGGCTGCGGGCCAATCCGACGATGGACGATGTCGAGGCCGGGGCGGAAACCTATCGGGCGGGCGGGCATGACGGCGTGATCGCCTTCGGCGGCGGCACGGCGATCGACGCGGCCAAGCTCGTGGCCCTGCGGGCGGGACTGCCGGAATCCGACCCCTGGGGGTTCGAGGCGACGCCGGAGATCTCCCGTCCCGTGGTCGGGCCGCCGCTGCCCGCCATCGTGGCGGTCCCGACCACCGCCGGCAGCGGCGCCGACCAGCGCGACGAGGCGGTCATCACCGACCATGACCAGCGGCGCAAGCGCGTCATCCGGCACCAGGGCATGATGCCCATCGCCGTCATCGCCGATCCGGTGCTGACCATCGGCCTGCCGCCGAACCTCACCGCCTTCACCGGCCTCAACGCCCTTTCGCACTGCCTGGAGGCCTATTGCGCCCCTGGGTTCGACCCGGCGGCGGATGGGCTTGCGGCGGAGGGCGTGCGGCTCGTCGCCTGCAGCCTGTGCGAGGCGACCCGCAACGGCAGCAACCTCGTGGCGCGCGCCCGCATGATGGCCGCGGCCGGGCTCGGTGGGCGGGTCTTCGCCAAGGGATTCGGCGCGGTCCAGGCCCTGTCGGACCCGATCACCGTCATCCGGAAGGTCCACCATGGCCTCGCCACGGCCGTGCTGCTGCCCTACGTGCTGCGGCACAACCGGGACGCCGTGGCCGACCGGGTCGGCCGGCTGGCCGCCTATGCCGGGCTGGAGCGCCCCGGCTTCGACGGCTTCGTCCAATGGCTGCTGACGATGCGGGGCGATCTCGGCGTGCCCCACACGCTCCAGGGGCTTGGCCTCTCCGCCGACCAGATCCCCGCCCTGGCGGACGACGCCGTGCGGGACCCGTTCCTCGCCACCAATCCCATCCCCCTCGGCCGCGCGGATGTGGAGAGCGTCTACACCCGCGCGCTGGAGGGGCGGCTGGACTGAGGCCGGCTACTTCTTCGTCCAGCGTCCGGCCGCGTTCATGACGAACTGGCCGGGCGGCGTGGCCGCGATCAGCCGGTCGCCGGCCACGGCCTGCACCGTGGGAAGCGGCTGGCCGGTGGACTGCGCCACATCGGCATAGCGGGCCTTGCGCTCCTGGTTCACCTGCTCGACCAGGGCGCGGACCTCGGCCGGCACCTGGTCCTGCACGAACCCGACCAGCCCGTCCGGGCGTTCGCCGATCAGGCCGGCGGCCTTGGCGGCGGCCAGGGAATCCTGGGCGTGGGCCGGCTGCGGCGGGGCGGCTGCGAAGGCGAACAGCAGCGCCAGCGCCGGCAGCAGCCGGATCAGTCTGCGGAGGATGCTCATGGCTTCTTCCCTTCGGAAGGCTTCGGCTGGGCGGGCAGGCCGAACAGTTCCGGATTCTGGCGGAACACGTCGTCCAGCTCGCGGTCGATCTTGATCCGGACCTCCTGTTCGATCCGGATGTTCATGTTGATCTCGATGGGCTTGTCCGGCGCCTGCACCTTCACGGTCGGGGTGCAGGCGGCCAGGCCGAGAAGGATCAATCCCGGCAGGGCCGGACCGATATGGAACCGCCGTCTCGATGGTCGTCTCATTGCGCCGCCTTCTGATATTGCTCGATCCGGGCGCGGACCTCGTCGGGAATGCGATAGGTGCCGAGTCCGGAGCGGAGGATGGAGTCGAGGGCGCCGCTGAGGTTCAGGTTCAGCGCCACCGGATAGCCGCCGTAGAAGCCGGGGTTTGCGCCGCGCAGTTTCAGGGCCACGGCCATCTCCCCGCCGACCGTGCCGTCGATTGTGACGGCCAGCTCCTTGTAGCGGAAGTCCTGCAGCACCTGCATCACCAGCGCCGTGTTCTCGTTGCGGCTCGGATCGAGGAAGGATGGCGGTTGGGCCGGGTCGTAGCGGATCGTGCCCTCCCCGGTCGCGGCCAGCATCCCCCCTTCGAAGCGTAGAGCGTCGCCCCGAATGATGACGGGAATACGGCCTTCCAGGGTCCCGGTCGCGGCAAGCCCCTCCACCCCCGCCAGCGCCAGCACCCGCCCAAGGTCGAGGCCCGCCGCCTCCAGCACCACCGTCCCGGCGGGCTCCCGCAGCGGCAGGGCGAAGGGCCGCGCCAGCACGGTCCCGTCGGCCCAGCTGAACCGCGCCTGATCAACGGCCAGCCGCTCACCCTCGCCCACTTCGAAGCGGATCAGCCCGTCGCTCAGCGGCACCCCGACATTCAGCAGCGCCACGGAGATGAGCTGGTCCGGCGGTGTGCGCAGCGGCGTCAGGCTGTTGGCCACCAGCACGCCGTTCAGCCCGCGGACCGCGATCCCCGGCCCGACCAGCGACAGATCCTCCAGCAGCAGCTCGCCGCGCCCTGGCGCCGCCTTCGGCCCCCAGGCGTGGCGCAGGCGCAGGCCCACGCGGCCCGTTGCGCTCTCGACACTGTCCGCCAGGATGGGGAACAGGTCCGCCGGCGCCCGCACCCCCTCCGTGAAGCGGACGGGATGCAGGATCAGCTGCCCGCCACCAGCACCACCATTCATGTCGTGCCGGGCCGCCAGATCGATCACCAGCGCCCCGTCGGCCGCCTCGCCGGACGCCTTCAGGCTCATCTGGCCGAATGGGTGTCCCGCGAGATTCGCCGTCAGGCCGAGCGGCGCCACCCAGCCCCTGCCGGGCCCCAGTCGCAGGCTCGCGGCGGTCAGGGTGGCGGCCAGCGCGGCGGCCCGTCCCCGCTGGTAGTCCAGCCGCAGCTCGGCCCCCCGCGCCGACACGGCGTAGGCCGGCGCGTCCAGGGCCGCCTCGGCAAGGTGGAGGGCACCCGTCAGCGCCCCGCCCTCGTCCAGGCTCAGTGTGGCTTGCGGCACCCGCCCGCCAAGCGCCAGCGCCCCAGCCTCCAGCCCGACCCGGGCGGAAAGCGCCATCCGCCGCTTGCCCTCTTCACTCGCCAGACCGACGGACAGCGGCTGGCCGTCCACCGGCGGGCGCAGGCTCAGGCTCAGCGGGCCTGCCGCGAAGAAGTCCGGCGCCATCTCCAGCAGCCCCTTGCCGGGCTTCCCCTCGGCGAAGACCTCATCCTCCGATTCGAACCGCAGCGTGCCGTCGCCCACGATCACGCGGCCGTTGGCGCTCACCGTCGCATCGGCGACCTGCCCGTCCCAGC
>JAJUIU010000133.1 GCA_029267445.1 Rhodospirillaceae bacterium
GGCGACCTGGCGGCCCGCGCGCCCGCCGCGCCCGCCGGGCCGGCGCCCCGGATCACCTGCGACCCGCCGGAGCGGCCCGCGGCCCCGCCCGACGGCAAGACGGCGGACGAGGAGCAGATGCGGAAGGCGGAGGCCGCGTTCCGCGCCTATGTCGATCAGGGGCGCAAGTTCCAGGTCTGCATCGAGCGGGCCCAGAAGGAGGCGTTCGGACGCCTCAGCGTCGCCGAGTTCATCGCACTGGAGGGGTTGGTTCTGCAGATGCAGGCCTCCATGGAGATCGAGGCGGAGCGCTTCAACCGCCAGCTCCGCGTCTTCCGCGCCCGTTGATCCCGGTCCGGGACCCGCCATGACCACGACCTTGCCGATCGCGCGCAGGCGCCTGCTGGCCGGTGCCGGCGCAGGGCTCGTCCTCGCCGGGCTTCCCGGCTGTGGAACCCTGCCCTTGGGTGGAGCCACGCCGGCACCGGGGGAGCGGCTGACGCTGACCCCGCTGCGCGTCGGGCCGGAGCGCATCAGCGCCATCACCGTCTGCACCCGCCCCTTCCGGCCGGAGGGACCGCGCCTGGAGCGGGTGCGGATGGGCGAGACGGACGTGATCCACAATTACGGCCACGGCGGCAGCGGCTGGTCCCTGTCCTGGGGCACGGCGGCGGTTGCGACGGAGATGGCGCTGGAGACTGGTGCCCGCGACGTGGCCGTGCTGGGCTGCGGGGCCATCGGCCTGACCACCGCGCTGACGCTGGTGCGGGCCGGCGCCCGGGTCACGATTTACGCGAAGGAGCTTCCGCCCGATGTCTCCTCAGCGCTCGCCAGCGGCATCTGGTCGCCCGACAGCCGCATCTGCCTGGAGCCCCATGCCACGCCAGCCTTCAAGGCGCTGTGGGCACGGATGACCCGGCATTCCTTCGCGACCTGCCAGGGCCTGCTTGGCATTCCGGGGGCACCGGTGGAATGGATCGACACCCACTTCATCCGGGGCGAGGCGGGGCCGGAAGGCTATGAGCCCGTGACAGACCGGCCGCGTTTCGCCAACCTGCGGCGGGAGATGACGCCCGAACTGTCGCTGGGGTCGCGGGAGTACGCGCCAGGCGCGCATCCGTTCGGCGACTGGCGGGTCCGCCGTAGCGCGGTGATGATCTACAACCTCGTCCCCTACTTCCGCATGCTGCTGGCGGATTATCTGGCGCTGGGCGGCCGGATCGAGGTGCGGGAGTTCCACACGCCGGCCGACGTGCTGGCGCTGAAGCAGCGGACAATCGTCAACTGCACCGGCTATGGGGCCAAGGCGCTGTTCGGCGACGCCAGCCTGGTTCCCGTCCGGGGCCAGATCGCCCGCACGCCGCCGCAGCCGGAGATCGGCTATGGCCTTTTCCACAAGCAGGTGTCGTTCCTGCCCCGGCGGGACGGGCTGATGTTCCAGTATGTCGGGCCGAACGACTACTACGGCTATGGTGACGAGGGCCTGTCGCCGGATCGGGACGAGGCCGTGCGCGCGGTGGAGACGATCGCCGGACTGTTCGCGGCCTGAGCGGCACCCCGGCCGGGACTTGCCGCCGATGGAATACGTTATGATATAACGTTGCGAACAGCGACGATCCCGGACGCCCAATGCCCCTCGATTCACGCCCGGTGGCCACCGGCGGTGCCGCCGAAAGCCTCGCCCATTGGCAGGTGGTCGCGGCCGCCGCGCGCCTCGACATCGTCCTCAGCCCCGATGTGAACCTCGCGATCTGGGCGCGCCGTCTGCCGACCGTGCTGTCGGCCTGGCTCGCCCGTGTCGACCTGCCGGCCCTTGGCAGCCACCGGTGGGAGCTGCCGGTCGACGGGCTCGCGGGCGCGTTGCGGCGGCGGTTGGGGCCGCTGCCGCTGCCGGCTGGTCCTGGGCGCGCCGCCTTCGCCGCCGATCTGGCCGCCCTGGCGGAGCGGCACGCCGCCCTGACCGGGGCGGAGACCGTGCAGGTCCGGCTTGAGGCGATCGATCATGACGCCTGCCGCAGGTTCCACACGGACGCCGTCGGCATCCGCCTGATCACGACCTATGTCGGCCCCGGCACCCAGTGGATCGACGGGGC
The DNA here is from genome assembly GCA_029267445.1 of Rhodospirillaceae bacterium. GTDB lineage: Bacteria > Pseudomonadota > Alphaproteobacteria > Azospirillales > Azospirillaceae > JAJUIU01. The sequence continues at coordinate 2,073 of JAJUIU010000133.1, forward strand.
CGCCGGCGTGGAGCGGACGCGGCAGCTCGCCGCCGGCCATGTCGGCCTGTTCAAGGGCGCGGCCTGGGGCGATGGGACGACCCCCGGCATCCTCCACCGCTCCCCGCCCATGGCGGGCACCGGCCGGTTCCGGCTTCTGGCGGTGGTCGACGCGGTGCGGGACGACGATGACGGCCACTGGCACGGCTGAGCGGCGGGGGCTTTCGCGGGACCGGGCGGCTTGCGCGTGGATTTCGGCCGCCCGTTCGATTACCTTCTCCGATAGGTTGGATCGCATTCACACCTTCGGGGTACGCGCATGTTCGCCGCCATCGGCCTCTTCGGCGTCTTCTTCTGCGTCTTCGGCGGTTACGTCATCTTCGGCGGCAAGATGGGCATCATCATCGAGGCCCTGCCGAAGGAGGTGATGATCATCGGCGGTGCAGCCGTCTGCTCGTTCCTGATCGCCAACAGCTCGCACACGGTCAAGCAGTCGGTCGCCGACGTGAAGAAGATCTTCGGCGGCGCCCGCTTCCACAAGAAGGAGTACATGGAGCTGCTCTCGCTCCTGTACCAGATCCTCAAGACGATGAAGACGAAGGGCGTGCTCGCCATCGAACAGCACATCGAAAAGCCGATGGAGAGCAACATCTTCAACGCCTATCCGACGATCATGAAGGACCCCTTCACGGTCAAGTTCATCGCGGATTATCTGCGCATGTTCTCGATCGGCGTGGACAATCCCCACGAACTCGAATCGATCATGGAGCAGGAGATCGAGAAGGCGAAGCACGAGCAGCTCCACTCCTCTCACGCCATCCAGGGCGTGGCCGACGCGCTGCCGGCGCTGGGCATCGTCGCCGCCGTGCTGGGCGTCATCAAGACCATGGCCTCCATTACCGAGCCGCCGGAGGTGCTGGGCAAGCTGATCGGCGGCGCTCTGGTCGGCACCTTCCTCGGCATCTTTCTGTCCTACTGCCTCGCCGCCCCGATCGCCTCGCGCCTCAAGGGCATCGCGGAGGAGGAGACGAACTACTACATCGTCATCCAGGCGGCGATCACCGCGCACCTGTCCGGGTACGCCCCGCAGGTCTCGATCGAGGCGGCCCGCAAGAAGGTGCCGTCGGAATACATGCCCGACTTCAACGAACTGGAAGAGGCGCTGTCGGCCATCTCGTGATCCGGCCCCCGGTGGGGGCCGGCCCTCCCCTTCTGCGCCGTCCGACCGCTTGATCCACCTCAGTACGGGCGGGCTCCGCCCCTGTTAGTCTGGCTTCGATCCGCGAAGGACAGACGCCGGGGAGGCGACCATGATTCCCGACTATGCCGACATCGAACAGCGCCGCGGCGCGCTCGCCACGGCCCGCATGCTGCTGGACTGCGGCGCCGTCTCATACGATCTCGACAATCCGTTCCAGGTCGGCAACACGCTGGAAAGCCCCCTGCATGTGGACGCCCGGGTGGTGCTGGGCTGGCCCGACCGGCGGCGCCGGCTGGTGGACATGGCCGTGGAGACGCTGCGCCGGGACATCGACAAGGAAGGCGTCCGGTCCGACGACATCGACGCCATCGCCTGCCCGACCGACGGGCAGGGCGTGCCCTTCGCGGCGCTGATCGCCGACCGGCTGGACCTGCCGCTGGTGTTCGTCCGCCGGGCCCGGTCCGACAACCCGCACAAGCACGACGTTGAAGGCCGGATCAAGCCGGGCTGGCGCGTGCTGCTGGTCGAACAGCTCGCCACCGACGGCGCCCGCAAGGCGGGGCTGATCAAGACGCTGCAGGCCGCCGGCGCCACGGTGACCGACGTGCTGGTCATCTTCCAGTACGGCATCTTCGACGCCATCCACGAGAACCTGTCGCCCCTGGGCGTGCGCATGCACGCGCTGGCGACATGGTGGGACATCCAGGACGAGGCGCGGAACGGCCACGACCTGCCGGACGCCGCCCTGGCGGAGATCGACGGGTTCCTGAAGGATCCGTGCCACTGGCACCCGCAGCGCCGGAAAGCCGCCGAATAGGCCGCCTTCCGGCACGGCGACCCCGTCCGGCATCCTTTCAGGAACCGACGTCCAGCGTTCCTGACAGCGGGCGCTGACAAGGCGGCGCGCATTTTACGTTTCGTTAATATGACAGGCGCGAAAGTGGTGGCGGCCGGGGGTGGCCGGCGCCGCGCTTCAGCACGGCCATCTTTCCGCCCGGCCGCGCGCCAGGAGAGAAGGAACGACAGATGCGGACGCAGTCCCGCCATGCGGTCGCCTACCCTCGACTCGGAACCTCATTCCGCACGGTGGCGCTTTTGACGGTGTGGGCCGCCGCCGCGGTGCTGGCCGGCGACCGTCTGCAGCTGTCCTTCGGCTGGTCGACCGCGACCGCGGACGCGGTCCGCTTCGGGATGCTGGCCCTGCCGCTGTGGACCGGCTGGTACCTTCACCGGACCGCCCGCCGCCGCAAGGGCGAGGATGGGCCCGGTCCCGAACTGCGCCGCCGCCTGCTGAACCTGGAGGGGCTGGCCCTGAACCTGGCGGACGGGCTGGTGGTCTGCGAGGCGGGCGACCTGTCCGGCCCCGACCATCCCCGCATCCTGGAGGTGAACGAGGCGCAATGCCGCATGACCGGCTACAGCCGGCATGAGCTGATCGGCCGCACGCCGCGCCTGCTCCAGGGGCCGGAGACGGACCGCGACACCCTGGACCGCATCCGCCTGGCGCTGGAGGCCGGCCGCGAGGTGCGCGAGGAGCTGGTCAATTACGCCAAGGATGGCACACCCTATTGGGTGGAGGTGCAGATATCCCCCGTGGTCGATCCGCAGACGGGCACGCTCTACTTCGTCTCCGTCCAGCGCGACGTGACGGAGCGCAAACTGCTGGAGCGGGAGCTCGTCGCGGCCAAGGAGCAGGCCGAGCGGTCGGACCGGGCCAAGGCGATGTTCCTCGCCACCATGAGCCACGACCTGCGCACACCGCTGAACGCGGTGCTGGGCTTCTCCGACCTGATCCTGAGCGAACTGCACGGACCGATCGGCAATGTCCGCTACAAGGAGTACGCCCAGGACATCCACAGCAGCGGCCGGCAGCTCCTGCGCCTCGTCGAGTCGATCCTGGAGGTGAGCAAGGGCGATCTGGGGCAGCTCACCCTGCGGGAGGAGCGGATGGACCTGGTGGAGCTCTGCCGCAGCCAGTCCGCCGCGTTCCGCCCGCTGGCGACCCGCCACGACATCGGCCTGTTCGTCGACCTGCCCGGAAGCCTGCCGATCCTGGCCGACGAGGTGCTGCTGTCCCGGGCGGTCGGGAACCTCCTGTCCAACGCCATCCGCTACTCCGACCCGGGCGGCATGGTGCGGCTGGCCCTGCATGCCGGGGCGGGAGGCGCCGACGCGACGTCCGGGGACGTGCAGATCATCGTCACCGACACCGGGCGGGGAATCGCGGCCGACGCGCTGGCCGACCTAGGCAAACCGTTCTTCCGACCGTCCGGCAGCGCGTCCCTGGCCCGTGACGGCCACGGCCTCGGCCTCGCCATCGTGCGGCTGGTGGCGGAGCGGCATGGCGGCCGCATGGAGATCGACAGCCGCCTGGGCGAGGGAACCCAGGTCCGCATCGTCCTGCCGGGCGCGCGCCGGAGGGCGGAGCCCGGCGCCGAGCTTCGGGCCGAAGCGCCGGCCGGTTCGGCCGGGCACCGCTTCGGCGCCGACATGGCGGCCGAGTGACCGAAGTCAGAACCGCGTCGACCAGCCCATGCGGATCACATGGCCGCCATCGTCGCGGCCGGGATCCTCGTTCGCCAGTTCCAGGCTGAACACCTCGCCCGACGGTTCGGACAGGGTCAGCCCCAGCCGCAGGCCCAGATCCGCCCGCATTGGCCGCCGGCCGCCCAGACGGATACGGCTCCCGGGTGCGGCCTTCTCGCGCCGGCCGCCGTCGCTCAGGTCAGTCCGCATGACGAGCGCCCCGTTGAGCCACAGATCCCCAGTCCGCAGGGTCCAGGCCCCGTCCAGCGCCAGGGTGGCGACGCCGTCCAGCGTCGGCGCGCCGCCGGCTGCCGGGCCCGGTGCGGCCAGCGCCTTGACACGGACATCGGGCGTCAGGCCGAAGCCGCCGCCCAGGCCGGTGCGCCAACGCACCC
>JAJUIU010000108.1 GCA_029267445.1 Rhodospirillaceae bacterium
GTTCCTCGCCTACTACGCCGTGCGCGGGGGCCTGGAAGGGTATGAGCCGGCGACTCCCGGGTTCGAACAGGAGGGATACTATGCCGAACCAAGGCGCCTGATGGCGCCCTATGTCACCCCTCCCTATCTCTACCCGATCTTCGGGGAGCAGGTCCTGCTCAGCTCCTTCGTGTTCCCCGTCATCGTCGGCGAGCGGTTCGCCGGCGTGGCCGGCGTGGATTTCGACCTGCTGCAGGTCGCCAAGTTCTTCGAAACGTTGCGACCGCTCGGCGGGTCGATCCGGATCGTGAACGAGTTCGGCATCTGGGGCTACACGCCCGACCTCGCCCTGATCGGCGCGTCCGGGGAAAGCCTCGCCGACCCCTTGACCCGACTGTCGCCGGATGAGTACGCCGCCGCGGCCGCCGGTGCCGCCTATGAGCGGGACATCACGATCGTCCGCGATGGGCGGAAGGACCTGTACCGCCGCATCGCCATTCCGCTCCGCTTCACCGAGAGCGACAGGCGGACCCGCCTCCTCCTCGTCGACTTCCCGCTGACGGAGCTGCTGCGCCCCTTCCAGGCCATCCGCACGGCCATCGTGGCGGCGAGCCTGATCGGCATCGCGCTTGTCGCGCTCGCCCTGATCGTCGGCATGCGGGCCTTCGTCGGCCGGCCGCTGGGGCGGATGGCCGGCAGCATCGCGGCGCTGGAGCAGGGCCGCTACGATCTCACCGTGCCCTATCTGAGCCGGCCGGACGTCATCGGCGAGGTCGCCAGGGCCATCGACTGCTTCCGCCATTCCCTGATCGACCGGCAGGAGCTGCAACGGTCCCTGCATCAGCGGGGGTCGGAGATTCAGCGGCTGGTGGCCGCGATCGACGCGGCGCAGGACGCCATCGTCATCTTCGACCCAAGCTATCACGTGGTCTACGCGAACAGGGCGACGCTCCGTCTGCTCGGAACGGACGACCCGAAACAGGTGATCGGCCGTCGCTGGCGGACGCTGCTCATGCCGCAGACGATGGAGGCCGTCGAATCCATGCGGCCGAACCTGCCTGAAGCCCTGCGCAGCCAAGGCAGGTGGACCGGCGAGGTCACGGACTGGCGCACGGTGTTCGGCGGTCATGTCGAGTTCATCGAGGGCCGCGCCACCCTGCTGTCGGACGACTATGCGCTGATGGCGTTCCGGGACGTCACGCCGGACCGGCGGAAGGAGCGCGAGCGGCAGGAGATGGAGACCCGCCTGATGCAACAGCAGAAGCTGGAGGCGGTCGGGCGTCTCGCGGGGGGCATCGCCCACGACTTCAACAATCTGCTCGGCGCGATGATGGGCTATCTCGAGTTCCTCGTCGACGATCTGCCGGAGGGGAGCGAGCAGCGCGCCTATGCCGAGCGCGCGGCCAGGGTGGGCGAACGCTCGAAGGAGATGATCCGCCACATCCTCTCCTTCTCCAGGCCAGGGACGGCCGGCATCACGGCCGTGGCGCCGTCGGCCATCCTGGCGGAGACCGAGGCGCTGCTGCGGCCGACGCTTCCGGCGAACCTCCGCCTGGAGGTTGTCCCCGCCAAGGACCTGCCGCCCGTGGCGGCGAACGCGACGCAGATGGTGCAGGTCCTCATGAACCTCGCGATCAACGCCCGCGACGCCTGTGGAGACGGCGGGGGCGGCATCCGCATCGAGGCGGCCCGGGTCCCGAGCGAAGACGCGTCCCCCGCACCGGGCTGGCCCAGCTATCGGGCCCTGGTGGCGACCGAGGGGCCGCAGGTCGGCTTCACGGTGCGCGACGGCGGACATGGAATCCCGGCCGACAGGCTCGCGACTATCTTCGAGCCATTCTTCTCGACGAAGGAGGCGAAGGGAACCGGCCTCGGGCTCGCGACCGTCTACGCCATCGTCAAGGCCCACGGCGGCGGGCTCGTCGTCGCCTCCCATGCCGGCGAGGGGACCGTGTTCCAGGTCACACTCCCCATCAGCCTCGCCGCGCGGGAGCAGGCGTCGACGGACCATGGGCCGGCACGGGTCACGCACGGTGCGGGAACCCGCGTCCTCGTCGTCGACGACGAGACGGAGATGGGCGACATGCTGATGGAGGGGCTTTGCAGACACGGTTTCGAGGTCGCGGTCTGCGAGAACGCCGAAGAGGCGCTGGAGGTTTTCCAGGAGGATCCGGCGGCCTTCGACGCCGTGGTCACCGACCAGACCATGCCGGGGGCGAGCGGCATGGCGCTCATCGCCATGCTGAAGGCGATCCGACGGGACCTCGTCTGCGTCCTCTACACCGGATACAGCGAGCGCCTGGACGAGGCCGGCGCGTTGCGGGGCGGCGCCGACGCCTATTTCACCAAGCCGGTGCGTGTCCAGGATCTCGCGGCGTCCCTCGCCAGCTTGGCCGCGCGGGCGCGGGCGGGCTGAGCGTTCCCGGGGTCGGCGCGCGCATACCGGCCCCATACCGGCCCCATACCCTGCGGCATACCACGCGGCATACCACGCACCATACCTCGGGACCGGTCCGCCAGACCTCTGGACCCCCCATCCCATACCGCCGCCGGTGGTAGTCCCTCCCGCGAAACGAGCGCCGGGTCCGTCCGCCCGGCGACGATACGAAGGAGGGGCGCGTGTTCCGCATCGACCGCTTCAGCATTACCGTCCGCATCTGGGCCATCGCCGGCCTTGGCCTTCTGTCCATGGCGGCACTGGCCGCCATCGCCGCCGGCTTCATCCGCACCGCGCTCTACGAGCAGCGGATGGAGGCGGTGAAGTACGTCGTCGAGAGCTCGTGGTCGGTCGCGGCCTCGCTGCACGCGCGGGCCGAGAAGGGGGAGTTCAGCCAGGAGGAGGCGCAGGAGCGCGCCAAGGCCACGCTGCGCGCCATCCGCTTCGCCGGCGTCGAGTACGTGTTCGCCTGGACCCGCGACCACCGCAACGCCTTCCATGGCGTGAACCAGAAGCTGGAGGGGACGGACGGCACGGCCATCAAGGACCGCAACGGCGTCATGGTGGTGCAGGAGATCGTCCGCCAGGCCCTGCTGCCGGAGCCCGGCTTCGCCCGCTACGCCTGGCCGAAGCCTGTCGATCCGCAGGGGCCCGCCTTCGACAAGATCGCCTACGGCAAGCTGTTCGAGCCCTGGGGCTGGGTCATCGCCACAGGCGTCTATGTCGACGATCTGGACGCAGCCTTCCGGTCGCAGGTCAGCATCTTCGCCACCGTCCTGGCGGTCCTGGCCCTCACCGGCCTCGCCATCGCGGTGGTCATCGGCAACAGCCTGGCCCGGCCGATCTGCGACATCGAGCGCGCCATGACCGCGCTGGCGGGTGGCGACCTCTCGACCGCGGTGCCCCACATCGACTTCCGTGACGAGATCGGCGCCATGGCCCGCTCGCTCGACCAGTTCCGGGCCGCCCAGCTCCGCATGGCGGAGATGGAGGAGGAGCAGGTCAGGCTGAAGGAGAAGGCCGCGGCGGAGCGGCGCGCCGCCATGCTGGAAATGGCCGACGGTTTCGAGCGCAGCGTGAAGGGAATCGTCGACGGCGTCAGCAGTGCCGCCACCGAACTCGAGGCGAGCGCCCAGTCCATGGCGTCCATCGCGGAGGAGAGCTCCGCCCAGGCCGAAGCCGTGACCACGGCGGCCGGCGGGGCCGCCGGCAACGTCACCACGGTCGCGTCGGCCGCGGAGGAGTTATCCGCCTCCATCGCCGAGATCACCCGGCAGGTGGATGAAAGCAACCGCATGACCCGCGCCGCCGTGGACGAGGTCCTGTCCACCGGTCGCACGGTGGAGGGTCTGGCGGGTGCGGCCGGACGGATCGGCGGCATCGTCAGCCTGATCCAGTCCATCGCGAGCCAGACCAACCTGCTGGCGCTGAACGCCACCATCGAGGCCGCCCGGGCCGGGGAGGCGGGCAAGGGCTTCGCCGTGGTGGCCAGCGAGGTCAAGAACCTCGCCACCCAGACCGGCAAGGCGACGGAGGACATCGCGGCGCAGGTCGGGGAAATGCAGTCCGTCACCGGCGACGCCGTCGGCGCGATGACCCGCATCCAGGCGTCGATCGAGAAGATCAGCGCCGTCGCGTCCGCCATCGCCGCCGCCGTTGAGCAGCAGTCCGCGGCGACGCGGGAGATCGCCGGAAACGCGCAGAAGACCGCCGCCGGCGTGGCCGAGGTCAACAGCGCCATCGGCGGCGTCAGCCAGGCCTCACGGGATGCCGGCACGGCGTCGGCGGAGGTGCTGGGCGCCTCGGCCGAGCTGAACCGCCAGGCGGGATATCTCGCACGCGAGATCGATCAGTTCCTGTCCCGCATCCGCCAGGGCTGACCGGGCCCGAACGGCACGGGGCGGTATGGGGCAGGTATGGGGTGGGTATGGCCCCCGCCGCATCCTTCCGCCCCGGGCCGCTGACCCCCTGGACCACCCCGTTTCCCCTGGGATTTCGGCATGGTTCCGGCGTGTGGCGACGTGACGCCGACACGGGGCGCCGACCCCGCATGGCCGAGCTTGCATGGAGGTACCGATGACATCGATCTCGATGGTGGGCAACGGCTCGGAAGCCCGGGTCGAACGGCGGCTGCTGCGGGCGATCGACCGCGCGCCCCTGCAGGCGGCCATGCGCCTGACTCTGGCCTACGCGGCCCTGCTGACCGCCTGGATCGCCGTCTCCGACCATGTGGTGATGTCCCTGGTGGAAGACATGGACGGTCTGGCGCGGGCACAGTCCCTGAAGGGCGTCTTCTGGGTCCTGTTCTCCTCGGGCCTTCTTTTCTGGCTCTGCCATGTCCTGGTCGGCCGCATCGCCGAGAAGTCCAAGGCCGTGCTGGAGATGGGCGAACGCTTCCGGTCCTTCGTCGACGCCGCACCCATGAGCCTGTTCGAGGCGACCGCCGCCGGCGAGGTCACCTTCCTGTCCATCGACAGGGGCGTGCTCGGTTTCGACCCGAACCGCGCCCGCGGACTGGGCTGGAAGGACAGCATCGTTCCGGAGGATCTTTCCGGCTACCTCCCGGCCTGGGAAGCCTTCGTCGCCGCCGCCGAACCCGCGCTGTTCCAGCGCCAGGTCCGCATCATCCGTCCCGGCGGGTCCATCCATTGGGCGCTGATCCGCGTCCGCCGCACCTCGTGCCCGAGAAGCTTCATCGGCGTCGCGGTCGACATCACGCCCTGGAAGGAGGCGGAACGGGCGCTGGAGACGGCGCAGCTGAACGCCCGCGCCGTCGACCACGCCAGGCGCCAGTTCCTCTCGAACGTCAGCCACGAGCTGCGCACGCCGCTGAACGCGATCATCGGCTTCGGCGATCTGCTGCGCGGGTCGTTCGCCGACGATCCCAGGATCGTGCGGGACTATGCCGGCGACATCCAGACGGCCGGTCAGCGCCTGCTGGAAGTCCTGGACGACATGATGACCTGCGCCCAGGTGGAGGCGTCCGCCCTCAGGCGCGAGCCAGCCTCGATCGAGGTCGACGCGGAGGTCGGCCGCGCCTTCCGGCGCCTACAGTCGCGCTTCCAGTCCAAGTTCCAGGAGTGGACGTACCACGGAGCGCCCGGCGCCTTCGCCTTCACCGACGCGCCCGCCTTCCGGCAGGTGCTTCAGATCCTGCTCGACAACGCCGCGCGCTACACGCCCCGGGGTGGGCGCATCCGGGTCGAGGCCGAGGACCGGAACGGCATCATCGAACTGACCGTGATGGACAGCGGTCCCGGTTTCCCCGCCCAGGTGCTGGAGCAGGCGGGCGCGCCCTTCCTGCGGGGCGAGGACGTGACCCGCAGCAAGGAGGCCGGCCTCGGCCTCGGGCTCTATCTGGCCCTCAAGCTGGCCGAACTGATGGGCGGCCATCTGCATCTTTCGAACCGGGCCAGTGGCGGGGCGCTGGCCGTGCTCGTCATCCCGTCGATCCCCGCGACCGACCACCAACCGAGGAGTCTCGCCATGAACCGGTCCCGTGCCGCGCTCACCGCCTTCCGCGCCAATCCCGCCGACATCGCGGAGGTGTTCAAGGCCGCCTGTCAGGACATCGTGGAGAATGTCGGCTCGACCCGCGCCAGCATCTGGTTCTTCAACATGCTGGGCGACGCCATCACCTGCGAGTGCCTTTACGACAGCCGCAGCGGGCGCTTCAGCAGCGGCGCGCTGCTGAGCGAAGAGGATTTCCCCGCCTACTTCGCCGCGATCCGGAAGGACCTGCGCGTCGTGGCCTCCGACGCCGCCAACCATCCGGCCACGGCCGCGTTCGACGTGCCGTACTTCATCCCGAACGACATCCGCTCGCTGCTTGACCACGTCGTCGTCGCGGGACGGGAGACGATGGCCGTGCTCTGCTGCGAGCACTGCGGCACGATCAAGGCGTGGACCGCCGAGGACGAGGCCTACCTGCATCAGATGTCCGTGCTGCTCGGCATGGCGCTGAAGGCCCGCTACCAAGCGATCGCGGCCTGAGGGAGGCCGCCATGCTGGAGCTTTTCGACGGCATCCACATCGTCCGGGCGGCGGACGCGACCGACGCCCTGCGTCAGCTCGCGACCGCCGGCATCGATCCGCGCAAGCCCCGGATCGCGGAACTGGATACCGAGCCGGGCGTGGACGACCGCATCGCGCTTTTCCGGCGTGGCTGCGCCGCGGTGTTCGGGCCGTCCGTGCCCCTGGCGCTGCGCCTCGCCCATGCCCGCAGCATCGTGGCGCGTGCACGCGCCGCCGAGCCGGAGGCGATCGAGGTGGGGTCCGTCCGCATCCGCCGGGACCGCCGCGAGGCGGAGATCGGCGGCGCGGTCATCAGGCTGAGCGAGACGCCCTACCGCCTGCTCACGCTTCTGGCCAGCAGGCCGGGCCGGGTCGTGCCCTTCCATGTGCTGGCCTCCGAACTGCCGCGCTCGGCCGACGAGTCGCGCACCGGCTGCCTGCGCGCCCATCTCAGCCATCTGCGACGGCGCCTCGGGCCGGACGGCCCGGCGATCCAGGCTGAAGCCGGCCAGGGCTACCGCCTGGTCGCCTGAGACGGTGTCGAACGGGAAGGTCTGACGCGATGAGGTTCATCGAATCCGCCCTGCGACGGGCCGGCACGGGTGTCGACTGGCTGATCGTCCACCGGGCCATCTGCCTGGACATCTGCCATGACCTGGACGTGGACAGGGCGTCGGTGTGGACCGGGCTGCGGCGCGGGGGCGACCTGACCATGGTGGCCGGCTTCGACCGTCGCCTCTGCCAGTTCGACAGCGGCGCCGTGCTGCGCTCCGCCGAACACCCGGTCTATGTCGCGGAACTGATCGCGCGGGACTTCATCGTGGTGGACGACGCCGGCACCGATCCGCGGGTCGCCTCGCTGCGGTCGCGCTATCTGGTGCCCGAGGGGGTGACGGCCCTGCTCGACCATTGCGTGGAGGATGGGAGCGGCGGGTGCCTGATCCTCTGCTGCGAGCAGACCACCGGCGGCGACCGGCGGTGGCGCCCACGGGATCGCGACTATCTCGCCGCGACGACAGGCCTGCTCAAGGCCAGGATCTAGGCAACGGCACCGACGCCCCCTTCGGGACCCTTGCCCAAGAGAGCCGGCTGTCGCGTCGCCCGACCCGGCTACACGGCGGCATTGAGTGCGACGAGCGAGAGGACGCTGGCGACGAGGAAGGCCAGCAGGCCCCAGCTCGCGGCGTCGACCTTGCCGGGCACGCGGTACCAGCCGCCCACCTTCTCCTCCAGCCCCTGCGCCTTGAAGGCGGCGATCTGGCCGGGGACGGTGTAGGGCGACCAGTCCGTCTGTCGCCCCGTCAGCAGCAGGCTGGCGCCCCAGCCGACGACGATGTTCACCGCCCCGCCGATGGCGCAGTACCAGGGCCACGCGACGTCCGTCGCGGCGGCCAGCCACCAGACCGACAGGAAGCTGGCCGCCACCCCGATCAGCAGCCCCTTCTCCGTCGTGTGCTTGGAGAAGAACCCGAGCGCGTACATGCCGAGCTTGGCGCCCACGAAATAGGCGCCGACCTTGCTCAACACCTCCAGGATCGATCCCTGGGTCTGGGAGTACATGTAGGCCGGCACCAGCACCAGCACCGCCCAGACGGCCGTGAACAGGCGCGTGGCCGTGAGATAATGGTGCTGGCCCTTACCCGGACGGAAGTAGCGCTCGTAGAAATCGACGGTGGAGACCGTCGCCATGGAGTTCAGCGCCGAGCTGAGCGTCGACATGGACGCCGCCAGCACCGCCGCCGCCAGCACGCCGGGCAGCCCGGGCAGGCCGTAGTCGGCGGCGAAGGTCAGGATGATCTCGTTCGGGTTCTCGAACGGGCGGCCCTGATAGTGGGCGTAGCAGAGCACGCCGATGAAGAAGAACAGGAAGTAGATGAAGAAGGCGCCGTAGCCCATCATGATGTAGGACTTCTTGGCGTCGCCGATCGTCTTCGATCCCAGTGTCCGCTGCACCATCATCTGGTTGCCGCCATAGACGGTGATGTGGAACAGGGTCATGGCCAGCAGGCCGGACCAGATGGTCGTCGCCTCGGTCAGGTTCACGTCCGTGCGGACGGCGTCCAACTTGCCCTCCGCCTTCAGGGCACCCAGCGCCTCCCCCAGCGACACCGGCATCTCGCCCAGCAGCGCGAACAGGATCACCAGCGCGCCGAAGAACAGGATCACGGCCTGGAACGTGTCCGTCCAGATCACGGCCAGCATCCCGCCCATCGTGGTGTAGACCAGCGCCACCACCGTGATCAGCACGATGGCCAACATCACGTCCATCCCGGTCATGAAGCGCAGGACGAGCGCCGTGGCGTAGAGGATGGCCGCCGTGGTCAGGCTCTGCGACAGCAGGAAGATGCCGGACATGACGGCGCGCGAGGCGGTGCCGAACCGGCGCTCCTGGTATTCGTAGATCGAGGCGACGCCCGAATTGTAGAAGAAGGGCAGGAAGAAGGTGATCACCACCAGGATCACCAGCGGGTAGTTCAGGTGGATGGCGAGTGCCGCCATGCCGTCGCGGTAGGCCCAGGCCGGTCCGCCCAGGAAGGACAGCGCGCTGACATACGTCGCCACCACGGACACGCCGATGGCCCACCAGGGCGTGCTGCGGTCGCCCACATAGTAGGCCTCGGCCGTGGTCACCCGGCGGCTGAACATCCAGCCGAGCGCCAGGTTCGCGACCAGGAAGGCGATGACGATGGACCAGTTGAGGACCCCGAACCCTTCCACCCGCACCCCCGTCCGGAAGCACCGTCCGCGCCCGCGCGGATGGTCACCGCGTAGACGTTAGTCGCGATCTGACTTCGCATGCAAGCGATCTCGCGGGCAATCGATTGGGATGCGGAACGGAACGGATCGGCAGCCCGCGACCACATGGAAAGTGGGGCCAAATGGGCTTGCATCCGAATGCAGCGCCATTTAACCTTTCACCCGCCATAAGGTCGCCGCCCCGGCCGACCCGGACGCGCGCCGGACGCGCGAAGGAACCCGCCCGCCATGTCCGCCCCCATGTCCGCCCCGCAGTCCGCTCCTGCCGCGACCGTCGCCGACATGGAACGCCGGATCGTCCGCCACACCGATCTGCGCCCCTGCACCACCGCCTTCATCGACACCCGCACGCCGGGGTCGGACAGGAAGGAGAACTTCACCATCATCGGGCCCGGCGTGGCGGAGAACCCGGACCAGCACGTCCACATCTCCGAGCCGCACGGCTTCAACATCGGCGGCGCCCGCCAGCCGCCCCACTGCACCAATTCACAGCACAGCCACGAGACGGCGGAGGTGTTCGTCGTCTTCAGCGGCACCTGGAAGTTCACGGCGGGCGTCAACCGGGACGACGCCTGGGTCGTGCTGCAGCCGGGCGACACGATTTCCATCCCCGTCCATGTCTTCCGCGGTTTCGAGAATGTCGGGACCGACACCGGATTCCTGTTCGCCGTGCTGGGCGGCGACGATCCGGGCCGGGTGACCTGGGCGCCGGACGTCATCGAGAAGGCGCGCAGCCACGGCCTCGTCCTGCTGGAGAGCGGCCGCCTGATCGACACGCTGAAGGGCGAGACGGTGCCCGCCGGTGCCGAACCGGTGCGCCCGCTCACGCCGGACGAGATGGCCCGGTTCCGCAAGGTCACGCAGGACGAGTTCGACCGCTGCATCGTGCGCGGCCCCAACCTGCGCCCGGTCGCTGACTCGCCGCTGGCGGCGCGGGGCGTGGCGGAATGCGCGGTCATCGGGGTCGCCAACCCGGCGGAAGGGATGCCGACGGCGCCGCTGGGTTGGGCCCACGGATTCCAGGTCCGCCGCCTGGACCTCGCCCCCGGCGGCGCCACCCGGCCGCACCGCCGGCACGAGGAGGAGGTGCTGTTCGTCACCACCGGCCGCGTCTCGGTCGCCTGGAACGGCGGCGTGACGGAAATTGGGCCCGGCGACACCTTCACCATGCCCAAGGGCGTCATCCGCGCCTATGCCGGCGTCGGGCCGGACAAGGCCGAGATGTTCGTGGTGCGCGGCGGGGACCATCCGGCCCCGCCCGAGTTCGTCTGACCCGGACAGAGCCCGCGCGGCGGAGACCGGCCCCATGACCGTCAGCGTGTTCGAGCTGTTCAAGATCGGGGTCGGCCCGTCCAGCTCCCACACCATGGGGCCGATGACGGCGGCCGCCCGCTTAGTCGCCCGCCTGCGCGAGTCCGGCCTGCTGGACCGCGCGGCGCGGGTGACTGTGGACCTCTTCGCCTCCCTGGCGCTCACCGGCAAGGGCCACGCCACCGATGGCGCGGTGATCGCCGGCCTCGCCGGCTGCACACCGGAGGGGGTCGACCCCGACGCCATGGCGGCCCTGGTGGCGGGCGTGCGGGAGACGCGGTCGCTGGCCCTCGGCGGCGGCCCGGCGATCGGGTTCGACCCCGCGCGCGACATCGCCTGGAAGGGCGGGGAGCGGCACCCCTTCCACCCCAA
>JAJUIU010000148.1 GCA_029267445.1 Rhodospirillaceae bacterium
CCGCGCCACCAGCCCGTAGGCGACGTGGGAGAGGCCCGCACAGCCGTAGCCGTCGATGGTCATGCCCAAGAGGCCCAGCTCGCCCATCTCGCGCATGATCTCCCGGTCGAAGCGCTCGTTGCGGAAGGCCTCCAGCACCCGGGGCTGGAGCTTGTCCTGGCAGTAGGCGCGGGCGGTGTCGCGCACCATCCGCTCCTCCTCCGTCAGCTGATCCTCCAGCAGCAAGGGATCGTCCCAGCGGAACGGGGCGCCGGATTTCTTGGCGGCTTTCAGCTCGAGAGCGGCGCCGTCGGCCATGGGATGTCTCCTGCTTGCGGGATGCCGCCGACGCTTGACTAAAGGGGCGCACGGAGGCGAAATTTGTCCGGACAAATATTCGGGGCCACGGGCGGGAGTGTCAAGTTCGGCACCCGCCCGGCCGCCATGCGATGCCCCGGCATCATACCGCCCGGAACCGAGGAGGCCAGCCCATGTCGACCACCATCATCGTGCTGTTCAATCTGAAGGCAGGCGTGAAGGCTTCGGAGTACGAGGCATGGGCGAAGTCCACCGACCTGCCCATCGTCAACAAGCTGGGCAGCGTGGACAGCTTCAAGGTGTTCAAGTCCACCGGCCTGCTGGGCAGCGAGGCCGCCCCGCCCTTCCAGTATGTGGAGGTGCTGGTGGTGAACGACATGGGCGCATTGGGGGCGGACATCGGCAGCGAGACCATGCAGCGCGTGGCCGGCGAGTTCCGCCAGTTCGCCGACGACCCGCTCTTCATCATGACGGACGAGCTGAAGGCCTGATCCCGTTCGCGCCCCTTCCCTCCCGCCTGCTCCCCCCTCCTCCTTCGACAGGCTCAGGATGAGGGGAGGAGGGACAAGGCTGAGGGTGAGGGTCGCTTCGAAGCGGCTTCATTCGAACCTCGTCCTGAGCTTGTCGAAGGAGGAGGTTCGCGGCGAGGAAACGACCGGAGATACGAATGACCGGCATCTACAATCTGGACGGCAAGGTGGCGCTGATCACCGGCTCCGGCCGGCGCAAGGGCCTGGGCGAGGCCATGGCCCGGCGGCTGGCGGCGGAGGGTTGTGCGGTCATGCTGCACGATCTGGGACAGGTGAAGGGCGAGATCGCCCCGGCCCACGGGGTGGGCACGACCGCCGAGATGGAGGGCATCGCCCAGGAGATGCGGGCGGCCGGCCAGAAGGTGGGCACCGTCACCGGCGACATGCTGGTGGAGGACGATGTGCGCGGGATGGTAGAGGCCACGGTCGCCACCTTCGGCCAGATCGACATCCTGGTGAACAATGCGGGCATCGGCTACCTGTTCGGCCCGCTGACGGAGATGACGGCCGAGAAGTGGGACGCCGTGCTGGGAGTGAACCTGCGCGGGCCCTTCCTGGCCATGAAGTACGCCGCCAAGCGGATGATCGAGCAGGGCCAGGGCGGATCGATCATCAACATCGCCAGCCAGGCCGCGAAGTCAGGCTTCGCCATGGCGACGGCCTATACGGCCAGCAAGCACGGGCTGGTCGGGCTGACCCGCGCGGCGGCGCTGGAATGGGGGGCGCACCGCATCCGGGTCAACGCCATCTGCCCGAACCACGTGACCACGGGCCTGGGCGCCTGGCAGAACGAGTTCATGTCCAAGGCGCGGGGCCAGACGCTGGACGAGTACATGGCCAGCATGAAGGCGCGCATCCCGCTGGGCCGGCCGGGGCTGGTGGAGGACACGGCCGCGGCCTGCGCCTTCCTGTGTTCGGACCAGGCGGCGTACATCACCGGCGAGGCGATGAACGTGTCGGGTGGCGAGGAGTATCACTGATGGCGCGCGACACCGTCCGCTGGCCCAATGGCGCACGCCTCGCCCTGTCCCTCGTCGTCAATGTCGAGGAGGGGTCGGAGATGTCGGTCAAGGAGGGCGACAAGGGGCCGGAACCGGTGGACGAGCTGGGCGTGGCGCTGAAGATCCCGATCCGGAACTACGGCAACGAGAGCAACTACCAGTACGGCATCAACGCCGGGGCGCCGCGCATCATCGGCCTCTTGGACCAGTACAAGGTGAAGGCCACCTGGACGGCGGCGGCCCTGTCGCTGGAGCGGGCACCTGCCATCGCCGAGGCGATCCGCCGCCGGGGGGACGAGCCCTGCTCCCACGGGTACCGGTGGGTGCACCAGTTCTCCATGAAGGAGGATCGGGAGCGGGAATTCATCGCCAAGGCCGTGGACACGATCCGGACCACGACGGGCACCCGCCCCTATGGCTGGCTGTCCCGGTACCTGCACACGGAGAACACCAAGCGCCTGCTGGTGGAGGCCGGGTTCAAGTACCATATGGACGACTACTCCGACGACCAGCCCCGCTGGGAGGTGGTGGAGACATCCCAAGGGCCGAAGCCCTGGGTGATCGTCCCCTACGCGCTGGACAGCAACGACATGAAGTTCTGGCTGGCGCCGGGCTACAAGCCGGCCGACTGGCTGGAGTACGCCATCGACACGTTCGACTGGCTGTACAAGGAGGGCGCCGACGCCACCCGCATGATGAGCCTGGGCCTGCACCTGCGCATCATCGGCCGGCCGGGGCGCATCGGCGCCTTCGAACGGTTCCTGCAGCACGTGACGACGAAGCCCGACGTGTGGATCTGCTCCCGCCTGGACATCGCGGAGCATTACGCCCGGTCGGTGAAGGCGCCGGTGTGAGCAGGTTCGAATCCTTCCTGTCCGCCGCCCTGGCCGAGGCGAACGCGGCGGTGGGGCCGGAGGAGGCGCTGCGCGCCCTCACCCGCCTCGCCCACGACCGGCTGGGCGACCACGGTGCGGCGGCGCGGCCGGGCATGCTGAAGCCGGGCGAGCGGGACTACCGCGTGGCCGGCTGCTTCATGATCACGCCGGACCACCGCTACAACATGCTGATCGCCAATGTGGGGTTCCCGGCGGAACAGGCGCGGCTGTCCATTCCAATTACCTGGAACCACCCTGGCAAGGTGGTGGAGACACGGGCCCCCCTGCTGCTGCGGAACATCGACGAGCATCCCGAGTTCCGCCAGTTCCTGAAGACATCGCGCATGGGGTCCAGCATCTACGCGCCCATGATCGTTGACGGCACCATGCACGGCCAGATCGTGGCGGCGGCCCAGGCTCGCACGACCTACGGGCCGGAGGATCTGGAGCGGCTGGTGCTGCTGGGTCATGCGGCGGCGGCGGTGTTCGTCGCCAAGGGCGGGCCGACTTGGCTTGCCGCCGACTATCCACCGGCGAACCAGTGGCGGGCGGAGGAGCGGTCCGTCTGACGCGCTGTCAGAGCGGGCACTCGTTCTCGATTCGCTGGGCCGTCAGGTCCTGGAACCGCGTCAGGTAGCGGCCGTCCACCACCATGGCGGGGTCGCGGATGGCGTCGGCGTTGAGCTGGCGCATGTCCCTGTCGATGCGCTGGCAGGGGCTGGCGCAGGCGGCGAGCGCCAGCAGGGCCGGAAGCAGGAGCATGGGGCGGTACTGTCGCATGGGCAGTCTTCCGATGACGGTCATCCGGTGGCGGGCTAGCCCATGGAACGCGCCGCGTGTGGCGGCGGCACGGCGATGCGGCGGCATCGGCTTGGCGGGAACGCGGATCGGCCCCGCGTTGACTTCCCGCCCACCCGCGCATAATTTGTCCGGACAAATTTTCCATCCGCCAGGACAGTCGATGCCCATGGGCGCCCGTCGCAGCCTTCTGTTCGTTCCCGGATCGCGGCCCGAGCGCTTCGAGAAGGCGCTGGCGGCCGGGGCGGACATGGTCTGCGTCGACCTGGAGGACGCGGTCGCCCCCGACCACAAGGCCCAGGCGCGGGCGGCGGCCATCCCCTTCCTCACGGCCGCATCGGGGCCGGAGCGGCTGGTCCGGATCAACTCCATGAAAACCGCGGACGGACTGCGCGACCTGCTGGCCGTGATCGAGGCGGCACCCACTGCCGGCATGCTGATGCTGCCCAAGGTGGACTCGGCCGAGGAGCTGCGCCAGGTGGACGCCCTGCTGACGGAGCGCGGCCTGACGCCGAAGCTGATCGCGCTGATCGAGACGGCCGAGGGGCTGGAGAACGCGGCCGACATCGCGCGGGCCACGCCACGCCTCGCCGCGCTGATGTTCGGCGGCGCCGATCTTTCAGCGGAACTTGGCGTGCCGATGGCTTACGAGCCGCTGCTGTTCGCCCGGTCGCGGCTGGTGCATGCCTGTGCCAGGGCCGGGATCGAGGCGATCGACGTGCCGCATATCCAGGTTTCCGACCTC
>JAJUIU010000072.1 GCA_029267445.1 Rhodospirillaceae bacterium
CCTGCCGGTAGTGGGTGGGCAGCTTCCCCCAACCGGGTTTGGGGTACGGATGAGGCTTAAAGCATGGTCCCCCACTCCCCCCCGGGTAGATGTTGGGAGAGGGGGCCTGTCCACCCTCTCCGGCGGCACCGAATCCGGCGGAACCACCCCCTCACCTCGCCTCTTCCCGGGGGGGAGGGGGATCGGCCGTGACGATCACCCCGGCAGCAGGACCGTTCACCCATGCCGCACCCCGTCGCCATGGTCATGGTGGTGACGATGCTCCTCGCCCGGCGCCACCACGCAGCCATCGGCCGCGTGGGCATGGTCGTGGGCGTGGTGGTAGACGGCCAGCGCCTCGGCGTGCCGGCCGAACAGGGCGACATATTCCGGGTGCCGGCCCACATCCTCCGGCTTGCCGTGGCAGCAGACATGGCCGTTGATGCAGACCACCGTGTCGGTGCGCGCCATCACCAGATGCAGGTCGTGGCTGACCAGCAGCACGCCGCAGCCGCGCTCCCGCCGGATGCGGGCGATCAGCTCGAACAGCGCGATCTGCCCGTGCACGTCCACCGCCTGCACCGGCTCGTCCAGCACCAGCAGCTTCGGCCGGCGCAGCAGCGCCCGGGCCAGCAGCACCCGCTGCATCTCCCCGCCCGACAGGCTCTGCACCGGCTGGCGCAGCACGGCGGGTGCCCCCACCTCCTCCAGCACGGCCGCCAGCTCCGCGTCGGTCGCCTTGCCCCACAGCGTCAGGAACCGCTTCACCGTCAGCGGCAGGGTGGGGTCCACACTCAGGCGCTGCGGCATGTAGCCGACGGTCAGGCCCGGTGCGCGCTCCACCACCCCCTCGCTCGGCTGGACGAGGCCCAGCACCGCCTTCACCAGGGTGGTCTTGCCCGCCCCGTTCGGCCCGATCAGGGTGACGATCTCCCCCGCCCCCACGGTCAGGTCCACCCCGCGCAGCACGGTGCGCGCACCGTACCGCACGCCGAGGCCCCGCACGGTCACCAGCGGCGGCGGCAAACCGACGGCGTCCGCCACGGGCGGCTGGGACAGAGGCAGGGGCGGGATGGCGTCCATGGGGCGGTCCAGGGTCCAGGCAGGCGGGCGTTCTACGCCCTGCGGCCCGTCTTGACAAAGGTTATAACATAACAACCTGTAAGGCCCGTCCCAAGCCCCCCGCAAACGCACCCGGTCCCCCATGCGCCGCCTGCTCCTTCTCGCCGTCCTGCTGTTCGCGTCTCCCGCCTATGCCCAGGCGCAGGGGGCGGAGCCCCCCCAGGTCGTGGCAAGCGTCAAGCCGCTGCATTCGCTGACGGCGGCCGTGATGCAGGGGGTGGGCACGCCGCACCTGCTGGTCCAGGGGGCGGCCAGCCCGCACGCCTTCGCCCTGAAGCCGTCCGACGCCCGGGCGCTCGCCCGCGCCGACCTGATCGTCTGGGTCGGGCCGGAGCTGGAGACCTTCCTGAGGAAGCCGCTGGAGGCCCTGGCCGGCAAGGCCCGCAGCCTTGAGCTCATCCGCGCCCCCGGCGTCGAGACGGTGGAGACGCGGGAGGGCGGGGCGTGGGAGGCGCACGACCATGGCCCCGGCGACCACGGCCACAGCCATGCCCATGGCGGGCCCGACGGGCACATCTGGCTCGACCCCCTGAACGCGAAGGCCATGGCCGCCGCCATCGCCGGCGCGCTGTCCGAGGTCGACCCCGCCAACGCCGCCACCTACCGGGCCAACCTCGCCGCCCTGACCGCCCGGCTCGACGCCCTGGACGCGGAGCTGCGCAAGACTTTGGAGCCGGTGCGGACAAGGCCCTTCATCGTCTTCCACGACGCCTACCATTACCTGGAGCGGCGCTACGGCCTGAACGCGGCGGGCGCCATCACCGTCAGCCCGGAGGTGCGGCCGGGGGCCGCCCGCCTGTCGGCCCTGCGGGCGAAGATCGCGGAACTGGGTGCCGTCTGCGTCTTCGCCGAGCCGCAGTTCGAGCCTTCGCTCGTCCGCACCGTCGCCGACGGCACCACCGCCCGCACCGGCGTGCTCGACCCGGAGGGTGCCGCCATCCCCGACGGCCCGGACCTCTATTTCGCCCTGCTACGCTTCAACGCCCAGGCCCTGGTGGACTGCCTGGGGCGGTGAGGGGAGCCTGCTCCCGCTCCGCCACCCCCCGCTCCCCCCTCCCGGCATTCCCGCGCCCTCCCTCCTCCCGTCATTCCCGCGAAAGCGGGAACCCATGGCCCCGCTTGCCCCCTTCCGTCAGGACATGGCCGGACGGCGAAATGGGTTCCCGCTTGCGCGGGAATGACGACGAGAGGAGCGAGGAGCACCCACTCCTCGACCGCACCACAGATCCGCCTTCCCCGCGCAAGCGGGGACCTAGGGCCGCCCGCACGGCTCCTTGCGCCGCAAAGGCCCATGCCGGGTCCGCGACCTCTCCGGCAAAGGCGGAAGCGGCGCGCCGGAATGGCGCCAAGGGCGGCCGGCCCCGCAAGCAGGCTTAACACGCTAAAGGATTTTTTTCCTTTCCCCGATCCCGGAATCGCACTACACTCCCCCGCCTGTCCTGAACGGGAGGGTGCGGATGAGCTGGCTGACTCTGGTTCCCGGAATTCTTGACGCGGTCGAGACCGTGGGCAAGCGCATCGCGCCCGACAAGGACAAGCGGCAGGACCATATGCACGCCGAACAGCTGGCCCTGCTGGCCGCCGCCGCCGCGGAATATCGTCCCACGCCCGCCACCTGGTGGGACAGCTTCTGGGACGGCGTCAACCGGGCGCCCCGGCCCCTGCTGGCCTTCATGGTGCTGGGGCTGTTCCTTTACGCGCCGCTGGACCCCGAAGGCTTCGTCCAGGTCATGCAGGCCTACCAGCTCGTGCCGGAATGGCTGGCCCTGCTGGCCGGCAGCATCATCGCCTTCTATTTCGGCAGCCGGCATCTGGAGAACCGGCTGCGCCTGATCGGCCCCACGGCGGCGCAGGTGGCCCTGGCCAAGGCCCTGGCCCGCAAGGTCGCCGGGCCTGAACCGGCGGCCACGCCCATGGACGACGCCGCCTTCCGCCGGGAGATGGCGGATGCGGAGACCCCACTCTCCGATGCCGCGATCATGGAATGGAACCGCCGCCGGGCGGCGCCCGCCGATGCGGCAGCGCCCTGAGCTTGGCCCACGGGCCGCCGACCTGCTAAGGGATCGCGGATGAACGCCAGGGAGGATGCGATGCGGATCGGGATCGTGGGCGCCGGCGGCCGGATGGGCCAGATGCTGGTGCGGGAGGTGGCGGCCACCCCCGGCGCCACCCTGGCCGGCGGCACCGAACGGCCGGGCAGCGCGCTTTTGGGCCGCGAGCTGGGCGTGCTGGCCGGCATCGATCCGCTGGGCGTGAAGGTGGCGGACGATCCCGCGGCATTGTTCCGCGCCGCCGACGTGGTGATCGATTTCACCAGCCCGGCCGCGACCGTCAGCCACGCGAAACTGTCCGCCGAAACGGGTACCGCCCTGGTGGTCGGCACCACCGGCCTGTCGGCGGACGATCAGGCCGCGATCAGCACCGCCGCCGCCAGGGTGCCGGTGGTCCAGGCCGCCAATTTCAGCCTGGGCGTGAACCTGCTGGCCGGCCTCGTGCGCAAGGTGGCGGCCACGTTGGGCGACGACTGGGACATCGAGATCGTGGAGATGCACCACCGCCACAAGGTGGACGCGCCCAGCGGCACGGCCCTGGCCCTGGGGCAGGCCGCCGCCGCCGGTCGTGGCGTGGACCTCCAGGCCATGAAGGACACGGTGCGCGACGGGCACACGGGTGCGCGCCAGCCCGGCCGCATCGGCTTCGCCACCCTGCGCGGCGGCGACGTGGTGGGCGACCACACGGTGCTCTTCGCGGCGGAGGGGGAGCGGCTGGAGCTGACCCACAAGGCCGCCAGCCGCGCCATCTTCGCCCGGGGTGCCGTGCGCGCCGCCCTCTGGACCGCCGGCAAGGCCCCCGGCCTCTACGGCATGGACGACGTGCTGGGGCTTTAGGGGTCCGTGACGTTACGGGCGGAACGGCGCGAAAACGTAACACGGCGTATCACAGCGTAACACTCACCGCTGTTTCGGCTGCTCCGGCGGGTCCTGCCGCCAGACGCAGAAGGCGGCGGGGCTGTCCGGCACGATCAGGGCCTGCCCGCTCTCATGCTGCCACCAGCCCTGGAAGCGCCAGACCCCGTCGGTGAGCTTGCAAAAGGCGTACAGGTTCCCCTCGCGCCAGACCTGTTCCCCCTCCTGGAAGCAGGTCACCGACCACGGCCCCTGGCTGCGCTCCGCCCCCTCCTCCGCCCGATGCACGCCCGCGCACTGCGGCGAATGCTGGGCCAGGGCGGGCGATGCTGCGAGCGGGATCAGGACGGCGAGGATGGTCGTGCGCATGCCGGGGGAGATAGTCCGCCCGCCCCCGCCCGCCAGTGCTGCGGGCGGCCTCGCCCTTCGACAAGCTCAGGGTGAGGCCGAATATGGCGGTAAGGCCTGGATTAAACTTCGGAATGCCCCAGTAGCCCTCACCCTGAGCTTGTCGAAGGGCGAGGGCGGCTGACGGATCGGGACAAACCCCTCACCCGGTTCGCTGGCGCTCACCACCCTCTCCCGCAAGGGGAGAGGGTCTACCGGTGTCCGGTTTGATCCTTTGTCCACCAAGCCCGATGCGACGAGCCGGCTCCGGTCCAAAGTCCCCCTCTCCCCTTGCGGGAGAGGCTCCCGAGCGGAGCGAGGGGGGTGAGGGGTACAAGTTCCCTGCAAGGCACGGAGCCCTACTCCGCCGCCATCCGCGCCGCTTCCCAGGCCAGCAGGGCGCGCTTGGTGGTCGGGCCCCAGCGGTAGTTGTCCAGCACGCCCGTCCCCCGGATCACCCGGTGGCAGGGGATCAGCAGGCTGATCCGGTTCGCCCCCACGGCGTTGCCCACGGCGCGGGCGGATGTCGGATGGCCGATCCGCCGCGCCACCTCGGCATACGTCGTCACCGTCCCGAACGGGATTTCCAGCAGCGCGCGCCAGACCTTCAGCTGGAAATTGGTGCCCCGCACATGCACCGGCAGCGGGGCACCACTTCCGGCGTCGGGCGTGAACAGCCGGCCCACCAGCGGGGCCGTCGCCGCCGGATCGTCCATCAGGGTCGCGTCCGGCCAGTCCATGCGCAGCTCGGCCAGGCCCCGCGCGTCCTCCCCCTCCTGCACGAAGCCCAGGAAGCAGAGGCCCCGCGCCGTGGCGGCCAGCAGCACCCGGCCGAAGGCGGTGTCGTGGAAGCCGTGGCGGATCTCCACCCCCGCACCCCCGGCCTTGTACTCGCCCGGCGTCACCCCCTCCGCCACCACGAACAGGTCGTGCAGGCGCGACGGGCCGGACAGGCCGAGGTCGAGGGCCGCGTCCAGCAGCCCGCCCTGCGGTTCGCGCAGCAGGCGCCGCGCATGGGCCAGGGTGACGAACTGGGCGAAGCGCTTTGGGCTGATCCCGGCCCAGCGCTTGAACAGCTTCTGGAAATGCGCGGGGCTCAAGCCCGCCTCCGCCGCCAGCCGGTCCAGGTCGGGCGGGGCCTGCCAGTCACGGGCCAGCCGCGCGATGGCCGCCGCCACCAGGCGCGAGGCGCGCATGTCGTCCGGCGTCTCGACCGGCCCGCCCCGGGGCCCCTCGAACAGCGCTGCGGAAGCGGGTTTCGTATCGGTGGTCATGGCGGGTGCGAGCATGGTCTGTCCTCCATCCATCTGTCGAGAGGATGCCGCACCCCCGCCCCCCCGCCCCACCCGAAAGCTGCGGTCGCGATTGCGTGAGTCAGTTTCTGAGGGGGATTCCTGAGAACTGCACTCGACTGTCCCCACCTCTGATGCCAGCCGCATCCACGCAGGCGACAATTGCATCGTATATCGCTGTAGGATAGTTGGATGGCCCAATTATCACCTTGTCAAAAAAGTCTGTAAGATCAATTCCAGTAATTCCCAGATCCGGATTGTTCGAGAACGGAAATCTGCATACTTTCTGAGGGATTCCCTTGATCACAGCTAAATCCATCTTGATTATGGAGGATTTGTCAAGTATCGGATTAAATATTATTCTCCATTCACGCTCTTCTCGAAAGCCCGGATGTTTTACACAGACGCATAACGAGTATAGCATGGAGAATATCGAGCCCATGACCACATTCTTGTCAACATAGGACAATTCATACCTGTTTCGCCTTATTGAGCTAATTGAGTCGTCCATTATTTGTGACAAACGGACATCGTCTGCGTAAATGACTGGACTGGAGAACGCACCAATGTTATCATTCTCCATGAAAAATGGAGTGGGCTTAAGGACTATTGCTGCCCCGGCGCCGCCCGTTCCATAGGCGCGCCACATTGAGAGGCGACCGTGTCGGTCCTCTTTCTCAACATCATGCTCGGAAATGCAGGTTATGTAGGTATCCAAGCGTATACTATTTAGATGATATTCAAACCGCCGAAGTGCCTCCTCTGCCGCGCCTGGTGACGCTAAATTTACTGCATCGACAAAAGCTTTCCGTCGCTTCTCATCATTAAGATACTTGTTAAGACAATCAATTCCATGGTTTATCTCACTGTAGTCGTTCATACATCTTGTGTTTCGCATCCAAATTTCTTTTCCGTTCAGTATGCGAAAGGCGTTCTCTGCAGATGTATAGTGAACAAATCTCTTGCCTTCTGCTGAGGCTTCAACAAATTGACGGGCAACCTCAGGAAGGAAAACCTTCATGAGATCTGCATAGTTCGGTTTCTGGTCCGTGATTCCTGTCATGTGAACTCAGGCACATTACTGCGGCGATCCGACCGCCGAATACTGCCGTGTAAGCAAGACATATTCAACCTTGCATTACAATAGAACAGAATCGGACGTGCCTACTCCACCAGAATGCGACGGTCCCGCTGTTCGGCTGCCAAGCGATCATGTAGTTTTGCGCATATGGACGACGCGACCGCCATCAACCCGCATATCGGCTCCAGTTTCCAGGACTACCTGGAGGCGGAAGGTCTGCGCGCCGAGGTCGACAGCGCGGCGCTGCGGGACTTGGCTGATTGGCTCATCGCCAACGAAGCGAAGAAGCCGCCCCGCCCCCGTTGACGCCCGCGCAGACCCGTGCCCACACTCTGGAGTGAGCGTCCGGGGCCATGCACCCCGGGCCCGCTTCGGGAGCCGCGTCCGGTGAAGGAGAAGGAGCTCCGCATCGCCCTCGTCTGCTATGGCGGGGTGAGCCTCGCCGTCTACATGCACGGCGTGACGAAGGAGCTTTGGAAGCTGGTCAAGGCGTCCCAGCGCCACCACGCGCCGCGCCATGCCGGCGGCACCGCGTCCGACACGGAGATCGTCTACGCCGACCTGCTGGCCCGCATCGGGGAACGGCTCAGCCTGCGGGTGCTGATCGACACGGTGGCGGGTGCGAGTGCGGGCGGCATCAACGGGGTGATGCTGGCGCGCGGCCTCGCCCACGACCTGCCGCAGGACAGCCTGACCGACCTGTGGCTGGACAACACCGACGTCACCCGCCTGCTGAACCCGGAGAAGATGGCCCGGCGCTGGAGCAAGTGGTTCCTCCACCCCATCCTGTGGGTCCTGCTGCGCCGGGTGCGGTCGCTGGCCCCGGATTCCGAGACGCGGTCCAAGCTCAGCCTGTTCATCCGCTCGCGCTGGTTCCAGCCGCCCTTCAGCGGCGACCGGCTGGCGGAGATGCTGCTGGACGCGGCCCAGGCCATGGGGCCGGTGCGCCATCCCTCCGCCTCCCTGCTGCCGGCCGGGCTGCCGCTGTCGCTGGCGGTGACGGTGACGGACTATCACGGCTTCCGCCAGACCATCCCGGCCCACGACCCGCCCCTGATCGAGGAGCGGGAGCACCGCCACGTTCTGACCTTCGCCTACCGGCGCGGGGCCGACGGGCGGGTGGAGTCGGACTTCGCCGACGACGCGCTGCCGGGCCTGATCTTCGCGGCGCGGGCCACCTCCTCCTTCCCCGGCGCCTTCCCGCCGGCCCAGCTCCGCCAGATCGACGCGTTGCTGGAGCGGCGGGGGGAGGGCTGGCCGGCGCGCGCCCGCTTCGTGCAGCGCAACTTCAAGGCCCACCGGGACGCCGGCCTGAAGCCGGAGGAGGCGAGCTTCATCGACGGCAGCGTGCTGAACAACAAGCCCTTCGCGGAGGCGCTGGCCGCCCTGGAGGGGCGGCCGGCGTACCGGGAGGTGGACCGCCGCATCGTCTATATCGACCCCAACCCGGTGCCCCCGCCCGTGGCCGGGCACCAGCCGCCGCCGCCGGGATTCTTCCGCACCATCAAGGGTGCCTTGTCCGACATCCCGCGCAACGAGCCGGTGCGCGACGAACTGGCCGCCATCGCCGACACCAACCAGCGGGTGGACCGGCTGCGCGTCGTGCTGGACGCCGCCCGCCCCCGCGTCCACGCCCTGGTGGAGGAGGTGCTGGACGGCCCGCTGCCGGACGCCCCCACCTCGGCCCAGGTCCGCGCCTGGCGGGAGGCGGCGGGAACCAAGGCCGCCCAGGCGGCGGGTTTCGCCTATGAGGCCTATGTCCGGATCAAGATCGACGGTGTGCTGGACCGGCTTGTCCGGGTGCTGTCCCGCATCCTGGACCTGCAGCCGGATGGCCCGCGCGCCGCGGCATTGCGCACCGGGCTTGGCGCCTGGGCCAGGGCCCGGCGGGTGGTGCCGGAATGGCTGGACACGCCGGGCCTGACGGGCGACGGGAAGCTGCCGGTGTGGGTCGGGTTCCTGCGCGATTTCGACGCCGGGTTCCGGGCGCGGCGCCTGCGCTTCGTCGTACGGGAGATCAACCGGCTCTACGAGATGGCGGGGGAGGGCGCCTACGCCGACACCACCCACCAGGACCTGGACGACTTCAAGGTCACCCTCTACGAGGCGCTGGAGACGCTGCGCGCCGCCGAGATGGGGGAAGGGCTGACCGAGGCGGAGCGCGCGGCCGTGGCCGGCGCCCTGGCGCCCGCCCTGGTGCTGCCGCCCGCCGTGCCGACGGTGGAGGCGTTCGACGCCGCCCTGCCCGTGCTGGCGAAACGCTTCGGGCTGGAGGATCTCAGCCGGGAGATGGACGAGGTCTTCGCCCTGATGGGGCTGGCCTATCTGGGGGCGGCGGCGCGGAACGAGCTGTTCCTGGCCTATCTGGGCTTCGGCTTCTGGGACGTGCTCACCTTCTCCACGTCCGGCTGGCGGGAGCTGGACGAGTTCAACCACATCAAGGTCGACCGCATCGCCCCGTCGGACAGCCGCATGCTCCGCGCCGCCGGGGCCCCCACCTCGTTGCGCGGGGCGCGGTTCAACATGTTCGGCGGTTTCTTCTCCCGCGCCGACCGGGAGCACGACTATCTCTTGGGCCGCCTGCACGCGGCGGAGCGCGCCATCGACATGGTGGTGGACGCCGCCGGCCCCGGCGCCATCCCGGCGGAGGAGGCCAGGCGCTTCAAGCTGCGCGCCTTCCGCGCCGTGCTGGACAGCGAGTATGTCCGCCTGGGCGACGGCTCCGCCGCCATCCGCACGGCCGAAGCCTGGATCGCCGACTGCGAGGGCGGCCTCGTCCCCACACCGGAGGAGCGCCTGGCGGCGGATTGATCACGAGGGGGCGAGGGGTGACGGTTCTTCGGCGGCAGCGCCAGACCCCTCACCCGGCTCCCTCCGGTCGCCACCCTCTCCCGCAGGGGGAGAGGGTTTACGCGTGGCCGCGGCTTCATCTGAAAACAGCCCGCCGCCACAGAATGGCAGCGGTGCCAAATTCCCCCTCTCCCCTTGCGGGAGAGGGTCCGAGCGGAGCGAGGGGGTGAGGGGTGACCGTCCTTCGCAGGTCCGGCCATACCCTTCACACGGTTTAGCGCCGCCTCACGCCCCCGCCAGGTGCCCCGGCCGCCGCGCGCGGTCGAGCGCGCCGTTCAGGGCCTTGGCGAAGTCCAGCCGTTCCTCCGGGGCCAGGAAACTGCCGACCACCAGGCTCTGCCCGTGGCTGGAGATCACGATCTGGCTGTTGTGCCGGGGCGGGTCGTCCATGCGCACGCGCAGCCAGGCGGGCTGGAAGCTCCAGCGGCGGGCGCGGCCCTTGGGCTCCACCCGCTCCACGGTGAGCGCGCTGTCGGTCAGCTCCACCGTCTCGTAGAGGCGGCCGGACCGGTAGCTCATCCGGAAGGCGAGCCAGAGCAGCAGCACGTCCAGGCCGAGGAAGCCCACGATCGGCCAGGCGCCCGCCAGGAAGAAGCCGATGCCGAGCGCCAGGCTGAGCCCGCCCGCCGCGATCATCAGCAGCCGGAAGCCGCGCGGGCTCAGGCTGCGGTTCGGGTGCAGGACCGCGCGGAAGAAGACCGTCTGGCTCGGATCGCCGCTCATGGCACGATGATATGCACCGGTTGGTTCGGCGGGCAAGCTATCGGCGGAGGGCGAACCTCGCCCTTCAACAAGCCTCCGCCGCCCGCTACTGTCCCGCCACCCGTCGTCAACACGCGACCCGCCCCATGAAGCGCGCCGACACAGA
The DNA here is from genome assembly GCA_029267445.1 of Rhodospirillaceae bacterium. Classification (GTDB taxonomy): domain Bacteria; phylum Pseudomonadota; class Alphaproteobacteria; order Azospirillales; family Azospirillaceae; genus JAJUIU01. The sequence continues at coordinate 10,486 of JAJUIU010000072.1, forward strand.
GGAATTCTTCCGCCGCCTCGCCGAACGGGACCCGGAGCCGAAGACGGAGCTTGAGTACAGCAACCCCTTCACCCTGTTGGTCGCCGTGGTGCTGTCGGCCCAGGCGACGGATGTCGGCGTGAACAAGGCGACGAAGGAGCTGTTCCGGATCGCCGACAACCCGGCCGCCATGGCAGCACTGGGGGAGGCGGCGATCCGCGACCACATCAAGACCATCGGCCTCTACCGCAACAAGGCGGCCAACGTCTTCAAGCTCTGCAACATCTTGCTTGAGAAGCACGGCGGCGAGGTGCCCCGCCGGCGGGAGGACCTGGAGGCGCTGCCGGGCGTGGGGCGCAAGACGGCGAACGTCGTCCTCAATGTCGCCTTCGGGGAGCCGACGATCGCCGTCGACACCCACATCTTCCGCGTCTCCAACCGCACCGGCCTGGCGCCGGGCAAAGACCCCGACGCGGTGGAGCAGAAGCTGCTGAAGGTGGTGCCCAAGGCCTACCGGATGCACGCCCACCACTGGCTGATCCTGCACGGCCGCTACGTCTGCAAGGCCCGCAAGCCGGACTGCCCGGTCTGCCCCGTGCGCAAATTCTGCCGCTACCCCGCCAAGACCACCGCCGAGGAACTCTCCAAGGGCCGCACCCCGGCGGAGGCGTGAGGGGCGGGACGCGCCGGTACCCCTCACCCGGCTCGCTTGCGCTCACCACCCTCTCCCGCAAGGGGAGAGGGTTCACCGGCGCCAAGCTTGAACCTGTCGCCACCGGACCGCTGCGTCAGAACGGCGGCGGTGCCAAGTTTCCCCTCTCCCCTTGCGGGAGAGGGTGGCGACCGGAGGGAGCCGGGTGAGGGGTGAACCTTCAAACCGCCGTCAATACCCCGCCGCGTGGCCGTCCACGCGCATCTCCGTCCCGGCGCGGTAGACGCCGTGCTGGTGGTCGCGCTGGATGGCCTGGTAGCTGCCGTAATGGGTACCCGGCCGGTACTTCACGGTGTGGCCGCGCTTCTTCAGCTCGGCCAGCACCGTCTCCGGGATGCCGTGCTCCAGCCACAGCTCCCCGCCGTCGGTCATCACGCTTTCCGGCCCGCTGACCGGCTCCTGGCTGCCGTCGTGCTGCCAGCGCGCGGCGTCGCCGGCGGCCTGCGGGTTCATGCCGAAGTCGATCATGTTGACCAGCACCTGCACATGGCCCTGCGGCTGCATCGCTCCGCCCATCACGCCGAAGGCCAGCCAGGGCTTGCCGTCCCTGGTCGCCATGCCGGGGATGATGGTGTGGAAGGGCCGCTTGCCCGGCGCGTAGACGTTGGGGTGCCCCTCGTCCAGGCTGAACTGCTCGCCCCGGTCCTGCAGCATGAAGCCCAGCCCGTCCGGCACCAGGCCCGACCCCATGCCCCGGTAGTTGGACTGGATCAGGCTGACCATCATGCCGTCCTTGTCGGCGGCGGCCATGTAGATCGTGTCCTTGCTCTCCGGCATGGCGCCGGCGGGCACCTCGGTCGCGGCCTTCGCCATGTCGATCCGCCCGCGCCGCTCCGCCGCGTACTCCTTCGACAGCAGGGTCTCCAGCGGGATCTTCACGAACTCCGGATCGGCGTAGTGGCGGGCCCGGTCGGCGAAGGCGAGCTTCTTCGCCTCCGTCATGACATGGATGTAATCCGCCGAATTGTGGCCCATGGCCTTCAGGTCGTACGCCTCCAGGATGTTCAGCATCTGCAGCACGGCCAGACCCTGGCCGTTCGGCGGGATCTGCCAGACATCGACGCCACGGTAGTTGGTGCTGATCGGCTCGACCCAGTTGCCGGTGTGCGACGCCATGTCCTCGTACCGTAGCGGGCCGCCGATCCGCTTCATGTAGGCGTCGATGGTCTTGGCGATCGGCCCCTTGTAGAAGGCGTCGCGGCCCTCCCTGGCGATCAGCTCCAGCGTGTTGGCGAGGTCGGGATTGGTCCAGACCTGCCCGGCCACGGGGGCCACCCCGTCCCGGGTGTAAGTCTTCAGCAGGTTCGCCGTCTCCTCGATGTCCTTCTGCTCCAGCAGCCGCTTCACGTTGCGCGCCCAGCCCTGGGCGATGAAGGGCGACAGGGGGAACCCCTCACGGGCGTAGCGGATGGCGGGCGCCAGCACCTGCTCCATGGGCAGCCTGCCGAACCGTTCGTGCAGCGCGAACCAGCCGTCCACGGTGCCCGGCACGGTCACCGGCAGGCTGCCGAAGCTGGGGATGGTCTGGCGGTCGCCCATGGCCTTCAGCCGCGCCTTCAGCTGCTCCAGCGTCTGGCCCTTCGGCGCGCGGCCGGAGCCGTTGTAGCCGTGCACCTTGCCGGTCTTCGGGTCCCAGACCAGGACGAAGATGTCACCGCCGATGCCGTTGCCCGTCGGCTCCATCAGGCCCAGGGCCGCGTTGGCGGCGATGGCCGCGTCCAACGCGCTGCCGCCCGCCTTGAGGATGTCGAGCGCGACCTGGGTCGCCAGCGGCTGGCTGGTCGCGGCCATGCCGTTCTGGGCGATGATCTCGCTGCGGCCCTGGAAGTTCGGCCCCACCAGCCGGTCGCCCCGGCCGGGCTGCGCCACCACCGCGTCGGCCGCCACGGCGATGTCCGCCGCCGTCAGGCTCGTGCTCGCCGCGATCGTCATCGCCGCCACCGCCAGCCGGCGCAGCGCCCGCTTGAACCCGTTCCGCATCTCACCCTTCCCCGCATGTTCCGGCCTCTCCCGTTGTCCGGTTGGCCCCTTGGTTGGGCAGCGAATGTGGAACGGCGGCGCGACGAGGGCAAGCGGCTGAGCGGGTTGGCAACCTTGCGCGCGGGAGGAAACGCCGACACACTTCAACCCAAGGGATTGGCGCGTCCGGACCCTGGCCGGGCACCACGGTCAGTTGTCCATTGACAACCCGTCGCCGTCGACCGACCCTGGGGGCCCTCCCATGTCCCGCAGCCCGCACCCCAGCAAGGAGATCGAGGCCGCGGTGCGCCATGCGGAGGCGCGGGGTTGGACGGTCCGCAAGGGGCGGGGGCACTGCTGGGGAATCCTGCGCTGCCCCATGAACGATGCGGAGTGTCGCTGCGGGGAGTTCTGCCAGACATCCGTCTGGAGCACGCCCCGGGTTCCGGAGAACGAGGCCAGGAAGATCAGGCGGGTGGTCGATGGATGTGTCCATGCGGGAACCGGGCGGCGCTGAGCATGGCGCGGAGGGCATGCCCACCTGGAACTTCGTCCTGAAGTTCCGACTGCCGGATCCGGCGGCCGACCCGGCGGACCTGCTCGACGCGCTGTATGCGGCGGGCTGCGACGACGCCACGGTCGGGGTCGGCCGTCGCGGCTCCATCGCGCTCGACTTCTCCCGGCAGGCGCCGACGCCGGATCGGGCCGTGCGCTCCGCGCTGGAGGATGTGCGCCGCGCGATTCCGGGCGTCGTGCCGACCGAGGCGGCGCCCGACATGGTCAACCTGTCCGACCTTGCGGACCTTGTCGGCTGCACGCGGCAGAACATGCGCAAATACGCGGCGGGGGAGATCAGGGCCGTGCGGTCGCCCTTCCCGGAGCCGGCCCACTCCGGCACCCCCAGCCTGTGGCGGCTGGCGGAAGTCCTCGCCTGGCTCGACCGGAACACGGACCTGCGGCCGGACCCCGCCGCCCTACAGCTCGCCCAGGCTGTGTCCGCCATCAATCTCGATGTCCAGCGGGCGCGCCTCGACGGCTCGATGGCCGGCTGAGCGGCGCCAGCGGTCCCCGCAGCGACGGTCTTGCATCGCGGCACCGGACGGTGCAACGAAGGAGGCACCGCGTCCGGAGAGGTCGAGCCCGCCCATGTATGTCCAGGTCAACGGTGTCCGCCTGTTCTTCGATGTCGAAGGGATCGAATGGGTGCCCGATGGCGAACGGTTGCGCCGCAAGCCCACGCTGATCCTGCTGCATGGCGGTCCCGGCTTCGACCACGCCACCTTCAAGCCGACATTCTCCGCCCTGGCCGATACGGCGCAGGTGATCTACCTGGACCATCGCGGCCAGGGGCGCAGCGGCGGGGACGACCGCCGCCACTGGACATTGGACCAGTGGGCCGACGACGTGAGGGGCTTCTGCGACGCGCTGGGCATCGAGAAGCCGGTGGTGCTGGGCAACAGCTTCGGCGGCATGGTCGCCCAGGCCTATGCCGCCCGCCACCCCGGCCACGCCGCCGGCATCGTGCTGTCCAGCACGGCCGCGCGCATGGACATGGACCGGATGCTCGCCGCGTTCGAACGGCGTGGCGGCCCCGCCATCCGCGCCGCGGCGGAGGATTTCTGGCGCGACGTGCGGGCCGACAAGATGGCGGAGTTCACCCGCGTGTGCATGCCCTACTACACGGCCGCCATGCCGGCCGACGGGCTGCCCGGCCGCGCCCGCTGCATCATGAAGCCGGAGGTGCTGGAGCATTTCTCCGGCCGGGGGCGGGAGATGTGGGCCATGGATTTCCGCCCCCATCTGGGGCGCATCCAGGTTCCCGTGCTGGTGCTGGCCGGGGCGCTGGACCCCGTGACGCCGATCGAGGCGGCGGAGGAGATCGTCGCCCACCTGCCGCCGGCCCTGTGCCGCTATGCCCGCTTCGACCATTGCGGCCACGGCACCTTCCGCGACGATCCGGCGGGCACCATGGCCGTCCTGCGAGAGTTCCTGGCCTTGGCGGCGCCGGCGTGAATCGCTACGAAATTCGGACTAAATCCCTTTGCAGATTGGAGTTTTGACGGCCGCGCCGGCATAGGGGTACCCTCATCGCGTCAAATCCATCTCGGGGGTTTCCCTGATGCTGGTCCGCATCTGGAAGAGTTCGGCACGCCAGTATCTCTGCTGGACCGACCTTGTCCTGTCCGTCCTTTTCGTGACCGCCGCGATCGTCATCGCGCACTGACGCGATCCTGGAGAAAAGTGGGGCGGGAGCCCGAAAGCGCCCGCCCCGTCGCAGTGAGGGAGTGTCCGAACGCCCGGTCAGGCGGTCTTGGACCCCTCCATCGACTCCATGATGGGCCCTCCGGCGGGCTTGCGGATGGAATCGATGAAGTTCTGCATCTCCTCGCTCGGCGCCTTGGTCATCAGGCTGACCACGATGATGGTCAGGAAGGCGACGGGCATGCCGAACAGGGCGGCGGAGATGTTGCGCACCCCGAACCACAGGCCCATGCCGCCATAGACGGTGGCCAGCAGGTAGAACAGGGTCACCCCGAAGCCGAGCACCATGCCGAGGCAGGCGGCGGTCGAGGTGGTGCGTTTCCACCAGATGCCCATGACCAGCGCCGGGAACAGTCCGGCCGCCGCCAGGCTGAACGCCCACGCCACCATGGCGAGGATGCCGGCCGGCCGGGTGGACGCCACCCAGGCGGCGATGATCGCCACGATCACCAGCAGCACGCGGGCCACGATCAGGCGGCGCTGGGTCGGCGCCTTCGGATCGATCATCCGGTAGTAGATGTCGTGGCTGAGCGCGTTGGCGATGGCCAGCAGCAGGCCGTCGGCGGTGGACAGCGCCGCCGCGAGGCCGCCCGCCGCCACAAGGCCGGCGATGACGTAGGGCAGGCCGGCGATCTCCGGTGTCGCGATCACGATGACGTCGTTGTTGATCGCCAGATCCTGCCAGCGCAGCACCTCGCCCGCCCCCGGCACGGCGGCGCAGGCGGTCTGGATGGCCTCCAGGCTGACGGCGTTGACGCCGCAGATCTTCACCAGCTCCAGGTTGCCGTAGATGGTCACCCAGTCCGGCAGGTTCGCCAGCGGCTGGCCGACCACGTTCTGCAGCACCTCCAGCTTCGCGAACGCGGCGTAGGCCGGGGCCGTGAAGTAGAGGATGAAGATGAACAGCAGCGACCAGCCGACGGACTTGCGGGCCTCCCGCACCGTCGGCGTGGTGAAGAACCGCATCAGCACGTGCGGCAGGCCCGCCGTGCCCACCATCAGGCACAGCACCAGGCCGAAGAAGTTCAGAGGGTCGTAGTTGGTGAAGGGCACGGCGTGCTGCTTCGCCACCCCGGCCGCCTGCTCCAGCGTCTGGATCTCCTGCAGCACCTGGCCGTACATGAGCTGCGGGATCGGCACGCCGGTCTTCTGCGCCGACAGGATCACCACCGGGATCAGATAGGCGACGATCAGCACGATGTACTGGGCGACCTGTGTCCAGGTCACCGCCCGCATCCCGCCCAGCAGCGAGCAGACCAGGATGCCGATCAGCCCGACGAACACCGCCGCCTCGAACTGCAGGCCGAGGAAACGGCTGGCGATGATGCCGGTGCCGGTCACCTGCGCCACGATGTAGGCGAAGGAGCAGACGAACAGGATGCCCACGCCGATCAGGCGGGCGGTGTTGCCGCCGTACCGGGCGCCCAGGAAGTCGGGCACGGTGTAGGCGCCGAACTTGCGCAGATAGGGCGCGATCAGCACCGCCACCAGCACATAGCCGCCGGTCCAGCCCAGCACGAAGGCGAGGCCGTCATAGCCCAGCGCGTAAAGGCTGCCGGCCATGCCGATGAAGCTGGCGGCACTCATCCAGTCGGCCGCCGTGGCCATGCCGTTGTAGACGGCGGGCACCTTGCGGCCGGCGACGTAGTATTCGCTCACCTGCATGGTGCGCGACAGGATGCCGATGCCGGCATAGACGGCGATCGTGAAGAACACGAACAGGTAGCCGATGATGGTGTTGGGGACCCCCATCTGCTCCAGGATCGCCAGCAGGATCACGAAGGCGGCGAAGCCGCCCGTGTAGGTCCCGTAGACCCGCCCCAGGTTGGAGGTGAAGTCCCGGCCATTCTCCGTCGCCATGGCTTCCCCCTCACTTCTCGTCGACGCCGAACTCGGCGTCGATCTGGTTCTGCCGGTTCGCGTACCAGAAGATCAGGACCACGAAGACGATCAGGGACCCCTGCGCGGCCATGTAGAAGCCCAGCGGGAACCCGAAGATGACGATCTGGTTGAGCGTCGTGGCGAAGGCGTGGATGACGAAGCCGAAGACGAACCAGATGGCGAGCGTGGTCCACATGAGGCCGCTGGTCTTCCGCCAGTGCGCCTCGGCGGCTTCCCGGGCCGCCGGGGTGATGTCCTGCTGCATGCTGTCCCTCCCGTCCATGGACCGCCGCACCGCATCCGGAAGGGATGCGGCCCAGCGGCCGGCCGCTCGGTCCCGGCGAGGCCGGAGGCGCGGGGGGCGCGGCGCGTGATTGAGGATTTCCCGCACCGGCCACAAGGGTAGACGTTCGAACCCCTTGGGATCATTCAGCAATTCCTCCGAGGTATCGGAATGACCACATAGGCCTATGGGTCTATGGCTCCTGCGGTTACGTCGAACTGGTTAGGCATATGGTTCTTGTGGCTAATCGTTCAGCGACGCGCACCACGACGGGACGGTTGCCCGCGCCGGCGGGCCGGGGGACAGTTCGGCTCCCATGACGCGCCGCACGCCGCCCAGCTCCACGCCGCCCCGCCCCGCATCCCCACCCGCGCCCGCGCCGACGGTCACGGCCGACCGCCTGGAGGCGGGGTTCGCCCGGCTGCTGGCGGAGGCGCCGGACCGGCCTGAGGTCGCGGGCCTGTTCGGGCCGGACAGCGCGCTGTGGCGGGTGGACCGGGAGTCGCTGGTCTTTCTGGGTGCCGCGCGCGCCCTGCTTCTGCAGCTCTCCCATCCGGCGGTGGCGGCCGGGGTGGCCGCCCATTCGGTGTCGCTGAACGATCCGGTCGGCCGCTTCCACCGCACCTTCGGCACCGTCTATCCGATGATCTTCGGCACGGCCGACCAGGCCTTCCGGCAGGCGCGGCGGCTGCACCGGCGGCACGGGGCGGTGACCGGCGTGCTGGCCGACGGCAGACCCTACGCGGCGAACGAACCGGCGGCCCTGGCCTGGGTGCAGGCCACGCTGGTCGATTCGGCGGCCCTGGCGCGGGATCTGGTGCTGCCGCCCCTTCCCCCGGCCGAGCGGGAGGCCTACTGGGCCGAATCCCGGCGCTTCGCGCGGCTGTTCGGCCTCGATCCGGCCGACCTTCCCGCGAGCTGGGAGGATTTCAGCGCCGGGATGGCGCGGCACCTCGGCCAGGAGGGGTTCCTGACGGTGACGGAGGATGCGCGGCGGGTCGCGGACGCGCTGTTCCGTACCGCCCCGGCCCCGCTGCGGCCGCCGCGCTGGTATCTGGCGCTGACCCGCCGTCTGCTGCCGCCCCGGCTGGCCGACGGGTTCGGCCTGCCTGACACCCCGGCCGACCACGCGGCGGCGGACCGCATGCTGGGGCTGATCCGCCGGGTGTATCCAAGGCTGCCGGCCACGCTGCGCTTCGTCGGCCCCTGGCACGAGGCGACGGCGCGTATGGACGGCCGCCCCGGTCCGGGGCCGGTGACGCGGCTGCTAAACCGTCTCTGGATCGGCCGCGCCGCGCTGTAGCGGATCAGGCCGCCAGCGCCGGCCCGGCCCCGTCCCGCCGCCGCGACAGCCGTTCGGCGGCTTCCGTCATCTCGGCGCGGACCCGGTCCGGCGACAGCCGGTCGCGCGCCATCACCAGCCGGACGATCGGGTCGTCCAGCATCTCGTCCAGTCGGGGTTCCATCCTGTCCTCACGCATGGGCGTCAACTCCGGCGCGGCAACAGCGCGGACCATGCTCCAGTCCCATGACAGGCCTATGTCAGGGGTGCGACGCTTCGTGTCACCTGTCCGTGAGGGGTAGGGAATGGGCCCCGGTCGGATGATCCCGCCGGGGCGGGCGCCCTCAGCGCACCGGCGGGGCGTACATCAGCCCGCCGTTCGTCCACAGCGCGTTCAGCCCGCGCTCCAGCCGCAGCGGGCTGCCCTTGCCGACATTGCGCTCGAAGATCTCGCCGTAGTTCCCCACCGCCTTGATGGCGCGGTAGGCCCACTGGTCGTCCAGGCCCAGCCCGGCCGCGATACCCGCCTGCTTGCCCAGCAGGCGCTGCACGCGGGGATCGGCGCTGTTCAGCTTCTCGTCCACATTGGCGGCGGTGATGCCCATCTCCTCCGCCTCGATCAGCGCGTACACCGTCCATTTGACGATGTCGAACCACTGGTCGTCGCCGTGGCGGACCACCGGGGCCAGCGGCTCCTTGGAGATCAGCTCCGGCAGGATCAGGTAGTCGTCGGGGTTGCTGGCGACCGAGGCGCGCACGCCCGCGAGGCCCGACGCGTCGGTGGTCAGCGCGTCGCAACGCTCGGCGAAGAAGGCCTTGTTCAGCTCGTCGAAGCTTTCGATCACCACCGGCGTGAAGGAAAGGCCGTTGGCCCGGAACCAGTCGGCGAGGTTCAGCTCCGTCGTGGTGCCCGGCTGCACGCAGATGGTGGCGCCGTCCAGCTGCTTGGCGCTGGTGACGCCCAGCGCCCGCTTCACCATGAAGCCCTGGCCGTCATAGTAGGTGACGGGCGCGAAATCCATGGCCTGCCCGTCGCGCGACAGGGTCCAGGTGGTGTTGCGCGACAGCACGTCCACCTCGCCCGCCTGGAGGGCCGTCAGTCGCTGCTGCGCCGACAGCGGCGTGTAGCGGACCTTGCCGGCATCGCCCAGTGCGGCGGCGGCGATCGCCCGGCAGATGTCGATGTCCAGGCCGCGCCACACGCCCTGACCGTCCGGCTTGCCGAACCCGGCCAGCCCGGTGTTCACGCCGCAGACCAGCTCGCCCCGCGCCTTCAACGCGTCCAGCGTCGGCCCGGCCAGCGCCGGCCCCGCCGCCAGCGCCACGCCGGCCAACACCGCCGCCATCACTCCCGCCAGCCGCCGTCCCATGCCCGCCCCCTCGTCCCGTGCGTTTCGTTCGTCCGCCACACTAACCAATGCGCGCGGACGGGGGCTAGGGGATTGGGGGCCGGAAGGGCGTGCCCGCCGGTGGCGCGACGTGTAACATCGCGCTATGATCGTTGCACACGATCCGGAGCCCCGCCATGTCCAGCCTGGAAGATCAACCGCCCGGCGACCGGCGCGCCGCCCTCGTCCACGCGGCGGAGGAACGGGGGCTGCTCGGCCGCAAGAGCCTGCACATGGCCGGACGCTTCTCCGAGGCGCTGGTCGAGGAGGCGAAACGGGCCAGCGGCATCAGCGAAACCACGGACCTTCTCACCTACGCCCTGATCAAGGTCGCGCTGGAGGATGCGTTCGGGGAGCGGCTGCTCGCCCGCAAGGGTCGCGTGCCCAAGGGCACCTTCGTTGCGGACTGACCTGCGCCGGTCCCTGCGCCGGATCAGGCCGGAGGGATGGTCCGGCACACTGTCCCGCCGTCCCGACCGGGACCTGCCCTTCGTGGAGGAGGCGACGGCGGCGGGCCCGCCGCTGTTGCTGGACACTTGCGTCTATATCGACGCGCTGGAGGGTGCGCTGCCGGACATCGTCGAACGGCTGCTGCTGACCCGCACGCTCGTCCACCTGCCCATGGTGCTGGCCGAACTGTCGCACAACTTCGGACGTCTGGACCCGCGCGACCCCCGAACGCCCGCGCATCTTGACCTGCTGGCGGGCGTGATCGGCGACATCCCCGAGCATCGGCTGGAACGTGACGTCAGCCCGGGAGTCCTCCTGGAGGCGGGAATCCTCTCCGGCCTGCTGTTCCGCCTGGGCGGCGTTCAGCCGGGGCGCGAGATGGCGGCCCTGGTCGACGCCACGCTGTTCCTGCACGCGCTGGAACGGGGCTTCACGGTCCTGACGCGGAACATCCGGGATTTCGACTTCCTGCTGCGGATCGTGCCCGCCGGCCGGGTTCTGCTCTACCGGCCGGCCTGAGGCCGGGCCTCACCGCGCCAGGAACGCGCGCAGGTCCTTCAGCGTGCGGGCGGGGTCCTCCTCCATCGGCATGTGGCCGATGTCCGGATAGGTCACCAGCTCCTCGTTCGGCAGGGCGTCCGCGAACTTCGCCGCGTGCGCGGGCGGCACCATGATGTCCCGACCGCCCCACATCAGTAGGGTCGGGGCTTCGATCCGGGACAGGCGCGGGACCGGGTCCTCCAGCACGAAATCCTCAAGCCGGTCCACCAGGGCCTGCCGCACGCCGGGGGCCCGCAGCATGTCCCAGTAGCGGCGGATCGTGGCGGCATCCAGCTTCGACGGATCGCCGTAGAGCGGCGCGAAGGACGCCTTGATCCCGCTTTCCGGCAGGATGTAGCGCATGGTCTTGAAGGTGGGCGGCACCGGGGCCGCCTGCCCGTAGACCTGTCCCGCCAGCGGGAAGCCGCCCGGCGCGATCAGCACCAGCCGGTCCACCCGGTCCGGGTGGTCGGCCGCGTACATCCAGGCGGTGAGCCCGCCCAGGGAATTGCCGATCAGGGTGGCGCGCTCCATCCCCAGCGTGTCCAGCAGCTCGCCCAGCACGGCGGCCGTCCGGTCAAGGCTGTAGTCGCCCGTGGGGTCCGGCCCGGTCAGCCCGTGGCCCGGCAGGTCGAAGCGGACCACGCGGTGGTCCGTCGCCAGATCGGCGGCCCACTCGTCCCAGGTCTGCAGTGAGGCGCCGAAGCCGTGGATCAGCACCAGGGCCGGGGCGTCGCGCGGCCCCTCGTCCCGGACATGCAGGCGAAGGCCCGCCACGTCGCGATAGTCGTCGGCGGCGCGCAGATATGTGGCCTCCAGTTCGGCCCGGCTCCGGTCCGGCGTGTAGAGCCAGACGCCGGCACCCACGAAACCGACCGTCAGCACGGCCAGCGCGATCAGCAGGAAGCGACCCATCGCCCATCATCCCCTTGCGGCCCGTGGCCCCTGTCTGCCCCAAGGGGGATCGACGGCGCAAGTCAGCGGTCGCAAGTCGGCGGGCGCAGGTCAGCGGTCGCCCCGCCACTCCACCTTCACCTGCCGGCCGTCGTCCTCCACCACGGTGACGGCGTCGCGAAGGCTGCCCAGCCAGCGGTCGCCGACGCTGAGGACCATGACGCGGCGCGACCCGTCCTTCTGGGCCACGCGGATCTCGAACAGGCGCTGCATGCTGGACACGTTCAGCATCAGATGCGGGTTCAGCATGGTGAACTTGGCCCGCCGCGCCTCCACGATCCGGTGGCCGGTCGCCTCGCCCCAGCGGCGCAGCACATCCTCCGCCCCCCGGCGGGCGTAGAGGAAGAAGGCCGTGTAGGCGACCCAGGCGATGCCCAGCAGGACGATGAGGACGGGTGTCACGGGCGGGCGGAACCGGATGAGGGAAGGGAACGGTGGGCGGACCATACACAAGGACACCGCCCCGGAAAACGCCACGCGCGCTGGGGACATCAGGCCGGACGGGCGGAAGACCCCTCACCCGGTTCGCTGGCGCTCACCACCCTCTCCCGCAAGGGCAGAGGGTCAGCTGGCCCTGTGCCCTGTTCCCAAGATGCTGCCGCAGAATGGCGTCGATGCCAAGTC
>JAJUIU010000102.1 GCA_029267445.1 Rhodospirillaceae bacterium
GGTCCTGGCGCGCGCGCCGTCGGCCGCGAAGGACGCCGCCCTGCGCGCCGCCGCCGCCGCCATCCGCGCCCGGTCGGGGGAGATCGCGGCCGCCAACGCCGCCGACATGGCGGCCGCACGCGCCAAGGGCCTGTCCGGCGCCATGCTGGACCGGCTGTTCCTGGACGCCGCTCGGATCGAGGGCATGGCCGCCGGGCTGGAGGCGATCGCCGCCCAGCCCGATCCGGTCGGCGCGGTCATGGCGGAATGGACCCGCCCCAACGGCCTGCGCATCCAGCAGGTCAAGGTGCCGCTGGGCGTGGTGGCCATCATCTATGAGAGCCGCCCCAACGTGACGGCGGACGCCGGTGCCATCTGCCTCAAGTCCGGCAACGCCGCCATCCTGCGCGGCGGGTCGGAAAGCTTCCAGTCCAGCCGCGCCATCCTGGCCGCCCTGCATGCGGGGCTGGAGGCGGCGGGCCTGCCGCGCGACGCGATCCAATCGGTGCCGACCACCGACCGCGCCGCCGTCGGCCACCTGCTGACCATGACCAAGTCCGTGGACGTGGTGATCCCGCGCGGCGGCAAGAGCCTGACGGAGCGGGTGGCGGCGGAAAGCCGGGTGCCCGTCATCTACCATCTGGACGGCATCTGCCACGTCTATGTCGACCGGGCCGCCGACCTCGCGAAGGCCCGCGCCGTCGTGCTGAACGCCAAGATGCGGCGCACCGGCATCTGCGGGGCGATGGAGACGCTGCTGGTCGACCGGCCGGTGGTGGACTGCCACCTGCGCCCGATCCTGGCCGACCTCATGGCCGCCGGCTGCGAAATCCGGGGCGACGCCACGGTCCAGGCGCTCGACCCGGCGGTCAAGCCGGCGACCGACGAGGACTGGGACACCGAATATCTGGACGCCATCCTGTCGGTCCGCGTCGTGGACGGGGTGGACGCCGCCATCGCCCACATCGAACGGCACGGCAGCCACCACACCGACAGCATCGTGACGGAGGATGCGGCCACGGCCGAGCGGTTCCTGGGCTCCGTGGACAGCGGCATCGTCCTGCTGAACGCCTCCACCCAGTTCGCGGATGGTGGGGAGTTCGGCTTCGGGGCGGAGATCGGCATCTCCACCGGCAAGCTGCACGCGCGGGGGCCGGTCGGTGCGGCCCAGCTCACCAGCTACAAATACGTCGTCCGGGGCGACGGCCAGGTGCGCCCCTGAGCATGCGGGCCAAGATCAAGCGCACCTGGATCAGGCCGCGCCCCCTCACCGGCGCGGCCTGGGCGGGCCGGACGGTCGGGCTGCTCGGCGGCTCCTTCAACCCGGCGCACGAGGGGCACCGCCACATCAGCCTGACCGCACTCCGCCACCTCGGCCTGGATCAGGTCTGGTGGCTGGTCAGCCCGCAGAACCCGCTGAAGTCCCCCGCCGACATGGCCGCACTCGACCTGCGCGTGGCCACCGCCCAGGCGAAGGCCCGGCACCCGCGCATCCTGGTGACCGCGCTGGAGGTGATGCTGGGCACCCGCTACACGGCCGAAACGCTGAAGGCGCTGCGGCGGCGGTACCCCCGCACCCGGTTCGTTTGGCTGATGGGAGCGGACAACCTGATCCAGGTGACGCGCTGGCGGGACTGGCGGGGGATCTTCGGTCGTGTCCCGGTTGCAGTCTTCCCCCGCCGTCCCTATTCTATCCGCGCATTGGGCGGGAAGGCCGCCCGGTGTTTCGCCCGCGACCGGGTTGACGCGGCCTCCGCCGGCGTGGTGTCCCGCATGGACCCGCCGGCCTGGGTGTTCCTGGAAGGTCCGCTGCATCCGGCGTCGGCGACGGAAATCCGCGCGCGGGGCGATCGCCGCGCCTGGGTTTCGAAACGCAAGGGACAGGAGTGACTGACATAAACGCCCAGAACAGGGCCGCGACCGACGCCGCGACGGGCGTTCAGGCCGGCCTCACGGACTTCCCCGCCCAGCTGCGCGACATGGTCGTGCGCTCGCTCGACGACGACAAGGCGGAGGCCACCGTCGTCATCGACCTCCAGGGCAAGACCAGCCTCGCCGACTACATGGTGGTGACCACCGGCCGCTCCGCCCGTCAGGTCGGGGCGATGGCCGACCATCTCCTTGAGAAGCTGAAGGCCATGGGCGTCTCCGGCGCTGACGCCGAGGGCATGCCCCAGAACGACTGGGTCCTGATCGACGCCGGCGACGTCATCGTGCACCTGTTCCGGCCCGAGGTCCGCGCCTTCTACGGCATCGAGAAGATGTGGGGGCTGGAGCCGCCGCCCGCACCGCCCGGCTGGTTCGATGGCCCGGAATCCGCCGGCGGCGACGCCGGTGACGATGACGATGATGGGGACGGCGACGGGGACGGCGCCCGCATCGTGGAGTAGCCCTTGCGTCTCTGGCTCGCCGCCGTCGGCCGGGCCAAGGCGGGGCCCCACCGCGCCCTCTTCGACGAATACGCCGCCCGCCTCTCCTGGCCCTTCACCCTCAGGGAGGTGGAGGCCAAGAAGCGCGTGGAGGGGGAGGAGTTGAAGCGGCTTGAGGCGGAATTGCTGCTGGCCGCCGTCCCACCCGGCGCCACCCTGGTCGCCCTGGACGAACGGGGCCGCGCCCTCTCGTCGGAGGCTTTCGCGGAGCGTCTGGGCGGCTGGCGCGACGCCGGGGTGGCCGACCTCGCCTTCGTCATCGGCGGTGCCGACGGGCTGGCCGAAACCATCCGCCAGCGCGCCGCCCTCACCCTCGCCTTCGGCCCGATGACTTGGCCGCACATGCTGGTGCGCGGCCTTCTGGCCGAACAGCTCTACCGCGCCCAGCAGATCCTGGCGGGGCATCCCTACCACCGCGCCTGATCACGGTGCCCCGTTGGCGGCCCATGCCGCCCACGCATTCCTGGCGGCCCGCGCGATGCGAAGTTGCGTGGATGATTGCGGCGGCTTTGCAGATCGTTCGTGCTACACTTTCGCGTCAGAAGACCGGAAAGCCTTCCTCCGCCACCGCGCGGACGGCGAAGCCGGCTCCGTACCGCCAAGGGAACGGCGCCCCGCCATGGGGCAGAACCTGGGGGATTGGGAGATGCGCAAGATCAGCAGGATCACCGGTGCCGTCGGTCTGGCGGCCGCCGCCCTTATGCTTTCACCGGACATGGCCTCGGCCAGCCGGATCACCGCCAGCGGCATCGTCACCGTCATCGGCACCAGCGACGCCGGCATGTGCGTCAAGGCGATGGACCGGGACGACCGGTCGGAGGCCCAGTACTGGTGCACACGCACCATCCGGCGGGGGGAAAGCAGCGTGACCGACCGCGCCGTGGCGCACATGAATCTCGGCGTGCTGCATCTCCAGGCGGGCCGGCTCGACCGCGCCCGGTCGGAGATCGACGAGGCGATCGATCTGGTGCCGGACTATGGCGACGCCCACTTCAACCGGGGCAACCTGCTGTTCAGCGAGGGCCGGACGGAGGAGGCGGTGAAGGCCTACGACACCGCGCTCGCCGGCTACACCTCGGCACCGGAACTGGTCCACTACAACCGCGCCCGCGCCTACAGCAGGCTGGGGCAGGAGGATCGGGCCAGGGCCGACCTGGAGCGGGCGCGGGCGATGATGACGCCGGACTCGCCCCTGCGGGAACGGCTCAGCAGCCTGAACTGAGCCGGTTCACGCCTTCGCCGGGTCACGCCTTCGAAGGATCGGCCGCGAACAACGGGAACGGTGCCGCGTCCCGCACGGGGCGCAGCACCACGTTGCTTTGAACACGCGCCACGCCCAGCTCCGGATCGTCGATCCAAGCCTGGGTCAGGTCCTGGTACGCGTCCAGGTCGGCGCAGACCAGCTTGGCGATGTAATCGAAGGTGCCGCTGACCTCCCAGCACTCGACCACTTCGGGCGTGTTGCGCAGGCGCCGCTCGAACAGCTGGCGCGCGTCCCGGCCCTGGCGCTCCAGCGCGATCTCCGCCAGCACGAAGATGCAGGACTGGACCCGCCGTATGTCCAGCACCGCCTGATAGCGCTGGATCAGCCCGTCCTTCTCCAGCCGCCGCACCCGCTCCAAGCAGGGGCGCGGGCTGAGGCCCACCTTCTCGGACAGGGCCTGGTTGGTGATGCGCCCGTCCGTCTGGAGTTCGCGCAGGATCCGGAGGTCGATCTGGTCGAGCTTGCGTCGCATGGGCGGCAGGCTACCACTTGCGGGCCGGGGCGCAAACGCGCCGCCTAACCCGCCTTGTCCGCGGGCACGACGAAGCTGTCCATCACCTTCTTGGTGCCGGCCACGTCGAAGCGGATCTCCAGCTTGTCGTTCTCCACCGCCGCCACGGTGCCGTAGCCGAACTTGGTGTGGAACACCCGGGCCCCCACGGCGAAGGGCGCGTCGGGCCGGGCCCGGGGCTGCACCACATGGGCCGTGCCCTCGATGGTCTTGCCGGACCAGCGGTCACCCGACGGCGCCTGCGCGGCGCGCTGGCCCATGCGGTTGAACCGGTCCTGGAACCCGCCCCCGAACCCGCCACCGAACGCGCTGGGCGTGCCCAGCCAGCCGCCCATGCCCGCATCGCGGAAGGCCCCACCGCCGGACAAGCCTGGATCGTTCTCCACCTCCACATGCTCGGCCGGCAGCTCCTCCACGAAGCGCGACGGGATGGAGCTGGCCCAGCTTCCATGGATGCGGCGGTTGGCTGCGTGGCTGATGTAGACGCGGCGCTTGCCGCGCGTGATGCCGACATAGGCGAGGCGCCGCTCCTCCTCCAGCCCGGCGATGCCGTTCTCGTCCAGGGTGCACTGGCTGGGGAACACCCCCTCCTCCCAGCCGGGCAGGAACACGACGTCGAACTCCAGCCCCTTGGCCCCGTGCAGCGTCATCAGGCTGATCTGTTCGGCCTGGTTGCTGTCCGCGTTCTCCATCACCAGGGACACATGCTCCAGGAACCCGGTCAGGTTCTCGAACTCGCCCATGGCGTTCACGAGTTCCTTCAGGTTCTCCAGGCGGCCCGGCGCCTCCGGCGTCTTGTCCTCCTGCCACATCCGGGTGTAGCCGCTCTCGTCCAGGATGGTCTGGGCGAGGTCGGTATGCGGCACCCGGTCCACCTGCGCTCGCCAGCGGGCGATGTCCTCCATCAGCGACCGCAGCGTCGCCCGCGCCTTCGGCCCCAGCTCGTCCGTCTCCGCCAGCCGCCACGTGGCCTCGGTCAGGGGGATGGACTGGGTGCGGGCCAGCACCTGAAGGCGCTGGACGGTGGCGGGGCCGATGCCCCGCTTGGGCGTGTTGATGATCCGCTCGAAGGCGAGGTCGTCCTCCGGCACGGTGACGACGCGCATGTAGGCCAGCGCGTCCCGGATCTCCAGCCGCTCGTAGAAACGCGGCCCCCCGATCACGCGGTAGGGCAGGCCCAGCGTGATGAAGCGCTCTTCGAACTCGCGGGTCTGGAAACCGGCGCGGACCAGCACCGCCATATGGCCGAGGGACACGCCCTTGCGCTGCAGGGCCTCGACCTCCTCGCCGATCCAGCGCGCCTCCTCCTCCGCGTCCCACACACCTCGGACGCGGACCTTCTCCCCGCCGTCCAGCTCGGTCCAAAGCTGCTTGCCCAGGCGGCCCTGGTTGTTGGAGATGACGCCATGGGCCGCCCCCAGGATATGGGTGGTGGAGCGGTAGTTCTGCTCCAGCCGGATCACCTGCGCGCCGGGGAAGTCGTGCTCGAAGCGCAGGATGTTGCCCACCTCCGCCCCGCGCCAGCCATAGATCGACTGGTCGTCGTCGCCCACGCAGCAGATGTTCCGGTGCGCCTGGGCCAGCAGGCGCAGCCAGAGGTACTGGGCCACGTTGGTGTCCTGGTACTCGTCCACCAGGATGTAGCGGAACCGCCGCTGGTACTCGGCCAGCACGTCCGCATGGTTCTGGAAGATGGTGATGTTGTGCAGCAGCAGGTCGCCGAAGTCGCAGGCGTTCAGCGTGCGCAGGCGGTCCTGGTACTGGCGGTAAAGCTCCACCAGCCGCCCGCCCGCCATGTCGCCCGCGTCCGCCGCGTTCAGACGGTCGGGCGTCAGCGCCTTGTCCTTCCAGCGCTCGATCGCCGACAGCACCATGCGCGCCGGCCACTTCTTCGTGTCGACGTTCTCCGCCTCCAGAAGCTGCTTCAGCAGTCGGATCTGGTCGTCGGTGTCCAGGATGGTGAAGCTGGGCTTCAGGCCGACCAGCTCCGCGTGACGGCGCAGGATGCGGGCGGCCAGCGCGTGGAAGGTGCCCATCCACCAGCCTTCGCTGGGCACGCCCAGCAGGGCGTCCACCCGGTCCCGCATCTCCTTCGCCGCCTTGTTGGTGAAGGTGACGGTCAGCACGCTCCACGGCGCCACCCGGCGGGTCATGACCAGATGCGCCAGCCGTGTGGTCAGCACGCGGGTCTTGCCGGTCCCCGCCCCGGCCAGCACCAGGACCGGCCCGTCCAGGGCCTCCACCGCTTGCCGCTGGGCGGGGTTCAGTCCCTCCAGATAGGCGAACCGGCCATGGGCGGCGGGAACGGGGGCCGCTGGGACGGCCGGTGCGGGCGCGGACCCGGCGGGCTGCCGGGGACCGTCGGCGTGTGAGAAGAGGTCGGTCATGGTGAGAACATATATAGCACGCCAGACGGCGCCGTCTGCCCCGTCGGCGGCCCCGCGGCGACATTCCGGGACCGTCTCCGTGACCGTGGTGGGCCGTGTTCCCCCACCGTTCGAGGAGATTGCGGAAGTGCGGCCGGGATGGAAAGATGCCCGCAGCCGCTGACGGAGCCCGCGATGATGGCCATGGAGCTGAACGACACCAGGACGCTTGAGGCGATCAGGATCCTGGCGGACGTGCTGGACGAGATGGCGGGCCCCGAACGGCTGGAATGCCTGATGGCGGCGAACGCCCTGCGCCAGGTGCTGGAGACGCAGTCCGAAACGGCGCTGAACTTCGCCCGTCAGGCCTTCGAGTCGCTGGACCCCTCGATCCGCACGGAAATCCGGAACGAGGCGACGGAGGCGGCGATCAAGTTCATCCAGGCGAAGGAGAAGGCCGCCAAGGCGCCCAACCCGCGCCTGGTGCGCCCGGCGCCGAAGCAGCCGAGCCCGGTGCTGGACGCCATCAACAGCGGCGGCATGCGCACCGAACGGAAGTGGTGAGGCGCCCCGGGACGGCCCGTCACGCCGGCTTCGGCCCGGGTTCGTCCTTGGCCGTCTCGACCCGGTTGCGCCCGCCCGTCTTGGCCTTGTAGAGCGCCGCGTCCGCCCGCTGGATCAGCCCGGCCAGCGACTCGCCGGGGCGGTAGCGGGCGACACCCAGCGACAGGGTGATGGTGCCCATGGACTCCCCCGTGGTCCGCTTGACGATCTTGCGGCTCGCGATGGTGGTCCGGATGCGTTCGGCGACATTGACGCATTCCGTGACGCTGGTCGCCGGCATGACCACCGCGAACTCCTCTCCGCCATAGCGCGCGGGCAGGTCCGTGGGCCGGACCGAATCCCCCAGGATGCGGCCGACCAGCTTCAGGACCTGGTCGCCCGCCACGTGCCCGTGGGTATCGTTGAACTTCTTGAAGTGGTCGATGTCGATCATGACCAGACACATCGGCTTCCCGCTGTTCATGGCCTGTCCGGCCGAATCGCGGATGAAGTCGTCGAAGCGCTTGCGGTTGGCGATACCGGTCAGCGCGTCGGTCAGGCTTTCCTTGCGCACGGTCTCCAGGTCCCGGCGCATGGTTTCGATCTCGGTGGCGTTCTCGCTCAGTTTGGATTGCAGCGTGCGGTTCTTCTCCGCCATCGCGGCGGTCTCGGCCGCGACCCCCTTCACCAGCGCCTTCAGTTGCTCCAGCGTGGCGGCGATGCTGAGCTTGCCGGAGGCGTCGGCCAGCACGTCGCCGTAGCGCAGGGCGTCCGCCCCGGCGATGGTGAGGGAGGCGAGCACGCTCTCCAGCGAGCTGAGCAGCTTGTCGCCGGCCGAGCGGACCGCCTGCTGTTCGGCCTCGATGCCGAAGAAGCCCCGGAACAGCTCGGCGCAGCGCTCATCCGTGATGGACTGGCGGTTGCTGATCAGGATGTCGATCGCCCGCGTCAGGTCGGGAAAGGCCCCGGAATGGTATGCGTACCAGACCGTATAGGCCTGGGGCGTCGGCGCCAGGCCGAGTTCCTTCAGCTTGGCGACCGTCTGCGTGGAGAGACGCTCGGCATCGTCGCGACGTTCCGTGAACAGCACCCTGCCCCTCCAGCCCTATCCCCGATCGATTAGGCCTGGAAAGAATACGTGCGCCGCCCCCACGCGCCAAGCGAACCTTTAATGGATTTATCCCGCAAGGCGCTGTGCCGCACCCGGCTCGAGGACCCGGGAGGATCAGTTGCACTGGCCGATGGACGGCGTGCCGCAGACCCGCTTTCCGTCCACCCAGGTGGCGCCGGACAGGTCGGCGTTGCGCAGGTCGGCACCGGCCATCTGGGCGCCCGTGAAGTCGGCGCCGGACAGGTTCGCGTTCACCAGCTTGGCGTTGCGCAGGTCCGCCCCCTGGAAGGAGGCGCCGGCGAGGTCGGCGCGGGTCAGGTCGGCCTCGATCAGGCGGGCCCCGTCCAGCACCACGCCCTGCATCCGGGCGCTGACGAACTTGGCGCGGTAGGAGTCGGACTTCGCCAGCACCGCCTCGCGCAGGTCCGCGCGCTGGAAGGTGGCGTCACGCAGCATGGCGCCCTGCAGGTCGACCTTCTGCAGGTCGCGCCCGTCCAGATAGCAGCGGCGCCAGTTGACCTCCGGTGCCGCCGGATCGGTGCACGCGGCCAGCGCCGGACCGGCCATGCCCGAAGCCAGCAGGCCGACGACCAGCGGAAGGAAACGGGGCGCGCGGAGGCGGCGGGATCGGCGGACAGTGATCATGGTGAGGCATAGATAGGGCCTGACACGCGCAACGCCAACGGAAACCGGCCGGGTGGGTCGTCACATTATCGCATAAAGATATCTTTATGTTTGCATGCGTTGGGAGCGTCCTGTAAGACTGGGCTTCCGGACGGCACCGCCGCCCGGCCGGCAACCCGTCGCCCAGACACACTTTCTCCACCGCACCCTGTCGCCACGCACCGGGAGGTCCGCCATGACCCGCGCAGAGCGCCTGAAGCAGCTGCCCGCCATCGCGCGGGAGCGCATCCTGGTGATCGACGGCGCCATGGGCACCATGATCCAGCGCTACCAGCTGGACGAGGCCGGCTATCGCGGCGCGCGCTTCAAGGACTGGCCGCGCGACGTCAAGGGCAACAACGACCTGCTGAACCTGTCGCAGCCGGAGATCATCCGGGAGATCCACACGCAGTATCTCGCGGCTGGCGCCGACATCCTGGAGACCAACACCTTCAGCTCCACCTCCATCGCCATGGCCGACTACGGGATGGAGGATCTGGCCTACGAGCTGAACCTGGAGGGTGCGCGCCTCGCCCGCGCCGCCGCCGACGAGGCGGAGGCCGCCGACCCCTCGCGGCCCCGCTATGTGGCGGGCGCGCTCGGTCCCACGAACCGCACCGCCAGCATCAGCCCGGTGGTGACCGACCCCGGTTTCCGCAACGTCGATTTCGACGAGTTGCGGGAGGCCTACAAGGTCCAGACCAAGGGCCTGATCGACGGCGGCGCCGACATCATCCTGGTGGAGACGATCTTCGACACCCTCAACGCCAAGGCCGCCCTCTTCGGCGTGGACGAGGTATTCGAGGAGACCGGGATCACCCTGCCCGTCATGATCTCCGGCACCATTACCGACCGGTCCGGCCGCACGCTCTCGGGCCAGACGACGGAGGCCTTCTGGAACAGCCTGCGCCATGCCCGCCCCTTCAGCGTCGGGCTGAACTGCGCGCTGGGCGCCGACCTGATGCGCCCCTACGTCCAGGAGCTGAGCCGCGTGGCCGACGTGCCGGTGTCCGCCTACCCGAACGCCGGCCTGCCGAACGCGTTCGGCGCCTATGACGAGACGCCGGAGCAGACGGCGGCCCATCTCCACGCCTGGGCGCGCGACGGCCTCGTCAACATCGTCGGCGGCTGCTGCGGCACCACGCCGGACCACATCGCCGCCATCGCCCGCGCCGTGCGGGGCATCAGCCCCCGCGTGCCGCCGAAGCCGGAGCCGGTCATGCGCCTCTCCGGCCTCGAGCCCTTCACCATGCCGGCGTTCTGACGCGACTGACGGATCGACACAGACATGACCACCGCCGAGAGCTCAGCACCCCGGACGATCTTCGTCAATGTCGGCGAGCGCACCAACGTCACCGGCTCCGCCAAGTTCAAGAAGCTGATCCTGGACGGCAACTTCGAGGCCGCCTTGGACGTGGCGCGCGAGCAGGTGGAGAACGGCGCCCAGGTCATCGACGTCAACATGGACGAGGCGATGCTGGACAGCGAGGCGGCGATGGTCCGCTTCCTGCGCCTGATCGCCTCGGAGCCCGACATCGCCCGCGTGCCGATCATGATCGACAGCTCCAAGTGGAGCGTCATCGAGGCCGGGCTGAAGAACGTCCAGGGCAAGGCGATCGTCAACTCCATCAGCCTGAAGGAGGGCGAGGAGCCCTTCATCCAGCAGGCGCGGAAGATCCGCCGCTACGGTGCCGCCGTCGTCGTCATGGCCTTCGACGAGAAGGGCCAAGCCGACACCGCCGCCCGCAAGTTCGAGATCTGCGAGCGCTCCTACCGCATCCTGGTGGACCGGGTCGGCTTCCCGCCCGAGGACATCATCTTCGATCCCAACATCTTCGCCGTCGCGACCGGGATCGAGGAGCACAACAACTACGCCGTCGACTTCATCGAGGCGACGAAGCGCATCCGGACGGAGCTGCCGGGCGCCCATGTCTCCGGCGGCCTGTCCAACGTCTCCTTCAGCTTCCGGGGCAACAACACCGTCCGTCAGGCGATGCACAGCGTGTTCCTCTACCACGCCATCAAGGCGGGGATGGACATGGGCATCGTCAACGCGGGCGAGCTGCCGGTGTACGAGGACATCCCGGCCGAGCTGCGGGAGCGGGTGGAGGATGTGATCCTCAACCGCCGCCCCGACGCCACGGACCGGCTTCTGGAGATCGCCGACAAGTACAAGGGCGGGACGGCGAAGAAGGAGGCGGACCTGTCCTGGCGGCAGCAGCCGGTGAAGGCCCGCCTGACCCACGCCCTGGTCCACGGCATCGACGAGTACATCGACACCGATGTGGAGGAGGCCCGGCAGGAGGTCACCCGCCCGCTGGAGGTGATCGAGGGGCCGCTGATGGACGGCATGAACGTCGTCGGCGACCTGTTCGGCGCCGGCAAGATGTTCCTGCCGCAGGTCGTGAAGTCGGCCCGCGTGATGAAGAAGGCGGTCGCCTACCTCCTGCCCTACATCGAGGAGGAGAAGGCGGCGAACGCCGGGGCCTCGCAGGCGAGCAACGCCGGCCGCATCCTGATGGCGACCGTCAAGGGCGACGTCCACGACATCGGGAAGAACATCGTCGGCGTCGTGCTGCAGTGCAACAACTTCGAGGTGATCGACCTCGGCGTGATGGTGCCCTGCGCGAAGATCCTGGAGGTGGCGCGGCGGGAGAAGGTGGACGCGATCGGCCTGTCGGGCCTGATCACCCCGTCGCTGGACGAGATGGTGTACGTGGCCCGCGAGATGGAGCGCGAGGGGTTCTCGATCCCGCTGCTGATCGGCGGCGCCACCACGTCCAAGGTGCACACGGCGGTCAAGATCGCCCCGAACTACTCGGGCCCCGTGGTCCACGTGCTGGACGCCAGCCGCGCGGTCGGCGTGGCGCAGGCGCTGCTGGCCCCCGACCAGAAGGACGCCTTCGCGGCCCAGGTGCGCGAGGAGTACCGCCGCATGCGCGAGGCGCACGCGGCGGGACAGCTGGCCAAGAAGCGGCTGCCGCTGGCGGCCGCGCGGGCCAACCGGGCGAAGCTCGACTGGGCGTCGTACGCGCCCGTACGCCCGAGCTTCACGGGCGTACGCGTGTTCGAGGAGTACGACCTCGCCGAGCTCGCGACCCGGATCGACTGGAAGCCCTTCTTCCAGACCTGGGAGCTGGCGGGGAGCTTCCCCGCGATCCTCGAGGACCCGGTGGTCGGCGCGGCCGCGCGCAGCCTCTACGACGACGCGCGCGCCATGCTGCAGCGCCTGATCGGCGAGCGCTGGACGACGCCGCGGGCGGCGATCGGCTTCTGGCCGGCCGAGGCGGTGGACGACGACGTCCAGCTCTACGCCGACGAGGCGCGGGCGCGGCCGCTCGCGCGCGTCCACACGCTGCGCCAGCAGATGTGGCGCGACGAGGGGCGGGACCGGGCGAACTTCGCGCTGGCCGACTTCGTGGCGCCGCGCGGCTCCGGGCTCGCCGACCACCTCGGCGGGTTCGTGGTGACGGCCGGCCCCGGCATCGAGGCGAAGGCGGCGGAGTTCGAGGCCGCGCACGACGACTACGCCGCGATCATGGTCAAGGCGCTGGGCGACCGGCTGGCCGAGGCCTTCGCCGAGCGCATGCACGAGCGGGTGCGCCGCGAGTTCTGGGGCTACGCCCCGGACGAGGACCTGAGCAACGAGGACCTGATCGCCGAGCGCTACAGCGGCATCCGCCCGGCGCCCGGCTACCCGGCCTGCCCCGACCACACCGAGAAGCTGACCCTGTTCCGCCTGCTCGACGCGCCGGCGACGACGGGCGTGGAGCTGACCGAGAGCCTGGCCATGACGCCGGCCTCGTCGGTGTCGGGCTGGTACTTCGCCCATCCGGAGGCGCGGTACTTCGGCGTGGGCAAGATCGAGCGCGACCAGGTCGAGGACTACGCCCGGCGCAAGGGCATGGCCGTCGAGGAGGCGGAGCGCTGGCTGGCGCCGAACCTCAACTACGACCCGGACATGGCGGCCCCGGCCCAGGCCGCGGCCTGAGGGCAC
>JAJUIU010000007.1 GCA_029267445.1 Rhodospirillaceae bacterium
CCCATCCGCACGTTGGAGATGACATCCAGCCGGTCGACCACGTTGAACTGCTGGAAGATCATGGCCCAGCGGGTGCGCCAATCGCGCAGCGGCTTGCCCATCAGGGTGGCCACCTCGGCCCCGTCCCAGCTGATGCTGCCGCCAGTCGGGTCGGCCAGCCGGTTGATCAGCCGCAGCATGGTGGACTTGCCCGCACCCGACCGGCCGATCACGCCCAGCATCTGGCCTTTCGGCACCTCCAGCGACAGCGCGTCCAGCACGCGCTTGGTCCCGAATTCCTTGGTGACGCGATCGAGGATGAGCATTGGGTATCCGGCTGGGCGTGGCGGCGCACGTCGATTGGGCGCCTGTCTGGCCGGGCACCACTCATGCCCCGAGAGATAAGGAGAATCCACTACAGTTTTGTGACGGTGCTGCCGAATCACCCCGCCCGTAGCGGCAACTCCGTGGTTTCCTTCACGGCCGACACCGCGATCATGCTGTTGATCTCGCGCACGCCGGGCAGTTTGGACAGCCGTTCGAAGAACAGGCGCTCATAGGCCTCGATGTCCTGGGTGACGATTCGCAGCAGGAAATCGACCTGCCCCATCAGCACGAAGCACTCCTGCACCTCCGGGATGCGCCGGATCGCCTCGCGGAACTCGTCCAGCTTGTCGCCGCTGTGGGCCTCCAGCTTCACATGGCTGAAGATCAGCACGTTGAGGCCGACCGCCTTGCGGTCGATCAGGGCGACGCGCGACTTGATCACCCCCACCTCCTCCAGCCGCTGGATGCGGCGCCAGCAGGGGCTCTGCGACAGCCCCACCTCGTCGGCGACCTGGGCCGCCGTCGCGTCCCCGTGCCGCTGCAGGTAGGTCAGGATGCGCCAGTCGATGCCGTCCAGATCCTTGCGCATGATTCCTCCTTCTGGATCGCTGTTCACGCATGGATCATGCGCATTCCGTTCCATATCGGGCAAGTTCGCAAAAAATTTCCCCGCGACCGGCGCTAGGATGCCCGCGTCCCGTTCCGGAGGAGCCGCCATGCGAACCGAGGCCACGCACGATCACGCCCTGACCCTGTTCCAGCCGCCGGGCACCGGCCTGCGCATCGCGCTGGCGACCGGGCGCGGTGCCCGCGAGGGCCGGGTGGACTGGGTCCGCCGCGATCCCGCCGATGTGGAGGAGGTGCTGGCGACGGCGCTGGACCTCGGCCGGACCCGCGCCGCCGTGGCCGTGGTCAGCGGCGGGCCGACGATGTCGCCCGACCGGGTGGCGACGGTGCTGGCGCTGTGTCTGGGCACGGCCGGGTTCGACGAGCTGAAGCCGGGGTGCGAGGTGACGCAGCCGGCCAGCGCGGCGGCCTGAGGCCGGGATCGGAGCGCCGACGATGGGACAACCCGCCCTCGCCCTCACCCCGCCGCCGCTGGAGGCGCGCCCGGTCGACCCGGCGCGCGTGGCCTGCTTCGGGATCGTCTCGGAGCCCGATCCGGGCGCCCTGCCCCGCCTGCTGGAGCCCTTCGCCAAGCGCGGGCTGGTGCCGGTGTCGGTCAATGTCCGCCTGCTGGAGGCGGAGGAGCAACTGGTCACCGACATCCAGGTGCGCAGCCTGACCCGCGACGAATCGGACTATGTCGCCCGCGTCCTCAGGACCATCCCGGTGGTCCGGCAGGTGGTCACGACCGAGCGCTGGCGTCGGGAGGATTGAGCGGGGGTTCGCCGATGGCGGACGGGCCGGCGGCGTCGCGCCGGCCCCCGCGCCTCAGTGACGATTCTCGGCGGCCTTGATCAGCGCCTGCACCGGAATCGGCCGCCCGTCCAGGCGGTAGCAGCCGTTGCGCTCGTCGAATTCGACCCGTCCGGCGAGACGGGCCAGGGCCCGTGCGATCGGGGTGGGCTGCTCCTT
This sequence comes from Rhodospirillaceae bacterium, assembly GCA_029267445.1. GTDB lineage: Bacteria > Pseudomonadota > Alphaproteobacteria > Azospirillales > Azospirillaceae > JAJUIU01. The sequence goes on from JAJUIU010000007.1 coordinate 1,885, forward strand.
CGGGTTCCCATAGCCGGAAACGCGGGGGCCGGAAACGCGGGGCCCATGCCCGCCAGACCTGTCGGCGATCCGTTTCGCATGCATTTTCGATCACCTGTTGTGCTTGCGCGGCGGTGACATGGCACCGCCCTCCCCTGCAAACACTCCCGAATCACCGTGGTTTCGGCTATTTATGCGATAGTTCTAATGCGCATGGTCGCGTCCGCCACGCGAGGCCGCGGCCCCGCGTCGGCGGGACCGGCGCAAGCGCATGCCGAGGGATAGGAAGGTGGGTCTGAGCGGCCCGCCGCTCAGGCGGCGTGGCTCTGCTCCTGCTGGGCCAGAAGGGCGTAGATTGCGTCCGCCGTCTCCGCCCCGCGCAGCTTGTCGCACAGGATCGGGTCGCGCAGCAGGCGCGACACCCGGGCCAGCGCCTTCAGATGGTCCGCACCGGCCGCCTCAGGTGCGAGCAGCAGGCACATCAGGTCGACCGGCTGGTCGTCGATCGCCTCGAAATCCACCGGCTTCTCCAGCCGGGCAAAGATGGCGAGAACGCCCCTGATGCCCGGCAGCTTGCCGTGCGGGATGGCGATGCCGCGGCCGACACCCGTGGTACCCAGCCGCTCGCGCTCCACCACCACGTCGAAGATGGCGCGCTCGTGCAGCCCGGTCAGCTCGGCCGCCTTGCGGGCGAGCTCCTGCAACGCCTGCTTCTTCGAGCCGGCGCGCAAAGCGGGAATGATGCCGTCCGGCGTGATCAGGTCATTCATCTGGGAAACTGGAGTCTGGGGAACCGGTCGGATGGAACGGTTGGCGACGATCATGGGTTCAAGCGCCCTGCCGACCGTCGCCGTTCTGACCGGCCTGGGGGTCGACCCACCCCACATTCCCGTCGGGTCGGCGGTATACCATATTCAAACCACCATGTGCACGGTTGCGGAACATGAGCGCCGGGATATCGGCGAGGTCCATCCGCATGACCGCTTCGGAGACGGTGAGCATATCGATGCGGCTCTCCATCTCGGCAACGATGACCGGCGCATGGCCGTCGTCGCCATCCTGCATGGCGGCGTCGCCCTCCGCCCCGATGCCGTCCGCCTCGATATCGTCCGCACCGTCGGCGGCCGGGCCCTCCAGGATGTACTTCCGGGCGAGGATCGGCGCTTCTTCCGGGGGCAGGGGCCCGTTCCGGTGATGGTCCTTCAGGCGCCGCTTGTGCCGGCGCAGGCGTTTGGCGACCTTCTCCGCCGCCTCGTCGAACGCGGGATAGGGCTCCGTCGCCTCCGCGTTGGCCTGGACCAGGATGCCCCGGCCGACATGGACCTGGATGTCCGCCTTGTAGAGGTGGGCGTCGCGCGACAGGACGACCGTCGCCTCCAGCGGATTGCCGAAATACTTGCCCACCTGGGCGTTCAGCGTGTCGGTGACATGGCCGCGGAGGGCGTCGCCGACATCCAACTGCTTGCCTTTGACGGTGATGTGCATGACCGGTCCGTTCCGTTGCTCACGTCGCGACGGGGCCGCCGGGCGCGACACCCCGGCCGGCCGGCATCGGGGGGCCGGACGGCGGGAAGGGAAAGGGTGTCGTCGGGGCCTTGTTCCAACCACCGACGGCGCGAACCCTAGAAGCCAAGCGACTTCTCCCGGCGGCGCTGGACGGAGGAGGAGATTTTCATGCCCTCACGATACTTGGCGACCGTCCGGCGTGCAATGTCGATCCCTTCCGCGCGGAGAATCTCCACCAGCTTGTCGTCCGACAGGATGTCGTCGGGTTTCTCCGCGTCGATCAGCACCTTGATGCGGTACCGCACCGCCTCGGCCGAATGGGCGGCCTGCCCGTCGGCGCCCTGGATGGCGGAGGTGAAGAAGTACTTCAGCTCGAACAGGCCGCGCGGTGTCGCCATGAACTTGTTGGTCGTCACGCGGCTGACGGTGCTCTCGTGCATGCCGATCGCCTCGGCGATGTCGCGCAGGATCAGCGGGCGCAGGAACTGCAGACCGTGCAGGAAGAAGGCGTCCTGCTGGCGCACGATCTCGGTCGCCACCTTCAGGATGGTGTTCGCCCGCTGGTGCAGGCTCTTCACCAGCCAGCTCGCCGACTGGAACTGCTCGGCGATGTACTCCTTTTCCTGCTTGTTCTTGGCCGAGCCCGCCACGCGGCTGTAGTAGCGCTGGTTCAGCAGCACCTTCGGCAGCGTGTCGGTGTTCAGTTCGACGATCCAGCCGCCGCTGGGTGCGGCCCGCATCAGGATGTCCGGCACCACCGTCTGCACCGGCTCCAGGTCGAAGGCGAGCGCCGGTTTCGGGTTCAGCGCCTTGATCTCCTGGACCATCTCGGCGAGGTCCTCGGAGTCGACGTTGCACACCTTCAGCAATGCGGGGATGTTGCGGGCCGCCAGCAGGGGCAGGTTGTCCAGCAGCGCCTGCATGCAGGGGTCCAGCCGATCCTTCTCCTTGAGCTGGATGGCGAGGCATTCGGCGAGGCTGCGCGCGAAGATCCCCGGCGGGTCGAAGCGCTGCAGCCGCGCCAGCACCGCCTCCACCTTGGCCTGATCGGTGCCGAGCTGCTCTGCGATCTGCGCCAGTTCGCCGGTGAAGTAGCCGGCATCGTCCAGATGGTCCATCAGGGCGTAGGCGACCAGGCGGTCCAGCCCGTCCCCGATATCCATGGTGATCTGCTCGTCCAGCAGGTCGCGCAGGGTCCGCCCTTCGCTCAGCCTGTCCTCGAACGAGCCGTCCTCGCCGTCGAAGCTGCCGCCCCGGCCGGACCAGTTCCCGAAAGCCTCGCCCGACTGGTCGCCGCCATCGTGGATGTCGCCGGGGCTGCTGTTCGTGTAGACGTTCTCGAAATCGGTATCGAGCGGGCTGTCCCCGTCCGGAGCGAGCCGATCACTGGCGGCGAGGTCGACCGTGTCGCGGGTGCGGCCGTCCATCGGGATCGGCTCCGCGTCGACCCGGTCCACGCCGTCCGGCACGATCTCGCGGAAGCCGTCGCCCTCGTCCCGTTCCAGCAACGGGTTCTGCTCGAGCTCCCGCTCGACGAACTCGGCCAGCTCGACATTGGACAGCTGCAGCAGCTTGATGGCCTGCTGCAGCTGCGGCGTCATGACGAGCGCCTGGCTCTGCCGCAAATCGAGGCGTTGTTGAAGCGCCATCGCGCTAGGCCCTGCCCCTGGTGTCCCCGTTCGGAGTTATACCCTAAGTGTAGGGACCAAAGGTAGACAACCTATTCGTCCGCGCACCCGGGCGCCGGCCGTTTCCAGCCAGCCCGACGAAGTTAGCACGAGGGTCGCGAGGGCGATATGCAAATGCTATGCCTTTCCGGGGAGAATCGCCGGGAAGGGGCGTGCCGGGCCTTCAGCGGGGCGGCTGCGCGAAGGGGGAGACGATCTCCAGCAGCTCGACCTTGAACAGCAGCGTGGCATCGGGGCCGATGCCGGCCTGGGGCACGCCGCGCTGGCCGTAGGCGAGGTTGCCGGGGATCGCGAACTCGAACGTCTCCCCCACCTTCATGAGCTGCACCCCCTCGGTCCAGCCGGGGATGACGCGGTTGAGGGTGAAGCTGAGGGGCTTGCCGCGCTCGTAGGAGCTGTCGAACACCGTGCCGTCGATCAGGCGCCCCTCGTAGTTCACCAGCACCGCGTCGGTCGCCGCCGGGGAAGGGGCGTCGGGGTCGGTAGCTTTTTTCACCACCCTGTACTGCAGGCCGCTGGCCGTCTGCTGCCAGCCGGGACGCTTCGCGTTCTCCACCAGGAACGCGCGCTGTGCTGCGTCCTGCGGGGCCCCGCCCTGCTGGGCCCCGCCCGGCGGGGCGGCGATGAGCAGGGCCACGGCGGGCAGGCCGAGGATGGCGAGGATCGCTGCGAAACGGGCGGCGCGGCTGGTCATCATCATGCTCCCGCTGGGTGAGGTCGAGTGTTCAGGCCGTCACAGGCTGAAGCGTTCGCCCAGATAGACCCGACGGACGTCCTTGTGCGCCACGATCTCCGACGGCTCGCCCTCCATCAGCACCATGCCGTCGTGCAGGATGTAGGCGCGGTCCACGATGTCCAGGGTCTCCCGCACATTGTGGTCGGTGATCAGCACGCCGATCCCGCGCTCCCGCAGGTGGCTGACCAGCTCGCGGATGTCGTTCACGGCGATCGGGTCGATGCCGGCGAAGGGCTCGTCCAGCAGGATGAAGTGCGGCTGGCTGGCCAGGGCCCGTGCGATCTCCACGCGCCGCCGCTCGCCGCCCGACAGGGCCAGGGCCGGGGTGCGGCGCAGGTGGCTGATGCTGAATTCCGCGAGCAGCTCGTCCAGCATCTGCTCCCGCACATCGCGGTCGGGCTCCACGGCCTCCAGCACGGCGCGGATGTTGTTCTCCACCGACAGGCCCCGGAAGATCGACGCCTCCTGCGGCAGGTAGCCGATGCCCAGGCGCGCGCGCCGATACATGGGCAGTTCGGTGACATCCACGCCGTCCAGTTCGATCGCGCCGTAGTCGGGCACGATCAGGCCGGTGATGATGTAGAAGCAGGTCGTCTTGCCCGCACCGTTGGGGCCGAGAAGGCCCACAGCCTCCCCCCGCTTCACGGACACGGAGACGTCGCGCAGCACGGGCCGGCCCTTGTAGGCCTTGCCGAGCTTGCGGGCGACGAGGCCCGTGTTGTTGGTCACGAGGCGCGGGCCGCCCGACGGGGTCGCGGCCGTACCCGGCTTCCCGGGCGCGGGGCGCGTGGCCGCTTTCAGGTCGCCGTCCGCGCTCATCGGGTACCTCCTTGGCTGGGCCGTTCGCCCTGTCGTTGACCGCCCTCGCCCTGGGCGCCCTGCCCTTGTACGGCGCCGGGGCGGTTTCCCTGCTGTTCGGGGACGAACAGGCCGCGCACCCGCGCGCCCTGGCCCGCCCCTTGCCCGGCCGGTGCCGCCAGCAGCCGGCTGACCCCGGATTCCAGGTCGACCTCGGCGGCACTGCCGTTCAGCTGGTTGCGCCCCCGGGTGATCCGGACATCGCCCGTCAGCACGGCCAGCTTGCTGCCGATGTCATAGGTGCCCTTGCTGCCCTGGACCACGTCGCGCGGGGTGGTGATGACCACACCGCCTTCGGCGTCGATCCGGGTCAGGTCGAGCTGGCCCTTGGCGTTCTCCTGCAGCAGGCCGACCAGCCGGTCCGCCTTCACGCGGTTGTCCCCGCGCACGGCCAGCGCGTCGCCGCGCGCCACCGCCAGATTGTCGGCCCGCCAGTATTCCAGGCTGTCGCGGGCGGTGACCACGTCGTTCGCCGTCACGACCCGCAGGTCGCCGCCCGTCAGCACGGCCACGTCCCGGTCCACGTCGAAGATGCCCTGGGCGCCGAACGCCTTCTGGTTGGGGGAGGTGATCTCCACATCGCCCTGCGCCAGCACCCGGTAGATCTCCGTGTCGCCGTTCGGCAGATCGCGGTAATAGGCGGTCAGCGTGTCGGCCCGCAGGCGCAGGTCGCCGCGCGTGGCCACCGCGTTGGTGCGGGCCACGATCGCCTTCTCGTTCTGGTGCAGCTCCAGCGATCCGTCGGCCACCACGTCGATTGGGGCGCTTCCGCCGAAGCGCGCCTCCGACTGGGCCAGGGCCGGAACCGGCGCGGCCAGGGCCATGCCGAGCGTACCGGTGAGCGCCAAGGCGATCAGCAGCGCCGGCGGCCTCATCCCGCACCGCCCTGGGCGGTCGCCGCCCCGGGGGTCGCGGCGGGCACCACATGCAGCCGCGCCTTGCCGGTGAACACCACCGTCGCCCCGTCCTCCAGCACGCGGAAGCCGCCGGCGTCGATCTCCCCGATGGGGCCCTGCCCCTCCACCGGCGCGTTGCCCCAGGCGATGCCGCGCACCGTGTCCAGCTCTGCCGCCGAGGTGGCGAACTCGTAGCCGCCGTCATGGAACAGGGTGACGTTCCCCTCCAGGGCCAAGGTTCCGGTCTGCTGATCGTAGCGCCCGCGCTCGGCGGCGACGGTCAGCCACTGGCCGCCGTCCAGCGCCATCTGCGCCTCGGGGTTCGTCAGGTCGACGACGTTGCCGCTCCCGACCTGGTCGGCCCGCTGGGCCCGCACCTCGAACGGGCGTCGGTTGGCGTCGGCGCCGAGGTAGCGGGCGTCCACCATCTCCAGCCGGCCCGTCTCCGCCGCGTCGCCGGTCTTCACGTCCGGCTGGGAGGAGAACAGTGGCCATATCGCGATCAGCCCGATCAGCCCGGCCGCCAGCGCCGGCAGGGCCACCTTCGCCAGATTGACCAGCCGCGTCCGGGCCTGGGCGTCGGCGAAGTCGGCGGCGGCCGGCAGCGCCCGCGTCCACGCGCGCCGCGAGTCGGGCTTGGCCTGCCTCTTCGGGTCCTCTGCTGTGGGGCGGGCCGGAGCCATCATACGGCGTTCGCGATCTCTCTGGCCCGCGGCGACGGCGGACGGGGTTCCCGGAAAGGTGGGGCGGCGGGCGACAGGTGGAAGTGTACCCGACCGCGGAATCGGCGGTCAAATCGGCGCGCGGGGAATCCGCGCGTCATCCTCGCCACTATAAATGTGGTGGCGCTCCCGGACCGGATATGACCTGCGTCACAACGGGGCGGGAAACAGGCGGCACGCCGCTGCGTCACGCGGATCAGTGGTCGAGGATGTCCGGCGTCTCGCCATGCCGCGCCCAACCGCCGAGGTCGAGCAGCCCGCGCGTCGGCAGGAAGCGGAAGCAGCCCTCCGCAAGCTCGGTCCGCCCCTCGCGGGCCAGCATGACGTCCAGCTTCGCCTTCAGCTCGTGCAGGTACAGCACGTCGGCGGCGGCGTACTTCAGCTGCTCCGGCGTCAGCTCGTCGGCCCCCCAGTCGCTGGACTGCTGCTGCTTGGACAGCTCCACCCCCAGCAGTTCCTTCACCAGATCCTTCAGCCCGTGCTTGTCGGTGAAGGTGCGCACCAGCTTGCTGGCGATCTTGGTGCAGTAGATCGGCTGGCAGAGCACGCCCAGGTACCGCTGCATCACGGCCACGTCGAACCGGGCGAAGTGGAACAGCTTCAGCGTCGCCGGATCGGCCAGCATGCGGGCGAGGTTGGGGGCCGCGAACCGGCCGTCCGGCCCCAGCCGCTCCTTGCGGAACTGCACCAGATGCACGCGGCCGTCGCCGCCGGAGAGCTGCACGAGGCAGAGGCGGTCGCGCGCCGGGTTCAGGCCCATCGTCTCGGTGTCGATGGCGACGACGGGGCCGAGGTCCAGCCCTTCGGGCAGATCGCCGTCATGAAGGTCGATGGGCATGGCGGTCACTCCAAGCTGGATGACGATGGGTCCGGCGTCGCCGGGGGTCCGGCGTCGCTGGCTGGGCCCGGAAACGCATCAGGCCGCCGGCGATGTCGCGGGCGGCCTGATTGCGATATCAGATCGAAACGGTGGTGCCCAGGAGAAGACTCGAACTTCCACGCCTTGCGGCACAGGTACCTGAAACCTGCGCGTCTACCAATTCCGCCACCTGGGCACGGTGGACCGGCTAGATAGAGCCACCCGGACCCGATGTCAACAGCCATCTCCGGCCGCCGGAGGGCCGGCCCGTGACAGGTTGCGGCGCGATGCCGTCTGGTCCGGCGGTCGGCGCTTCTATATAAGCTCGCGGAACGTCGGCGCGGCCGCCATGGCAGGGCGGTGCCGCCCCTTTTTCAGTCGGAGAGCAGGGATGGTCTATCGCTACCGTGTCGCCACCGTGTTCGGCGGATCGGGCTTCATCGGCCGGCACATCATCCGCCGCCTCGCCAAGACCGGCTGCGTCATCCGGGTGCCCTCGCGCCATCCGGGCCGGCTGACCAGCCTGAAGCCGATGGGCTCGGTCGGCCAGATCGTGCCCATGGCCGTCAACCTGAAGGACGACGCCTCGCTGGATTACGCCGTGCGCGGCTCCGACCTCGTCATCAACCTGATCGGCATCCTGGCGCCGAACGGCCGCCACGACACCTTCGCCAACGTGCATGGCGACCTGCCCGGCCGCATCGCCAAGGCGGCGAAGGCGGCGGGGGTGGAGCGGTTCGTGCAGATGTCGTCGCTGGGCGCTGATCCGGGTGCCGTCGCCGAATACGCCCGCACCAAGGGCCATGGGGAGCAGGCGGTGCTGGCCGCCTTTCCCGAGGCGACGATCTTCCGCCCCTCCATCGTGTTCGGGCCGGAGGACGGCTTCTTCAACCGCTTCGCCGCGATGGCGCAGCTGCTGCCCTTCCTGCCGCTGATCGGCGGCGGCCACACCAAGTTCCAGCCCGTCTATGTCGGCGACGTGGCCGAGGCCGTGATGGCCGCCCTCGCCACGACGGAGAGCAAGGGCCGCGTCTACGAACTGGGCGGCCCCCGGATCTACAGCTTCCGCCAGCTGATGGAGGTGGTGAAGCGGGAGACGATGCGGCCGAGGAAGCGGCTGGTGGAGATCCCGTGGGGTCTCGCCAAGCTGCAGGGTGCGGTGTTCGAGAAGCTGCCCGGCAAGATCATCACCCGCGACCAGGTGGAGCTGCTGCGGACCGACAATGTCGTGTCCGGCAAGTTCCCCGGTCTGGCCGAACTGGGCGTGACCGCGACGGCGGCGGAGGTGATCGTGCCCACATACCTGGACAAGTTCCGGGTGGGCGGCCGCTTCACCAGCCCCAATTCCGGTGCGCCCGCCACGGGTGGCAAGGACGCGGCGGCCTGAACGCCGCAGTCTTTCGGCGCAACCCTTGCCGCCACCCCTCTGTTTGCCCCTCGTGACGCAACGGGGGCTGTGCACGGGGGGCTGCCATGTGGTTCGACGGCTGGGACGGGTTGCTGCGGGTGCTGGTGGTGGGCGTCCTCGCCTATGTGGCGCTGGTGACGCTGCTGCGGGTCTCCGGCAAGCGCACCTTGACCAAGCTCAACGCCTTCGATCTGGTTGTCACTGTGGCGCTCGGGTCCTCGCTGGCGACCGTGCTGCTCAGCCGCGACGTGGCGCTGGCGGAGGGGGTGCTCGCCTTCGCCCTGCTGATCTATCTCCAGTTCGCCGTCACCTGGCTGTCGATCCGCAATCCCCGCTTCCAGGCCCTCATCAAATCGGAGCCGACGTTGATCTTGCACAAGGGCCGGTTCCTGGAGGCGGCCCTGCGGTCCCAGCGGATCACCCGGGAGGAGGTGCTGTCCGCCCTGCGCGGAACCGGGGCCGCCGACCCCGCCACGGTGGAGGCCGTGGTGCTGGAGACCGACGGCACCATCAGCGTGCTGAAGAGCCCGCAGGCCGATCCTGGCGAAGGCACGCTGTCCGGCGTGCCCGGCCCGCGCTGACCCACGCCGACCCGCGCCGGATGGCGTGCCACCCCGCCGCACTGGACATCCTGCATCCGCGGCCCCACCGTTTCTCGTGACGGTTTTCTGACGGTGCTGGTGACGGATGGAGTGGGTCCAGGTCTCGGTCGCCATGTCGCTGGACGGCCACATCGACGACCGGTGCGACGAACGGCTGGTCCTGTCGAGCCCGGAGGACGCCTACGCCGTTCACGCGCTCCGCGCCCGGGCCGACGCCATCCTGGTCGGCGCCGGCACCGTCCGCCGCGACGATCCGCAGCTGACCGTGCGCTATCCCGACCTGCTGGCCGAACGGGTGCGGCGGGGCCTGCCGGAGATGCCGATCAAGGTCACCGTGACGGAAAGCGGCGATCTTCCGCCCGACGGCGTCTTCTTCCGGGGCGGCGGGCCGAAGATCGTGCTCTGCCCGCACGCGGCGGAATCCCTGGTGCGTGATCGGCTGGGTGCGGTCGCCAGCGTGATCGGGCTGGAGGACTGCCGCCCGGCCACGATCCTGCGGGCCCTGGAAGGCCAGGGGATCCGGCACCTGTTCGTGGAGGGCGGAAGCCGGGTGCTGACGCAGTTCCTCGCATCCGGCTGCTTCCACCGGCTGCGGCTGGCGGTGGCACCCTTCTTCGTCGGCGACCCGGCCGCACCCCGCCTCGTCGGCCCGGCCGCCTTCGCGCACGGCAAGGACAACCGCCTGGATCTCGAGGGGACGGAGACGCTGGGTGGTGTCGCCGTCATCCACCTGATCAACCGGCGCTTCGGTGACCCTGCGGCGGGCTGAACGCCGACACGGCCGCCGACGGGCGCGCGTCCCGCAGCGACACGGCGCCGAACGCGTCCGCGAGGTCCTCCAGCAGGCGCAGCAGCTCCATGCGGTCGAACCGCCCCGCCAGCCTGCGGAGCAGCAGGTCGGGGGCCAGCGGCGGCCCCGCCTGGACCACGGCGACGGCCGACAGCAGGGCGCGCTCGTCCGCCGACAGGGCCGTCTCGCAGCCGTTGCGGATGTCGGGCGTGGACGCCGGCCAGCGATGCAGCAGGTCCAGCGCCTGTTCCCAGGCGATCAGCGCATCGGCCCAACGGGCGCCGGCCACGCGCCGGAACTCCACCTCCACCTGGGGCCAGCCGAAGCGCCCATGGCGCCAGCGCCGCGCCGACCACAGAAGGAGCTGTTCCGGCCGCGTGAGGTCGAAGACCTGCGTCACCGGGCGGGTGCGGGGCCACAGGCGGGCGAGATGGCGGGCGGCTCCGGGGCCGTGGGCACTGTTGCTGTCGGCATCTGTGCTGTCGGTGCTGTGGCTCATGGGGTCCCTCGGCATGCGCGCGGTCTCCGCAACGGGCTGTTTCCAGACTGACCGAATGCTATTGCGAATTATTCGCATTAGCAAGCGCACCGAAGGGGGAACACCGCTGTCGTCAAACTGTTTCCGCCCGCAGCCACGCACGGCACCGACCACGCACACTCCGGAGGTTCGCCATGGGCGCCCGCGGTTCCGACGCCAACACCACCACCGACCATGATGCCATCCGCAAGTGGGCGGAAAGCCGGGGCGGCCGCCCCGCCGCCGTGAAGGGCACGCCCAAGGGCGACGACGGCGGCCTGCTCCGCTTCGATTTCGGCGAGAAGGAGGAGGGACTGGAGGAGATTTCCTGGGACCAGTTCTTCAAGACCTTCGAGGATCGCGGCCTCGCCCTGCTCTACCAGGATGAGATCGAGGGCGAGAAGTCCCGCTTCTTCAAGCTGGTGAACCGGGACGGCAAGTCCCACTGAGCCTGCGGGGCGGGGCGTCGGCCGGACGGGGCGCGGTCCGCGACCCGATCACGCCGCCCGCACGCCCTTCAGGAAGCTGTCCGCCTTCTCGCCCATGGTGGCGCTGGCCTGCATGAGCTCGGCCGCGACCTTGAGCACCTCCTCCGCCGAGGTGCCGGCCGTCTCCGAGGCGTCCTTCACCTCGACGATCTCGCTCGACACCTGCTGGGTGCCCCGCGCGGCCTCCTGCACGTTGCGGCTGATCTCCGTGGTGGCGGCCTGCTGCTCCTCCACGGCCGCCGCCACGCCGGTGAACACCTCCCGCATGGCCCGGATGGTGGCCAGCACCTCCCGCACGGCGGCCACGACCTCGTCCACGGCCGCCTGGATGGCGCGGACCTCGGCCGAGACATCCTCCGTCGCCTTCGCGGTCTGGTTGGCCAGGGCCTTCACCTCGTTCGCCACGACGGCGAAGCCCTTGCCCGCCTCCCCGGCCCGCGCGGCCTCGATGGTGGCGTTCAGCGCGAGCAGGTTCGTCTGCCCTGCGATCGACTGGATCAGCCCGACCACCTGCTCGATCCGGCGGCTGCCGGCGGCCAGCGCCTCGGCCCGGGCCGTCGCCTGCTCCACCTGGGTCGAGGCGTCGCCGGCCATGGCGGTGGTGCGCTGCATCTGCTGCCCGATCTCCCGGATGGAGGCGGCCAGCTCCTCCGACGCGGCGGCGACGGTCTGCACGTTGGCGGAGGCCTGTTCCGCCGCCGCCGCGACGCTGCTGGACTGGGACCGGGTCTGCCGGGCCGCGGCCGCCATGCCTTGCATCCGGGCCTCGACGCGGCGCAGCGATTCCACCAGCCGGTCGATGGTGCCCTTCACGTTGCCTTCGAAGTCGTTCGCCAGGCGCTCCTGCTGGGTCACGATGTTCCAGACCAGCATGGGGCCGACATAGGCGCCGTCCTTGTCCATGACGGCGGAGATGCGCAGGTCCACAAGCTCGTCCCCGATGCGGACCTTCGCCTGCCAGGGCAGGTTCTTCGGATCGGACAGGATGCGCCGCTGGTGCGACGGGTCCTTGTGGAAGATGTCGATGGACTGGCCCATCATGGCGTCCGCCTTGACCGGCAGGTGGCGTTCCACCTTGCGGACAAGGGCGTCGGTCGCCTTGTTCATGTAGCTGATGCGGAAGTCGTTCTTCGGATCGGCCAGCATCACGGCGATCGGCATGTCGGCGATCATCTGCGCCTGGGAGAAGGCCTTGCGCACCGTGTCCCGCAACACCCGCGTGGCCTGCATCATGCGGCCGATCTCGTCGTCGCTCTCGCGCGACCTGATCTCGAACGTCCCGTCGCCCTGGCTGAGGCGGGCGAGATAGTCCGTCACCTTGCGGATCGGCTCCACCGTGGCGCGGACGATCAGGAAGGCGATGCCCACGCCGAGGACCAGGGCGGCCAGGAAGCCGCCGCCGACAAGCCCGCGCTTGGTCCCGACATCCGCCTTGAGGGCCTCCGACGCGCTCTCCGCCTCGGTCAGGACGGCCTTGCCGATGGTCTCCGCCGCCGTTTCGATGGCACCCAGCGTTTCGGCGAAGCGGGCGTCCACGCCCTTGCGTTCGGCACTGATGCGGATCAGCGCCTGGAACGAGGTCTTGTACTGGTTCAGGAACCCTTCGGCCTGCTCCAGGAGCGCGATGCGTGTCGCGTTCTGCAGCTCGCCTCGGAGCATCAGCATGGCCTGTTCGGTCGTGCCCATGTGGCGCAGCGCCGTCTCCGCCGCCTTGGAATCCCCGGTGTCGATGAAGCGGGCGACGTAGAAGCGCATGAGCATCAGCGCCTCGATCATCTCCGCCGCCGCCAGGGCCGCGCGCGTGTCGCCGTCGCGGGCGGCCGTTTCGCGGATCTCGCTCAGGCGCCGCCGCGCCTCGGGCCCGTAGGAGTTCACGCCGTTGTTCGCCTGGGCGCGCCGTTCGCCCGTAAGGCGCACGATGTCCCCGAACAGCGCCTCCAGATCGGACACCCCGCGCGCGATGGCCTCCGCCCCGGCGCGGTGGGGGGTGCCCGCCAGCCCCTCGATCGCCTCGGCGGACAGGGCCTTCGCCGCCCGCGCGTTGGCTTGGAAGGCGTCGACCTGGGCGGGATTCTCCGTCACGACGAAATCGAAGGCGTCCAGCGCCATCGCACCCGTGCGGATGGCGAGCTGCTCGATCGCCAGCGCGTTTCCGGTCCGCCGGTCGGCGGCGTCGACCGAGGCGGACACGCCGCCGAAACCGACCCAGGCGACGGCCGCGCCGACCGTCATCAGGGCGAGAAGGCTGCCGAAACCAGCCCAGATCTTCGTCCCGAGCGACAGGTTGTGAAGCATGCGGCGGCGATGCGCGGCGGGTCCGACCGCTCCGGTGGGGATCGCGTTCATTGCGGATGCGGTGCTGATGGACATGGCGCACCTCTCGGGTTGGCCGCAGAAGAGACAGCCGAGGGTCGCGCAAAAGAGTTAATAATCTCTTAATTGTGGAAGTCCACACCTCGACCATGGACTTGAATGCTTTGTCAGTTCAGCATCTCTTCTTATAGTGTCAATCGAAACTGACAATAATTGGCCTGATTTCAAGGCGGGCTTCTTCGTCGGCCAGACACGCGAAAGGGCCGGGCGCGCATCAGGCGTGTCCGGACCCGACCATCATCGAGGTCTTTCAACTGAGGGAACTGGGGCGGACGGCGGCCGCGTCAACCCATGTCCTGACCCACGTCCCTAGCCCGCGTCCCAGCCGTCGAACCGCGCCCAGTCGGCCAGTGGCGCCCTGGCGCTGCGCAACGTGTTCTCCGGCGCCGCCTTGTCCTCGTGGCCGAGCGCGATCCCGCAGACGACGACCTGCCCCTCATCGATCCCCAGTTCCCGCCGCACGACGGTCGGGAAGGCGGCCCAGGCGGCCTGCGGGCAGGTGTGCAGGCCGAACTGGCGCGCCGCCAACATGATGTTCTGCAGGAAGCAGCCGTAATCGAGCCAGCTTCCGATCTCCAGCCGCCGGTCGATGGTGCAGATCAGGCCGACCGGCGCGTCGAAGAACAGGTAGTTGCGGCCGTGCTGTCGGTGCATCGCGGCCATGTCGCCCTTGGCGATGCCGAGCAGGCCGTAGAGGCCGATGCCGATGTCCTTGCGGCGGGAGCGGTAGGGCTCGAAGAACTCGTCCGGATAGTACTTGTACTCCATCTCCGGACCGGGTTCGTTGTGCTCGAAGGCGTGCAGAACGGCGTCGCACAGGCGCTGCTTGACGGCACCCGTCAGCGCGTGGACGCGCCAGGGCTGCATGTTGGTGCCGCTGGGCGCTCGCGCGGCCGCCTCCAGGATGCGCTCCACCGTGGCCCGCGGCACCGGCCGGGGCAGGAAGGCGCGCACGGACCGGCGGCTCTCGATCGCCTCCAGCGGTGTGCCCGCACGGTCCCCGTCCGCCGACGGCCCCTCGCCGTCCGCCATGCCCGCCTCCCTTCACGCTGCCGGCAAAGCTGTAGCACCCGCCGGCCTTCCGGAAAAGCGCGCCCGCTCAGGCGTCCGGATAGCGGGTTTGCGGCGCGTCCTCGACGGGCCAGTCCGCGACGGCGTCGCCGATCTTCCGCACCACGGCGACCGAGGAGAGGAACCCCGCCGGCGCGCCGCCGAAGGCGACGGCCGGGTGCAGCAGGTCGGCCACGACATGCGCGGGCTGCCCCATGGCGGTCTCGACAACCTCGAATCCGGTGGCGCGGTTGAACAGGGCTGGCCACGCATCGGCCGAAAAGCGCCAGAAATCGGCCGGCCGGTCGTGCAGCGGCCAGCACTGGTGCGTGGCGAACAGGGCGAGGCCGCCGGGCTTCAGGACGCGGTTGACCTCCACCGCCACCTTCCACGGCATCAGCAGATGCTCCATGACCGAGATGGACGCGACGCCGTCGAACTCCGCGCCGAACCGGGCGGACAGCCGGTGGGCGTCGCCGACCACGTCGACATTGGGCCCGGGCAGGAGGTCGAAGCCGACATAGTCCCACCCGGGCGGTAGGAACCGGTCGCGGTGCACCACACCGGAGCGGGCCCGCGACCCCAGTTCCAGCAGCCGCCCGGTGGAGGTCAGGGCCGCCAGACGGTCGCGGAACCCGTCGCGCAGCCGGTTCGCGGGATCGGCCCGCAGCGAGGGCCGGACGAAGTCGGAGACCCGCTCGACCCCGCCGCTCGTCACGATGGCCAACTGGAACGTGGTGGGATCCTCGCCCGGCATCAGGTCGACGGACGCGGCGAACCGGCAGGCCGCAGCCTCGGCGCCGTGCGCCGCTTCGACATCCGGGCTGCGCAACCCGTGACCGTCGATCGCATGGCGGGTTCCGGCCGGAGTCAGGAGGGCGAGTTCGCGGATCGAGCCCCCCGGCAGGAAGGCCCAGCCCTCGATCTGCAAACGGCCCTGGAAGGACACGTAGCGGTCGACATGCCATTTCAGCGGGAGCGCCGGTGCCGTCGCAGTCGTCATCGCAGCCGTTCCAATCAGGTCCGCAACCCATTGGGAACATGCCCATGGACCGGTGCAAGGGACAACCGCCCGCCGCGATCCGGCCCCATCGATGCGGCCCCGTCGATCCGGCCCCGTCCAGGAACCCATCGCGGGACCGCCGGTTGCCATGGCGTCCCCACACCACCCCCGAAGGAGACGACCATGCGCCGCCTTCCGGCCGCCCTGCTGCCCACCGCCCTGCTTTCCATCGCCCTCGCCGCCCCGGCGGCCATCGCCCAGGACCGCGCCGGGAACCCGGCCACCCAGGGCGATCCGCCGTCCACCAGCAGCCGCGTCCCCGCCGTCCAGGGCGACGTCGGCAGCCCGCCCGACCGTCAGATGATCCAGGCCAACCGGGCCGGCAAGGACGTGCCGATCACCGGATCGGCCGTCCTGCGCGACTCCAAGGGCAACGAGCTCGGCACCGTCGCCTTCATGGAGATGCCGCAGGGCACGATGATCCAGGCGCGGCTGGAGAACGTGCCGACCGGCTGGCATGGCTTCCACATCCACGAGTCCGGCGCCTGCGAGCCGCCGGACTTCAAGTCGGCCGGCGGGCACTGGAACCCGACCAACGCAAGCCACGGCTTCATGTCCCAGCAGGGCGGCCACACGGGCGACCTGCCCAACGTCTTCGCCGGGTCCGACGGCAAGGTGATGGTGGACATCCACTCCGAGGACATCCGCCTGCGGCCGGGCGCCAACAGCCTGATGCCCAGCGGCAGCAAGTCCGTGGTCATGCATGCGGGCCCGGACGACTACGCCACCGATCCGGCCGGCGACAGCGGGAACCGGATCGCCTGCGGCCCGATCGAGGTCAACGTCACCGGCACCACCACGGGACGCTGAGGGCCGCCGGAAGCGGCGCCGCCCCGGGTGCCGGAAGCCCGGGGCGGCACCCCGCGCCGGTACGCCGCACCCTGATAGTGAGAACCATTATCGATTGCGCTTGACTCCGCCCGCGCCTGTTTGCATCGTCCCGCCGAACGAATGCAAGTCATTCGCAATACCATTCGCGGCACTGAACATCGAGCGGGGGAATCATCATGCGTATGCTGACGCGTCGCGCGTTCGGGATCCTGGCGGGCACGGCGATGCTCGCCGTGACCGTGGGCCTTTCCGGCCCGGCCCTGGCCCAGGGCAAGGGCGAGGTGAACGTCTATTCCTCGCGCCACTACGACACGGACAAGACGCTGTTCAAGGCCTTCGAGGAGAAGACCGGGATCAAGGTCAACCTGATCGAGGGCAAGGACGACGAGCTGATCGAGCGCATCCGTGCTGAAGGCCGCAACAGCCCGGCCGACGTGCTGCTGACCGTCGACGCAGGCCGCCTGTGGCGCGCCCAGGACGCCGGCATCCTGCAGCCGGCCAAGAGCGACACGCTGCAGCAGTCGATCCCGGCCAATCTGCGCGAGCCGGGCGGCCACTGGTTCGGCCTCAGCCAGCGCGCCCGCGTCATCATCTACAACAAGGACAAGGTGAAGCCGGCCGAGCTCAGCACCTATGAGAACCTGGCCGATCCCAAGTGGAAGGGCCGCCTGCTGACCCGCAGCTCCACGAACGTCTACAGCCAGTCCCTGACGGGGTCCGTCCTGGCGGCGCAGGGCCCGGAGAGGACCGAGGCCTGGGCCAAGGGCATCGCCGCCAATCTGGCGCGCCCGCCGCAGGGTGGCGACACCGACCAAATCCGCGCCGTCGCCGCCGGCGAAGGCGACCTCGCCATCTCCAACACCTACTATCTCGGCCGCCTGATGAACTCCGCCAAGCCGGAGGACAAGGCCGTGGCGGAGAAGGTCGGCGTCTTCTTCCCCAACCAGAAGGGCGAGGGCGCCGAGGGCCGCGGGACCCACGTCAACATCTCCGGGGCCGGTGTCGCCGCCAACGCGCCGAACAAGGCGAACGCGGTGGCCTTCATCGAGTTCCTGGCCAGCCCCGAGGCGCAGAAGATCTTCGCCGACGGCAATTTCGAGTATCCCGTGGTGGCCGACGTGCAGCCGCACCCGACCGTCGCCAGCTGGGGCAACTTCAAGGCGGACACCCTGAACGCCGCCACCTTCGGCCGCAACAACGCCGAGGCGCTGAAGATCATGGACCGCGCCGGCTGGAAGTGATTCTACACCCCAACGGTTGAGAAACGGCGCGTTTCCGCAAGGGAACGCGCCGTTGTTCATTATCGTCTAATGTTAACAAAAACGGTGTGCGCTCTCCCCGGATGGGTTAGAACCGGAGCATGGTCGGCAGGATCAACATGGATGACAGGCCGGGCGACCCGCGCGAGGCGACGCAGGCCCTGGCCCAGCATCAGCTCTGGCTGAAGGGCCGCGCCGGCAAACGGCTGGAGCTGCGGCTCGTCAACATGTCGGGCCTGAAGCTCAGCGGCTTCGATTTCTCCAAGGGCACGCTGCTCGCCTGCAACCTGTCCCAGTCCAACCTGAAGGGCTGCCGCTTCGTCGAGGCGGACCTGACCAACAGCCTCTTCATCGGCTCCGACCTCCGGCATTGCGACTTCACCCGCGCCAACCTGCGCGGCACCCGCTTCTACAAGTCGGACATGCAGGAGGCCGTGCTGGACGGCAGCGACCTGCGCGTCGGCACCATGACCGTCCACCGCAAGTCCAAGGACGGCGACGCGGAGATCATCAGCCGCGAGTACATGACCGATCTCTCCTACTGCAACATGGAGGGGGCCTCGCTCCAGGGTGCGGTGCTGCGCAAGGCGCAGCTGCGCGGCGTCAACTTCCAGAACGCCGACCTGAGCAAGGCCGATTTCAGCGGTGCGGACATGCAGGGCGTCATCCTGCTGGGGGCGGCGCTGGACGGGGCCAATTTCTTCAACACCGACATCCAGGACGCCATCTTCACCCTGGACGACACCACCCGGCGCCTGTTCAAGGGCAACCCCTTCTTCGAAGAGTTCATCGGCGGCCTGAAGGAGGTCGACCGGATGCTGGTGCAGCACGAGAAGTGGGTGGAGGCCGGCGGCAAGACGGGTCTCAGGGCCGATTTCACCAACCGGTCCCTGCGCGGGGTGGACCTGCGCGGCCGTGAACTGTCGGCCGTGTCGTTCAAGGGGGCGGACCTGACCGCCGCGAAGCTCAGCCACGCCAAGCTGGCGGCGGCCGAGTTCACCGGGGCCACCCTGCACTACACCGACCTGGAGGGGGCCGACCTGCGCGGCGCCAGCTTCGTCGAGGCGCAGATGCTGCACACCAGCTTCGAGTCGGCGGACCTGACCGACCTCAGGCTGCGGGACGGGGGCCTGCTGCCGACCCGGTTCGACGGCGCCCGGCTGGAATGGACGAACTTCACCCGCGCCCAGATGGACCCGGCCCGCCTCGACGGGGTGGAGCATACTGACACCACCCTGCCGACACCGAACTGAGCGGCCTTCACCCGCCCTTAACCATTCCCAGTCACTGTGCGGCGATCATTCCCCGCCTGGTGAGAGGAGCGGACCATGGCCGCCGCGTTCTGGCTGTGCGTCGTCGGATATCTGATGATCGCGATCGCGGAGCTGATCCCCGTCAGCTTCCGCAGCAACCGCGACGACACCCTTTCCCACTTCCATGTCTGCGGCGTGGCCCTGCTCTACGGCCTCGCCTGGCCGGGCCGCTACCTGCGCGAGGCCCGCGAGGGCTGACAGCCGGCCTACAGCCGCGCCAGCCCGGCAGCCCTGCCCTCTTCCAGGGGAAGGAGGCTGCCCCCGACTTCATCCGGGGGACGGACCCGTGTCCTCCCTCCCTCTCCCAGGGGGAGAGGGAGGGACCCGAGCCGTCAGGCTCGGGAGGGTGAGGGGGTACGGCCCCTCCTGATGGCCCTGAACTGGCGGCCGGAGACGGGCCGGATTCACCGTAACCCCTCTCCCTCCCACTGCGTTGGCCCCTCCCTCCCCCTCAGGGGGAGGGAAGGTTTTGGGACGGACTGCATCCTCGCGACAAGCGGCGGCCTAAAGCCGCGCCAGCCGTTCCGTCAGCAGGTCGAAGAAGCCGTCGGAATCGGCCCACTGCATGTATAGGGTGTTGATCGGCCGCTTGGTCACGTTCCAGCGGTCGACCACCGTCTGTCCGGTGCAGAGCGGGCTGTCCACCTCGATCTCCACGTTGCACCGCCGACCCCGGAACAGCGCCGGGTTCAGCAGCCACGCGATGGTGCAGGGGTCGTGCAGCGGGCCGCCATCGGTGCCGTACTTCTTCTGGTCATACTGGCGGTAGTAGTCGAGCATCTGGTACGAGGCCTCGGCCACGGGCGTGCCGATGGCGCGGATGCGGTCCATCCGCCGCTCGGTCGTCAGGACCTGATGCGTGACGTCGAGCGGGAACATCACGAGCTCCGCACCGGACCGGAACACGATCTCCGCCGCGTGGGGATCGACGAAGATGTTGAACTCCGCCGTGGGCGTCGAGTTGCCCCCCTCGGAGGAGGCGCCGCCCATCAGCACGATCCGCTTCACCCGGGCGGCCGCTCCGGGGTCCCGCATGAAGGCCTTGGCGATGTTGGTCAGCGGCCCGACCGGGACCAGGGTCACGGTGCCCGGCGGATGCTCCGCCAGCATGCGCAGGATGAAATCGACCGCGTGCTCCTCCTGCAGCGGCATGGTCGGTTCCGGCAGGACCGGGCCGTTCAGGCCGGTGGAGCCGTGAACCTCCGGGGCCGTGTGCAGCTCCCGCACAAGGGGCCGGTCCGCGCCCGCGTAGACCTTCACGTCGTGCCGGCCCGCCAGTTCGCAAATCTTCCGGCTGTTGACCTGCGTATAGGCAAGCGGCGCATTGCCGGCCACGGCGGTGATCCCCAGGACCTCCAGCTCGTCCGGGCTCGCCAGGGCGAGCAGGATGGCAAGGGCGTCGTCCTGGCCGGGGTCGGTGTCGATGATGATCTTCTCGCGGGGCATGCCGGGCTCTGGGTCTCGTCGTGGTTACGGTTGAGTAACCGGAAAGACCTTGAGAGAAAAGGCCCGGCCCGACTATATCAGTGGATTGTGGGAAGAAGGACCGCCCGCCCGTGCAGCGCACGATCAGCCACATCGCCAACGGCGTCCTGATCTACGCCATCTTCTACGGCATCGCCTGGGTGCTTGCCGTGAAGGGCGGGCTCGTGGCGCAGGTCGCGTTCGGCTCCACCGACGGCGTGCCGGATTCGGTCAACACCGTGCTCGTGCCGTTCCTGGCCAGCGGGCTGGCGGCGCTGATCGCGCAGGCCGGACTGCGCCTGACTCTGAAGCGCCTGCGCCTGCGTCTGTCCACCTCGGAGCAGTCGGCGACATACGTCTTCATGGGCGTGCTGACGGTGCTGTCCTTCACCGGCGGCCTGACGCGGGTGTTCGAAACGCCGGACTCCACCCTGATGACCCAGGTGGCGATCGTGCTCGGCGCCTGGCTGGGGGTGGCGATCCGCCGCCGCATTCCCATCTGACGTCCGACACTTTCGAAGGTATTGTCGGCGGCATGAGCGGAATCGCCATCTTCGACTTCGACGGCACCCTGATCCAGGGTGACAGCCTGATCCCCTTCTGCGAGTTCGTCGCGGGCAAGGCGGAGGCGCGGCGCGCCCTGCTGGCCTCCGTGCGCGACGCGGTGATGCGCCACGCCCGCGACCCGAGGCTCGGCGCCGACATCCGCACGACGGTGAAGTCGCTTTGGCTGCGCCGCACGCTGGCCGGCGCCACGCTGGACCGCGCGGGCGAGGCGGCGGAGCGGCTGGCCAGCTGGGTGCGCTGGCACACGCCGATCCTGGACGCCCTGCACCGCCACGCCGACAAGGGCGACCATGTGGTGGTGGCGACGGGCGCCCTCGCCCTCTACATGCCCCGCCTGATCCGGGACCTGCCGGTGCATCACCTGATGGCGACGGAGATCGGCGTCGAGGGCGGCCGCCTGACGGGGGAGATCGCGGGCGGCAACTGCGTTCGGGAGGAGAAGGCCCGCCGCGTGCAGGCCTACCTGGAGGAGCGCGGGCCGTTCGAGGCCGGCACCTGGGGCTACGGCAACCGGCCGAGCGACCTGCCCTTCCTCGCCCTGATGCGCCATCCGACCGTGGTGAAGACGGTGCGCCGCACCCGTGACCGCAAGGCGGCCACGGCGGCGGGCTGAACCAACCGCGCGCCGCACCTGTTGTCCCGGTGTCCGTCGCCGATACCGGGATCCACCTCATGCGCAACCGATCCGTGGCACTGGCGCTGTTCGCCGCCGGAAGCCTCGCCCTGCTGGCCGCGTCGCGGGCCGGTCCCACCCGGCGCAAGGCGGGCCGCGTCCGCCCGCCGGGGCGGCCGAAGCAGCCGCTGACCCTGGCGCTGGAGGCGGGATCGCGCGCACTGCAGGGGCCGGGGCCGTTGAAGGACTTCCATGTCTATCTGGTCGGCTTCCACCCGGCGAAGGACGATCCGGAGCACCAGATGGAGGCGCACCATTTCTGCCGCGTGGTGAACGAGGACTTCACCGAATGCGTCCTGTTCGATGGCAACGGCCCCGATGCCAACATGATCGGGGTCGAGTACATCGTCAGCGAGCGCCTGTACGCGCGCCTGCCTGAGGAGGAGCGGCCCTTCTGGCATCCGCACGATTTCGAGATCCTGTCCGGCACCCTGGTCGGGCCGGGGCTGCCGCGCACGGCGGAGACGGCCCTGATGCTGACCAAGATGAACAGCTACGGGAAGACCTGGCACACCTGGGACACCGGCGACCGTGAGCGGCATGGCGACCCGCTGCCCATGGGTGAGCCCATGCTGATGTGGTCCTTCAATCGTCTTGGCGAATGCAAGGACTGGCTGATCCGGGAGCGGGACCGGATGATGGGGACGGACACCGCCGCCGCCGCCCGGGCGCGGCGCCCCCTCGCCCGCATCGCCGCACCGCAGAAGGGCGTGAACGCCCTGCACGGCCGCTTCGACCGCCCCGTCCGGCCGCTGCCGGGTGTGCGAGATGTGGAGGATGCGGGCCGGGAGCACGCGGGCCGTTCCGGACCCGTACCGGTGGTGTGACACGTCCGCACCGCCTGCCGGATCGCGTCGGCCGTCGCCTTGCACCGCCCGATCGGGACTTTATATCCTCCTCATCTAATGGGACTTCCCTTCGACCGATGCCGACGACCATGCTGAACCGCCGCCATCTGCTCGTCCTCGCCGCCACCGGTGCCGCCGCCCTGTCGCCACGCGTCTCCATGGCGGCGGACGGCAAGGATCGGAAGGGGGCGCGGGTCGTCGCCACCACGGCCCATGTCGCCGATCTGGTCCGCGCCGTCGCGGGCGAGCGGCTGGCGGTCGAAAACCTGCTGGGCGAGGGGATCGACCCGCACACCTACAACCTCACCCGCACCGATACGGGCAAGCTGCTGGCCGCCGACGCCGTCTTCTTCAACGGCCTGCTGCTGGAAGGCCGGATGACCGAGACGTTCCAGCGCCTCGCGGCCGCCGGGAAGCCCGTGCTGGCGGTGGCGGAGGCGCTGCCCGCCGACCGCCTGCTGAGCGAGGCGGAGGGGTCGCCCGATCCCCATGTCTGGATGGACCCGACGCTGTGGGCGGCGGCGCTGGACGCCGTGCGCGACGCGCTGATCGCCTTCGACCCCGCCGGGGCGGAGGGGTATCGCGCCAGCGCCGACGCCTACCGGACCCGCCTGGGCGAGCTGGACGCCTATGCCCGCAAGGCGCTGTCCAGCGTGCCGGCGGAGCGGCGGGTGCTGGTCACGGCCCACGACGCCTTCTCCTACCTTGGCCGCGCCTATGCGGTGGAGGTCGTCGGCATCCAGGGCATCAGCACGGAGTCTGAGGCCGGCCTGCGCCGGATCGAGGAGCTGGTCGCCATGCTTGTCGACCGCAAGGTGCCGGCCGTCTTCGTGGAGACCAGCGTGACCGACCGGAACGTGCGCGCCCTGATCGACGGGGCCGCAGCCCGCGGCCACCGCGTCGTCATCGGCGGCAGCCTCTATTCCGACGCCATGGGCGCCCCCGGCAGTTACGAGGGGACTTATCTCGGCATGATGGACCATAATGTGACCGTCATCTCCCAGGCGCTCGGCGGCGACGCGCCGGCCGGGGGCTGGCAGGGCCGCCTGAAGGCCGGGCGGTAAGGAGCGGCGATGCTGCAGCGCCTGCGCGACCTCGATTTCATGCCGCCCCGGGAAGCCGGGGTGAGCCCGCTGGTCGTGCGCGATCTGACCGTGGCCTACCACCGCACGCCGGTCCTGCGCCGGGTGAACTGGACGGCGCCGTCCAGCGGGCTAATCGCCGTCTGCGGCCCGAACGGCGCGGGGAAGTCCACCCTGATCAAGGCCTGCCTGGGTCTCGTGCGCCCGCTGGCGGGTACGGTGGAGGTGTTCGGCCGGCCGCTCGCCCGCCAGCGCCGCCTCGTCGGCTACGTGCCGCAGCGGGAGAGCGTGGACTGGGAGTTCCCCGTGTCAGCACTCGACGTGGTCGCCATGGGCCGCTACGGCCTGATCGGCTGGGGTCGCCGGGTCAGCAAGGCGCACCGGCAGGCGGCCATGGACGCGCTGGACCGGGTCGGCCTCGCCGACCTCGCCGACCGGCAGATCGGCCAGCTTTCGGGCGGGCAGCAGCAACGCGTGTTCCTCGCCCGCGCCCTGGCCCAGGAGGCGCAGCTCTACTTCATGGACGAACCGCTGGCCGGCGTGGACGCCGCGACGGAGCAGGCGGTGCTGGACGTACTGCGCGAACTGGATGCCCAGGGCCGCACGGTCATCTGCGTCCACCACGACCTGCAGACCGTGGCCGACACCTTCGACCATGTGCTGCTGCTGAACGGCGGCGTGGTGGCGGAGGGGTCGCCGGCCACGACCCTCACGCCCGACAACCTGCGCGCCACCTATGGCGCCCGTGGGCAAGGGCTGATGGGGTGATCCTCGGGCCCGGACGCGAGAGCCATGCCTGACATCGGTTTCAACACCTTGGTCGTCCTGCTGGGCGCCACGGCGCTGGGGATCGCGGCGGGGACGGTGGGCACCTTCATGGTGCTGCGACGCCGGGCGCTGGTGTCCGACGCCCTGTCCCACGCCACGCTGCCGGGGCTGGCGCTCGGCTTCCTGGCCGGGGTGGCGCTGGGGATCGAGGGACGGTCGCTGCCCATGCTGCTGCTGGGCGCTGCCGTCACCGGCGTGCTGGCCGTGCTGGCGATCCAGGCCATCGCACGCTGGACCCGCCTGCCGGAGGATGCGGCGATCGGGGCCGTGCTGTCGGTCTTCTTCGGGGTCGGCGTGGTGCTGCTGTCCGTGGTGCAAGGGCTGCCGACGGCGGGTGCCGCCGGGCTGAAGACCTTCCTGTTCGGCCAGACCGCCGCCATGAGTGCGGCCGAGGCGACGGCGCTGGCGGCACTGGCCGTGGTGGCCGCGGCCGCCGTGGGCGTGCTGTTCAAGGAGCTGCGGCTGGTCGCCTTCGACGAGGGGTTCGCCCGGGTTCAGGGCTGGCCCGCCGGGCGGATCGACCTGATGCTGATGGGGCTGGTGACCCTGGTGACGGTGATCGGCCTTCAGACGGTCGGGCTGGTCCTGATCATCGCCCTGCTGATCACGCCGGCCGCCGCCGCCCGCTTCTGGACGGAGCGGCTGGAGCGCATGACCGGGATCGCCGCCGGCATCGGCGGCCTGTCCGGCGGCATCGGTGCGGCCCTGTCCGCCGCCCTGCCCGACATGCCGGCCGGCGCCGTGATCGTGCTGGTGGCGACGACCTTCTTCCTGGCGAGCCTGCTGTTCGGCACCGCGCGGGGCCTGATCGCCCTCAGGATCAGGCGCGGGCGGATGCGCCACACCCTGCTGGACGGGGTCGGACCATGAGCGCGCAGGAGTTCATCGCCATCGACCTTCCGGCCCTGCTGGCGGCCCTGTTCGCCTGCCTGTCCTGCGCCCTGGTGGGCAACTTCCTGGTCCTGCGCCGGCAGAGCCTTCTGGGCGACGCCGTCAGCCATGCCGTGCTGCCGGGCATCGTCGCCGGCTTCCTAGTGGCGGGCTCGCGCGAGACGATCCCCATGGTCGTCGGCGCCCTGGGTGCCGCCCTCGTGGCCGTGCTGCTGATCGAGCTGGTGCGGCGGGTCGGCAAGGTGGAATCGGGTGCCGCCATGGGTGTCGTCTTCACCGGCCTGTTCGCGCTGGGCGTGCTGATGATCGAGCAGGGGGCGGCGCGGAGCGTTGACCTGGACGCCGACTGCGTCCTCTACGGCCAGCTGGAGGATGTGATCTGGCTCGGCCCGACCCGCTTCGCCGACCTCGCCGATCCGGCCGTCTGGCTGACCCTGCCGCGCGAGGCGATGCAGCTGATCGTGGTCTTCGCCATCGGGCTGCTGCTGGTCTGGGCCTTCTTCAAGGAGCTGACCATCGCCAGCTTCGACCCCGGCCTCGCCGACACGGTGGGCGTCAGCTCCGCCCTGGTGCAGACGGCACTGGTCGTGCTGACGGCCGTGGTCACCGTGGCCGCGTTCGAGGCGGTGGGATCCATCCTGGTCATCGCCATGCTGATCTGCCCCGCCGCAACGGCCCGCCTGCTGACCGACCGGCTGGGCACGCAGATGCGCCTGTCGCTGCTGATCGGCGGGGTGACGGGGATCGGCGGCTACGCGCTGGGCGCCATGCTGCCGGTCTGGCTGGGGGCGGAGAACGCCGTCAACGCCGCCGGCAGCATCGCCACGCTGGGCGGCGTCATCCTGACGCTTGCCATCCTGTTCGCGCCGCGTTACGGGGCACTGGCCCGCCGCAGGCGGGACGCGGACCTGGGCATGGAGGCGTGACGCGATGCCGTTGGAAGGCAAGGTTGTGGTGATCGCGGGCGTGGCCGATCCGGCGGCGGCCGAGACGGCGCGGCTGCTGGCGAAGGCGGGCGCCCGGCTGGTCCTGATGGACCCCAGCGCCGACACGGGTCACCGGCTGACGCTGGAGCTGAACACCGGCAACCACGGCATCGCCGTGTTCCTGCCCGGCAACCCGGCCGACCTGGGCGACATGGCCGCCGCCGTGGCGGAGGCGCGCACGTCCTGGGGCGGCTGCGATCTGGTGGTGGCGCCGACGGTGCGCTGAAGCACCGGCCGGCTCAGGCGCTCTTCTGGTCCAGCGCGTAGCCGGCGGAGCGGACCGTGCGGATCAGGTCCGCCTCCTCGTCGTCGTTGTTCAGCGCCTTGCGCAGCCGGCGGATGTGGACGTCCACCGTGCGCGGCTCGACATAGACGTCGTGGCCCCAGACCACGTCCAGCAGCTGCTCGCGCGAGAAGACGCGGCCGGGATGCTGCATGAAGTGGCGCAGCAGGCGGAACTCCGTCGGGCCCAGATGCACGTCGCGCCCGGCCCGCCGCACCCGGTGGGCGGCGAGGTCCATGACGATGTCGGAGAAGCGCAGCAGCTCCTCCGCCAGACCGGGGGAGGCGCGGCGCAGCACGGCGCGGATGCGGGCGACCAGCTCGGTCGGGCTGAAGGGTTTGGAGATGTAGTCGTCGGCCCCGCTGTTGAGGCCGCGCACCTTGTCCGTCTCCTCGCCCCGCGCGGTCAGCATGATGACCGGGATGTCGCGGGTCTTGGGGTTGCGGCGGAGCTGGCGGCATACCTCCAGCCCCGACATCAGCGGCAGCATCCAGTCCAGCAGCACCAGATGCGGCGTCTGCTCGTTGGCCAGCAGCAGCGCCTCCTCGCCGTCGGCCGCCGACATGACGCGGAAGCCTTCCTTCTCCAGGTTGTACTTGAGGAGCGTGACGAGGTCCCCCTCATCCTCGACGATCAGGATCAGGGGCTTCAGCGCGGCGTTCATGGGCGTGCTACCGGTATGGACGGACGGGATCACTTGGTGCCTTCGGGTTCGACCACGGCGAAGCTGGAGGTGTCGGACTTCGGCCGGGTCTTGTCGAGCGACTGGCCCTTGACCAGGAAATGGATGGTCTCGGCGATGTTGGTCGCGTGGTCGCCCGCCCGCTCCAGGTTCTTGGCGATGAACAGCAGGTGGGTGCAGGGCGTGATGTTGCGCGGATCCTCCATCATGTAGGTGAGGGTCTCGCGGAACAGGCTGGTGTAGAGGTCGTCCAGCTCCTCGTCCCGGTGCCAGGCGAGGATGGCCTTGTCGACATCGCGGTCGACATAGGCGTCCAGCACGTCCTTCAGCATCTCCTGCACGATCTTGCCCATGCGGGGGATGGCGGCGGCGGGCCGCACGGCGGGAAGCTGGGCCAGGGCGATGGACCGCTTCGCGATGTTGGCGGCGTAGTCGCCCACCCGCTCCAGGTCGGTGGAGATCTTCAGCGCGGCCAGCGCCTCGCGCAGGTCGACACCCATGGGCTGGCGCAGGGCCAGCATGCGGATCGTGTCCTGCTCGATCTGGCGCTCGTACTCGTCCAGCCGGCTGTCCGCCTGCATGACGCGGCCGGCCACGTCCACGTCCCGGCGGGCGCAGGCCTGCACGGCGGCGTCGATCTGCGCCTCGGCCACGCCGCCCATCTGGGTGATGTGGTTCGACAGGCGCTGCAGCTCCTGCTCGAAGGACTTAACGGTATGCTCGGTGGGCATGGGTCTCGCCTCCGCCGCCGGTGTCTGGGCACTCAGCCGTAGCGGCCGGTGATGTAGCCCTGGGTGCGCTCGTCCCGGGGGTTGGTGAAGATGTCCTCGGTCTCGCCCACCTCCACCAGGTCGCCCAGGTGGAAGAACGCCGTCCGCTGGGAGACGCGGGCCGCCTGCTGCATGTTGTGGGTGACGATCACGATGGTGAAGTTCTCCCGCAGCTCGTCGATCAGCTCCTCGATATGCGCGGTGGCGATCGGGTCGAGGGCCGAGCAGGGCTCGTCCATCAGGATCACCTCGGGGCTGACCGCGATGGCGCGGGCGATGCACAGGCGCTGCTGCTGGCCGCCGGACAGGCCGGTGCCCGGCTCCAGCAGGCGGTCCTTCACCTCGTTCCACAGGCCGGCGCGCTGGAGCGAGGCCTCGACGATGGCGTCGAACTCGTCCTTGCGGGTGGCGAGGCCGTGCAGCTTCGGCCCGTAGATGATGTTCTCGTAGATCGACTTCGGGAACGGGTTCGGCTTCTGGAACACCATGCCCACCCGCGCCCGAAGCTGCACCACGTCCAGCTTGGGATCGTAGATGTCCTGGTCGTCCAGCATCAGCTTGCCCTCGACCCGGCAGATGTCGATCGTGTCGTTCATCCGGTTGAGGGTGCGCAGGAAGGTGGACTTGCCGCAGCCGGACGGGCCGATCAGGGCCAGCACCTCGTTGCGGTAGATGTCCACGTCGATGCCGTGCAGGGCGCGCTTCTCGCCATAGAAGACCTTCGTCCCGCGGGACGACATCTTCACGATCTTGCCCGCGGCGGCGGCACCCGGATCGACGGTCTGGGACATGGTCATGGCTTCCATGGGGGGCCTCACCAGCGACGTTCGAATTTCTTGCGGAGGTAGATGGCGATGCCGTTCATCGTGATCAGGAAGATCAACAGGATCATGATGGCCGCCGAGGTCAGCTCGACGAAGCCGCGCTCCGGGGCGTCGGCCCAGATGTAGATCTGCACCGGCAGGACCGACGAGCTGCTCAGCAGCCCCGTCGGCGGGGCGGTGACGAAGGCGTTCATGCCGATCATCAGCAGCGGCGCCGTCTCGCCCAGGGCCTGCGCCATGGCGATGATGGTGCCGGTCAGGATGCCGGGCATGGCCAGCGGCAGAACGTGGTGCCACACGGTCTGCAGCTTGCTGGCCCCCATGCCGAGTGCCGCCTCGCGGATGCTGGGCGGCACCGCCTTCAGCGCCGCGCGCGAGGCGATGATGATGGTGGGCAGGCTCATCAGCGCGATCACCATGCCGCCGACCAGCGGGGCGGAGCGCGGCATCCCGAAGAAGTTCAGGAACACGGCGAGGCCCAGCAGGCCGAACACGATGGAGGGCACGGCCGCGAGATTGTTGATGTTCACCTCGATCAGGTCGGTGAACTTGTTCTTCGGCGCGAACTCCTCGAGGTACACGGCCGCCGCCACCCCGATGGGCAGCGCCAGCACCAGGGTCACCGCCAGCGTGAAGATCGAGCCGACGACGGAGCCCCAGAGGCCCGCCAATTCCGGATAGTTGCTGTCGGACGCGGTGAAGAAGGTGCTGTTGAAGATGGTCTTGCTGTCGCCGCGCTCCCGCAACTGATCGAGCCAGGCGAGCTGCTGGTCGGAAACGGGGCGGTTCGCCTCCGGCAGCTCGCGGTCGATGCGGCCCTTGACGATCTGGTTGATCGGGTCGGACGCCGGCAGCCAGACGCTGACGGTCTGGCCCAGCATCGACGGGTCCTTGAGCACCTGGTTGCCGAGAAACACGCCCGCCACCGGGCTGATCATCCGGCGCAGCTCACGCCGGTCGCCGCGCGAGACGTCCGGGAACTCCTTGTACAGCGCGTCGTGCACCAGATCCTGGAAGGCGGCGCGGTCCCAGTCGGCCGGATTGCCGGTGCCCTTCGGATCGATCACGGCGGGGTCGAGCGTGACCTCGAGCTGGATCGCCGTCTGCTGGAACGCCGTCACCCCGTTGCGCAGGATGGTGAACAGCAGCAGCACCAGCATCCCGATCGCCAGCGTGATCGCGATGATGCCGTAAATCTTGAACCGCTGCTCGGCGGCATAGCGCCGGCGCAGCCGCTTCTCCGCCGCTTCCGTCCGGTGGAAGCCGGTGTTCGCGGCGATCGGGTTGGCGACGATGTCAGTCATACTTTTCCCGATACTTCTGGACGACGCGGAGCGCCACGACGTTGAGGGCCAGCGTGGCGAAGAAGAGGACGAAGCCGAGCGCGAAGGCCGAGAGCGTCTTCGCCGATTCGAACTCCTGGTCGCCCGTGAGCAGGGCCGCGATCTGCACCGTCACCGTGGTGACGGCGTCGAGCGGGTTGAAGGTCAGGTTGGCGGCCATGCCCGCCGCCATGACGACGATCATCGTCTCGCCGATGGCCCGGCTGACGGCCAGCAGGAAGGCGCCGACGATGCCAGGCAGGGCCGCCGGCAGGATGACCTGCCGGATCGTCTCGGACCGCGTGGCGCCAAGGCCGTAGGAGCCGTCGCGCAGCGACTGCGGCACCGCGTTGATGACGTCGTCCGACAGGGAGGAGACGAAGGGCACGATCATGATGCCCATGACGATGCCGGCCGCGAGCGCCGAGTTGGACGACACCGGCAGGCCGAGCGCCACGCCCATGTCCCGCACGAAGGGGGCCACCGTCAGGATGGCGAAGAAGCCGTACACCACGGTCGGGATGCCGGCCAGGATCTCCAGCACAGGCTTGACCGTGTCGCGCACCCGGCGCGGCGCGTACTCCGACAGGTAGATGGCCGACAGGAGGCCGAGCGGCAGGGCCACGGCCATCGCCACGGTGGCGATCAGCAGCGTGCCGGTGAACAGCGGGATGGCGCCGAACGCGCCGGACGCGCCCACCTGGTCCGCGCGGATCGCCGTCTGCGGGCTCCACTGCAGGCCGAACAGGAACTCCACCGGGGATACGCGGGCGAAGAACCGCATGCTCTCGAACAGCAGCGACAGCACGATGCCGACGGTCGTCAGGATGGCGATGACCGAGCAGACGATCAGGCCCCAGGTCACCACCCGCTCCACATTGTTCCGGGCGCGGAACTGCGGCGTGATCTTGCGGTGGGTGATGAAGAGGGCGCCCGCCGCGATCGCCATGCAGATGGCGAACAGCGACCAGCGGCTGGTCGCCTCAAGGTGCTGCATGTGCTGGGCGGCCGGCAGAAGCGCGTCGACCACAGCCGGGTTGACGAACCGCTCCTGGCCGGTGGCCAGGTTGCGGATGTTGATCATCATCAGGTTGCGCTGGGTCTCGGCCAGCGCGTCGGCCCCGGCGATGCCGGCCGTGCTCAGCGCCTGGAAATCGTTCGGCGAGATGGACGCCTTGGCCCAGCTGAGCACCGCGTCGGGCGACATCGCGCCCAGCACCAGCATCTCGATCACCGGCCCCTTCAGCATCAGGAAGAAGAGGACCAGCAGCAAGGCCGGGATGCCGGCCCAGACGGCGACGAACGAACCGTAGTAGTTGGGCACCGAATGCAGGCTGGCGACACGCCCGCCCGAGACCGACATGGCCCGCTGGCGGCCGATCCAATAGCCGATGGCGGAGAGGATCAGAAGGACCGCGACGGTCAGCTGGATGGGCATCCTGTCCCCCACGCCGGGATAAAATCACTTAGGACACTAAATACTAATGAAACCGGGCAGTAGACTGCCGGCGGGGTCGCCGCCGGCAGTTCCGTCATCATGTGAGCGGGCCGATCAGGAGGCCGGCTTGCCCATCGGGCTCAGGTTCGACACGGCATCCTGGACCTGCTTCAGGCGGGCGGCCGGGGCCGGAACCAGACCCTTGTCGGTCAGGTAGCCATCCTCGCCGGCGGCGCGCTCGCTGACGTACTCCGTCACGAACTCCTTCAGGCCCGGAATGACGCCGACATGGGCGGCCTTCAGGTAGATGAAGAGCGGACGGGACACCGGGTAGGAGCCGTCGGCGATGGTGTCGATCGTGGGCTGCACGCCGTTGACGGCGACGCCGACCAGCTTGTCCTTGTTCTCGGCCAGGAAGGAGTAGCCGAAGATGCCGTAGGAGTTCGGGTTGGCCTCGAGGCGCTGCACGATCACGTTGTCGTTCTCGCCAGCCTCGATGAACAGGCCGTCCTCACGCATCGTCTGGCAGACGGCGCGCAGGCGGTCCTTGCCCAGGGCCTTCACCGCCGGGAACTCCTTGCAGCCCTCGTCCATCACCAGCTCCAGCCACGCGTCGCGGGTGCCGGAGGTCGGGGGCGGGCCCAGCACTTCGATCGGCTGGTTCGGCAGCTTGGAGTCGATGTCCGACCAGCGCTTGTACGGGTTCGGGACGATCTGGCCGTTGACCTCGACCTCCTTCGCCAGGGCCTGCCACAGCTGGGCCTTGGTCAGGGCGATCGACGGGGCGTTCTTGCTGTGGGCGAAGGACAGGCCGTCGAAGCCGACGAGGATCTCGACGATCTGCTCGACGCCGTTCTTCTGGCACTGGTCGAACTCGGACGCCTTCATGGCGCGCGAAGCGCCGGTGATGTCGGCCGTGTCAGCACCGATGCCGGCGCAGAACAGGCGCATGCCGCCACCCGTGCCCGTCGACTCCAGGATCGGGGCCGGGAACTTGGTGGTCTGGCTGAAACGCTCGACGACGGTGGCGGTGAACGGGAACACGGTGGAGGAACCGACGATGCGGATCTGCTCCCGCGCCTGGGCGACGCCGGCGGTCGCCAGCAGGGAAATCGCCGCGACGGCGGCGAGGGCAAGCTTCTTCGTGGTCACGACTAGGCCTCCGGATTTCTTGGTACGTGGCACCGGGCGCGCGTACGGCGCACCCTGATCGAGGAGTCTCGACTGGGTGCCGGGACCTTAGCCGCGCCGCGCGAACCAAATACTACAGCTGTGTGACAGTTCGATGACGGCCCCGGCCCTCATTGTGGCTAGGGTCCGCCTATCGGGCGGATGGGCGCCCCGGACCGGTCAGGCGGCACCCAGACGGTCGGCCGGCGGCGGCTGCCGGGCGCTTTCCGGCAGGGCCGGCAGGTGCACCGTGAAGGTGCTGCCCTTGCCCACCTCGCTGTCGATGGTCAGCCGGCCCCGGTGCCGGTTGACGATGTGCTTGACGATGGCGAGGCCGAGCCCCGTGCCGCCGAGCGCGCGCGAGCGGGCGGGATCCACGCGGTAGAACCGTTCCGTCAGGCGCGGCAGATGGGTGCGGGGAATGCCCTCCCCCCGGTCCGTGACGGCGACCGAGACGGTGGGACCCGGCCTGCGGCCCGCGACGGAGGCGGCGGCGGCGGGCATGTCGACGGCGGCCAGCGTGACGGTGACGTCGGTCTGCTCGCGGCCATATTTGATGGCGTTCTCGATCAGGTTCTGGACGACCTGGGCCAGCTGGTCCTCGTCACCCAGGACGATCGGAAGCCGGTCCGGCCCTTCCAGGCGGATGCGCATCCGGCGCGCGGCGGCCTTCAGTTCCAGGGTGGCCACCACGGTCCGCACGATCTCCGCCAGCTCCGCATGCCCCGTGGGCGGGGTGTGCTCGTCCAGCTCGATGCGGGACAGGGACAGAAGGTCGTTGACCAGCCGCGACATCCGCCCCGCCTGTTCGTGCATGATGGTCAGGAAGCGCTCCCGCGCCTCCTCGTCGTCCTTGGCCGGGCCGCGCAGGGTCTCGATGAAGCCGAGCAGCGTCGACAGCGGCGTACGCAGCTCGTGGCTTGCATTGGCGACGAAATCCGCGCGCATCTGCTCCGACCGTTTCAGCAGCGTGATGTCGTGCAGCGTCAGCAGCACCGCCGTCTCGGTACCGTCGGGGTCGCCCCCTTCGGCCGCCGGGCGGGCGAACGGCTTCACCCGCGCCTCCAGGGTGCGTTCGACCGGCACCGGCAGGGCGAACTCAACGCTGCGCGAGGCGCCGCCGGCCAGCACGGCGTCCACCGCCTCCAGCACCAGCGGGTTGCGCAAGGACACGGCGAGGTCGCGGGTCAGCATGCGGTCGCCGAACAGGCCGCGCGCGGCGGAGTTCGCCAGCGCCACCCGCCGCTGCCCGTCGACCAGTATCAGCGGATCGTGCAGCGCCTCCACCACGGCGTCGCCGCCGGCGGCCCGCCGTTCCGCCGCGTCGATCCGCTCCATCCAGTCCTGGTGCGCCCGCGCCACGGCGCCCAGCAGCGACTGCGCGGTCGCCGCCGCCACCGGGGGCTGCGGCACCGGCGCGTCGCTGGCGGCCACCCGGTCCAGATAGTCGGCCAGCACGCGGCTGTCCTGGTACAGCATGCGCAGGACCAGTCCGGCGACGGCACCCACCGCCCCCAGCCCGGCCAGCGCCAGCCCGGCGCCCAGCCGGCCGTTCGCCACCAGCACCGCGAGCAGCCCCGCCGTCGGCGCCAGCAGCAGCACGGCGATCAGGATGTAGCGGACGGGGCGGATCTCACGGCTGGTCATGGAACTCGGACGGTCCGGCTCGAGGGCCGGACGCTGGCTGTTAACGGGTAAAGGTGCGGCGGAATACCACCGCGCGCGCCGCCGCGCATCAGATTCATGAAATATTCACACGGGCTGCCGCGTGCCACCCTGGGCGGCACCACGGACGGCGGCCCGGAGCGCTCACCACGCCATGGCGTCGTGGGCCGCCAGCGCCGCCGCCGTCACCAGTTCGTTCACCGTCGCCCCCATCTGTACCACCTGCACCGGCCGGTCGAGGCCGATCAGCAGCGGGCCGATCAGGGTGCCGCCGCCCATCTTCTGCAACAGCTTGGCGGAGATGTTGGCCGCGTGCAGGGCCGGCATGATCAGCACGTTCGCCGGCCCCGACAGGCGGCAGAACGGGTAGAGCCGCTTCATCAGCGCGTAGTCCAGCGCCACGTCGGCCGACATCTCGCCGTCGAACTCGAAATCCACCTGCCGGGTGCCCAGCAGCGCCACCGCGTCGCGCACGTGCCGCGCCCGTTCCCGCATCGGCTGCCCGAAGTTGGAGAAGGACAGGAAGGCCACGCGCGGCTCGTGCCCCATCTGGCGGGCCGTGCGGGCCGACTGGATGGCGATGTCGCACAGCTCCGCCGGTGTGGGCAGCTCGTTCACCGTGGTGTCGCCGATGAAGACGGTCTGCGTCCGGTTGGCCAGCACCGTCAGGCCGAACACGACATGGTCCGGCTTCGGCGCCACCACCCGCGCGATGTCCTCGTAGCTGGTGGAGAAGCTGCGGGTCAGGCCGGTCACCATGGCGTCGGCGTCGCCGCAGGCCACCATCAGGGCGGCGAACACGTTGCGGTTCTGGTTCACCATGCGCTGGCAGTCGCGCTGGAGGTGCCCGGCGCGCTGGAGCTTGGCGTAGAGGAAATCCGCGTAGCGGGCGTTGGACTGGCTGACGCGGGCGTTGTGCACCTCCAGGTCGGCGATCGGGCCAACGCCCAGCGCCTTCACCTGCTCGGCGATCACCTCCTCCCGGCCGACCAGCACCGGCGTGCCCAGCCCCGCCGCGCGGTAGGCGATGGCCGCACGGATCGCGCGCTCCTCCTCGCCCTCCGCGAACACCACGCGCTTGGGCCGCGCCTTCACCTTCTCGAAGATCAGCTGCAGCGCGTCCGACGTGGGGTCCAGGCGCATGCGCAAGGACCGGCCGTAGCCCTCCATGTCGACGATGGGCTTGCGGGCCACACCGCTCTCCATCGCCGCCGTGGCGACGGCGGCCGGGATCTTCACGATCAAGCGCGGGTCGAAGGGCACCGGGATGATGTATTCCGGCCCGTAGCGCAGCCGCCGGCCGGAATATGCCGCGTCCACCTCGTCCGGCACGTCCTCCCGCGCGAGGTCCGCCAGCGCCTTGGCCGCCGCGATCTTCATGGCGTCGTTTATCGTGCTGGCCCGCACGTCCAGCGCGCCCCGGAAGATGTAGGGGAAGCCCAGGACGTTGTTCACCTGGTTGGGATAGTCGCTGCGCCCCGTCGCCACGATGGCGTCGTCGCGCACGGCCTTCACCTCCTCCGGCGTGATCTCCGGGTCCGGGTTCGCCATGGCGAAGATGATCGGCCGTTTGGCCATGCTCTTCACCATCTCGCGGGTGACGGCACCCTTAACCGACAGGCCCATGAACACGTCGGCCCCGCGCATCGCCTCCTCCAGCGTGCGGGCGTCCGTTTTGATGGCGTGGGCGGACTTCCACTGGTTCATGCCCTCGGTCCGGCCCTGGTAGACGACACCCTTGGTGTCGCACAGCACGACGTTCTCGTGCGGCATGCCCATGGCCTTGATCAGCTCCACGCAGGCGATGGCGGCGGCCCCGGCGCCGTTCACCACCATGCGGGTGTCGGCCATGGTGCGGCCGGTCAGGTCCAGGGCGTTGATCATGCCGGCGGCGGCGATGATGGCCGTGCCGTGCTGGTCGTCGTGGAAGACCGGGATGTCCATCAGCTCGCGCAGGCGCTGCTCGATGATGAAGCAGTCCGGGGCCTTGATGTCCTCCAGGTTGATGCCGCCGAAGCTGGGCGACAGGAAGCGCACGCAGTTGATGAAGTCGTCCACGTCCTTGGTGTCGACGCAGAGGTCGATGCCGTCCACGTCGGCGAAGCGCTTGAACAGGACGGCCTTGCCCTCCATCACCGGCTTGGAGGCCAGCGCCCCCAGGTCGCCAAGCCCCAGCACTGCCGTGCCGTTGGACACCACGGCCACCAGATTGCCCTTGGCCGTGTAGTCGTAGGCGGTGGCGGGGTTGCGGTGGATCTCCAGGCAGGGCTGGGCCACCCCCGGCGAGTAGGCCAGCGACAGGTCGCGCTGGGTGGTCAGCGGCTTGGTCGGGGTGACCTCCAGCTTTCCGGGCCGGCCGGAGGAGTGCAGCAGCAGCGCCTCCTCGTCGGTGATCCGCTTGTCCATGTCCGCCATCGATGCCTCTCCCGCCCGCCGACCGGCCGGCCGTTCTTGGTTAAGAGGATGATGGAGCACGCGCACGGTCCCGGCAACCTGTGCCGCTGGGATGGACCGCCCGCGCCGTTGCCCGCCACAGGCGGAACTGGCAGACTGGACATCATGGACGACATGCGATCGATCTTCGACGAGGTGGACGAGGCGGCGAAGGCGAAAGCCATCGCCGAGGCGGAGGCGGACGTCGCCGCCGGCCGGGTGGTGCCGCATGAGAAGGTCGCGGAGTGGCTGCGCGCCCTGGCGACCGCCTATGAGCAGGGACTGCCCCGTCCGAAGCCACCGATCCCCGACGACTGGTGAGCCCGGGCCGTAGTCATGACCACTGTCCGCTGGTCAGCGCGCGCCATCCGTGACCTGGAGCGTCACGGCGACTACATCGCGGACTTCAATCCAGACGCGGCCGCTCGGATGACAAGACGCCTGATGGAGGCCGGGTTCGGGCTTTCGACATTCCCGAAGCGCGGGGCGCCACGCATGGACGGTTTGCGGGAGCTGAGCGCGGTCTATCCCTACGTCATCGTCTACCGCGTCGACGACGCGCGAGACGAGGTGACGATCCTGCGCGTCTGGCACGGGGCCCAGCGGCAGTAGCCGTGCCGACCGTAAAGCCGATCGCCGCCGTCGCCCCTTGCGCCGCCGCCCGCGCTCGCCGAAACTTCGCGACCTTTTGAAGAAGAACCAAGTCCCGGAGAGACGCCCCATGTCCATGCCCAGCCTGTTCCAGGGAAAGCTGGCGCTGCCGCTGATCGGCTCGCCCATGTTCATCTGCAGCTATCCGGAGCTGGTGCTGGCCCAGTGCAAGGCGGGCGTGGTGGGCACCTTCCCCTCCCTGAACGCCCGGCCGATCAACGTGCTGGACGAATGGCTGGGCCTGATGTCGGACGAGCTGCGCGGCCATGCCGCCGCCAATCCGGGCCGGCCGGTGGCACCCTTCGGCGTGAACCTGATCGTGCACAAGTCGAACGGCCGCCTGATGGACGATCTGGCCTTGGTAGTGAACCACCGGGTGCCGCTGGTCATAACCTCCGTCGGCGCGCCCACGGAGATCGTGCCCGCCATCCATTCCTACGGCGGCCTCGTCTTCCACGACGTCACCAACGTGAAGCACGCGAAGAAGGCGATCGAGGCCGGGGTGGACGGGCTGATCCTGGTCTGCGCCGGGGCCGGTGGCCATGCGGGCACCCTGTCCCCCTTCGCCCTGCTGCCGGAGGTGCGGGAGTTCTTCGACGGGCTGATCGTGCTGGCGGGCTCCATGTCGTCGGGCCGGGCCGTGCGCGCGGCTGAGGTGTTGGGGGCGGACATGGCCTACATGGGCACCCGCTTCATCGCCACGAAGGAGGCCCACGCGACCGAGCGCTACAAGGAGATGATCCTGGAGGGCACGGCGGCCGACATCGTCTACACGCCCGTGTTCAGCGGCGTGCCGGGCAACTACCTGGCCCACAGCGTCATCGCCAACGGCATCGACCCGGCCGCGGTCTCCATGTCGCCATCGGGCGGCAAGCCGAACGTGTCGGACTGGGACAACCCCGGCAAGAAGGCCTGGAAGGACATCTGGTCCGCCGGCCAGGGCATCGGCACCATCCACGACCTGCCGACCGTGGCCGACCTCGTGGCGCGCCTCGTCGCCGAATACCAGGAAGCCTGCGGCCAGCCCGGCAGCACCGCCATCCTCCGCGCCGCGGCGGAGTGAGGGCGGCTTATCCTGGACCTCGGGGGCCGGGCGCTGTAAGTCACCGCATCCCGCAGCGCCCCCATGGCTCCCCCGTCCCCGGCCCGTCCAGAATGCCCGCATATCCCGGTTTCGCCTTCGACATCCTGCATCGTGATCCCGCAAGCCGCGCCCGCATCGGGCGGCTGACCACGCCGCACGGGACGATCGAGACGCCGAACTTCATCTTCTGCGGCACCAAGGCGACGGTGAAGGGTGTGACGCCGGACCAGCTCCGGGCGGAGCGGACGGACATCATCCTGTCCAACACCTACCACCTGATGATCCAGCCGGGGGCGGAGACGGTGGCCGCCATGGGCGGGCTGCACAAATTCATGGGCTGGGACGGGCCCATGCTGACGGACAGCGGCGGCTTCCAGATCTTCGCCATGGGCCACGGCAGCGTGGCGGACGAGATCAAGGGCCGGCGCAGCCAGACGCGGGAGAAGACCCTTCTGAAGATCACCGAGGAGGGGGCGGAGTTCCGCAGCTACATGGGCGGGGAGAAGCTGTTCCTGACGCCGGAACGCTCCATCGACATCCAGCGCAAGCTGGGTGCGGACCTGATCGTGCAGTTGGACGAGTGCACCCCCTTCCATGTGGACCGGGACTACACGGCCAAGTCCATGCGCATGTCCCACCGCTGGGGCGACCGCTCCCTGGCGGAGTTCGAGCGCGGCGGCGGCCTTTCCGCCAACGGCCTGCCCCAGGCCCTCTACGGCATCATCCAGGGCGGGGTGTATCCCGACCTGCGGAAGGAGAGTGCCGAATACACCCGCGACCGGCCCTTCTTCGGCACGGCCGTGGGCGGCAGCCTGGGCAGCCACAAGGACCAGATGGTGGAGGTGGTGGGCATGTGCATGCCGCACATCCACCCGGATCGGCCGGTCCATCTGCTGGGCATCGGCGGCATCGTCGACATCTTCGCCGGGGTGGAGCAGGGCATCGACACCTTCGACTGCGTCAGCCCCACCCGCATCGCCCGCCACGGCTGGGCCCTGATGCCGGGGGCGAAGGGGGAGCGCCTGAACATGCGCAACGCGGCCCACAAGCAGGACCCGCAACCGATCGACCCCACCTGCGACTGCCACGTCTGCCGCACCTACAGCCGCGCCTACCTGCACCACCTGTTCAAGGCGGAGGAACTGCTGGGCCCGCAGCTGCTGTCCATCCACAACATCGCCACCATGAACCGCCTGATGCGCGACGTGCGCGAGGGCATCCGCACGGGCACGCTGGAGACTGTGCGGAAGCGGTGGGTGTGTCAGGGGTGAGCGGCCCTTGACCGACTGCGCCAATGGCGTATCTTGGCCGCGTGAGGATCGTCCGCACCGCCCGTTACCTGAAAGACATGAAGCGCCTCGGCGCGACGGAAGCGGATGTTCTGCGGCTGGAGACGGAGATCGCGGAATCACCGACGGCAGGGATGGTGATCCCCGGCCTCGGTAGTTTGCGGAAAATCCGTTTCAGCATCGGAAACCGCGGGAAACGCGGCGGCGGCCGGGCGATCTACTACCTGGCACTTTCGGAAGACACCGTGCTGATGCTGTTCGCATACGACAAGGCCGATCAGGCCGATCTCACGCCCGAACAGAGAAGGCAGGCCCATACCCTTGTCAGGGAGCTTAAGAAATGAGCGGCGCGGACAACGACTTCGGGGATGGCCTGCTGGAAGGGTTACGCGAAGCCGTCGCTTGGAAACGGGGTGAGATCGTTCTCGATGTTGTCGAGATCGACCCCATGCCTGTCGAGCGCATCCGAGCGATTCGTCGGAAGGTGGCCCGGTCGACGAAGGAATTCGAGCGCCGCTTCGGCATTCCGGCAGCGACGGTCACGAACTGGGAACAGGGTCGGCGAAAGCCGGACCCGGCGGCACGCCTGCTACTGAAGCTGATCGAGGCTGATCCGGCCGGCGTCGAGCGTATCGCTGCGGCATGAGCGGCAGCCGCTTGGCCGGCCGCGATATGTCGCAGCGCCGCACGTGAACCGTTAACCAACTTGGGCTACATAGGGGTGGAAACCACTCCTTTCGCGCCTTGAGGCCCGTTCATCGTGCCCGGTTCCGCCACCACCGAACGCACCGTCCCGCCCGCAGCGGCACCCAAGCTGAACGCGGTGGTGGACGAGCATCTGCGCTGGCTGGCGCAGTGGCACCGGGCCGCCTTCTTCGCGGCCGAGGCCGGGGTGAAGGGCCCGGACGGGCTGCCGATGCCCACCGGATTCCTCGACTGGGTGCAGACGGTGAAGGCGGGGGACCTGACCCACCAGCCCGCCGTGGACCGGCTGGTCACCCTGCATGAGCAGATGCACCGCATGGCCCGCCTGCTGCTGATGCGGTCGGTGGAGGGGGAGCCGCCGAACCTCGCCGCCTATGAGGCCGTGATCGCCAAGTTCGACGAGTTCATGGCCCAGCTCCGCCGGTTCGAGCGCGCCTTCAGCGTGGCCGGCAGCGGCATCGACCCGCTGACCGGCCTGCGCAACCGCACCGGCCTGGAGGAGGAGCTGGCCCGCGAGATGAACCGCTTCCGCCGCACCGGCCGCCCCTTCTGCGTGGCGCTGTGCGACCTGGACCGGTTCAAGACCGTGAACGACACCTACGGGCACGAGGCGGGGGACCGCGTGCTGGTCGCCACGGCCGGGGTGATCAACCGCGCCATCCGCAGCTTCGACGAGGCGTTCCGGCTGGGCGGGGAGGAGATCCTGATCCTGCTGAAGGACACGGTGCTGGACGAGGTGCGCCGGGTGCTGGAACGGCTGCGGACCGATATCGCCGGCAACCCCGTGCAGCTTGCCGACGGCCGGGTGATCAAGGTCACCGCCAGCTTCGGCGTGGCCGAGGCGCGCTTGGACCTCGCCGCCGACGCGCTGATGGAGGCGGCCGACCAGGCCCTCTACGCCGCCAAGCGGGAGGGGCGGAACCGGGTGGTGGCGGCCGCCTGACGGGCCCGCCGGGGCACCGACATCCTTTTCCTGCCCGCCGCCGATCCGCTAAGCTCTCCCGGCACTTAACCCGCAGATCGGCGGCCACGGTCCATGCGCACCCACCATCAGTTCCCCAACCTCTTCGTCCTCGACCATCCGCTGATCCAGCACAAGCTGTCCCACATGCGGGACAAGCAGCGCTCCACCATGCAGTTCCGGCAGCTTCTGCGGGAGATCGCCCTGCTGATGGGCTACGAGATCACCCGCGACCTGCCGCTGACGAAGGAGCGGATCGAGACGCCCATGGCGCCCATGGACGCGCCGGTGATCGAGGGCAGGAAGCTCGCCATCGTGCCGATCCTGCGCGCGGGCCTCGTTATGGCGGAGGGGCTGCTGGAACTGGTGCCCGGTGCCAGGGAGGGGCACATCGGCCTCTACCGCGATCATGAGACCAAGCAGCCGGTGGAGTATCTGGTCAAGCTGCCGGACGCGGCCGGGCGCCTGTTCATCCTGGTGGACCCGATGTTGGCGACCGGCAATTCCGCCGTCCACGCGGTGGACGTGCTGAACCGGCACGGCGTGCTGGACGCGCAGATCCGGTTCATGGCGCTGGTCAGCGCACCGGAGGGGGTGGCCGTCTTCCACAAGGCGCACCCCAGCGTGCCGGTCTTCACGGCGGCCCTGGACAGCCACCTGAACGAGAACGCCTACATCGTCCCCGGCCTGGGCGACGCCGGCGACCGGCTGTTCGGGACGAAGTAGACTTCGCGGGAGCGCCCCACCCTCGCCCTTCGACAGGCTCAGGGTGAAGGTGGGGTTCCAACGGCCGGGAAGCTGACCAGATTCGTTCCCCTCACCCTGAGCTTGTCGAAGGGCGAGGGGAACGGGGCGCCCCCTCAGCTCGTGCTCTTCACCCGCTGCCAGGTGCGGGTGAACAGGCGCTGGGTCTGGGCGTCCAGCGCCGGGGCGACGAACAGGCGGGCCATCGTCTCAGCGTCGGGATAGACGGCGCGGTCGTCGCGGATCGCCGGGTCCAGCAGCGGCAACGCCGCCTTGTTGCCCGTGGCGTAGGTGATGAAGTTGGAACTGCGGGCCGCCACGTCCGGGCGCATGAAGAAGTCGATGAACTTGTGCGCGTTCTCCGGGTTCGGCGCGTCCTTCGGGATCGCCATGGCGTCCACCCAGATGCGGGCGCCCTCCTTCGGCACGAAGTACTTC
This sequence comes from Rhodospirillaceae bacterium, assembly GCA_029267445.1. GTDB lineage: Bacteria > Pseudomonadota > Alphaproteobacteria > Azospirillales > Azospirillaceae > JAJUIU01. Next base: position 44,621 of record JAJUIU010000007.1, read on the forward strand.
ACCTCGACACCCTTGGCGGCCTCCGCCGCGCGGGCGGCCGCCTGGCCGACATCGCCGTTCCAGCCCAGCGCCACGCAGATTTCCCCGCGCGCGAGGTCCTCGATGTACTGGCTGGAATGGAAGGTGCGCACGAAGGGCCGGATGGCGGTCAGCGCGGCCTCAGCCTTGGCGACCACCTTGGGATCGTGGCTGTTCGGGTCCTCCCCCAGCCAGGCCAGCACGGCGGGGATCACCTCGTCCGGGGCGTCCAGCATGACGATGCCGCACGACGCCAGCGCCTTGGCGTTCTTGGGATCGAAGATCAGCGACCAGCTGTCCAGCGGGGCGTCCGGCAGGGCCGCCGCCACCTTGGCCGGGTTGTAGCCGATGCCCGTGGTGCCCCACATGTAGTTGACGCCATGGGCGTTGCCCGGGTCGTAGCCCGCCAGCCGCTCCATGATGCCCGGGTCCATGTTCTTCAGGTTCGGCAGTTTGGCCTTGTCCAGCTTCTGGTAGGCGCCGGCCGCGATCTGGCGGGCCAGGAAGTCGCCGGTGGGCACCACCACGTCGTAGCCGGTGTTGCCGGTGAGGATCTTGGCCTCCAGCACCTCGTTGCTGTCGAACGTGTCGTAGACGACCTCGATCCCCGTCTCCTTCGTGAACTCCTCCAGCAGGGCCGGGTCGATGTAGTCGGTCCAGTTGTAGACATGAACCTTGCCGCCTCCGGCGGCGAAGGCGGAAGCCGGCAGCATGACGGCCGCCACGAGCAGGGCGGCCAGCCGGCGGATCAGGTGGGACATGCGCCTCCAAGGGGGCATGGGTTGACGGGCGGCGTGGACCTCACGCCACCCGTCACTTCAATTCCCTTTCCCGCCGTCGTCAACGCCGAATATTCGTGCGGCGAATATTGCGGCGACGCAATATTCGGCCCTCAGGCCGCCCGGGCGCTCGGCGCGTCCATCATGGTGGTGGCGACAAGGGTGTAGGTGTCCACCCAGGCGCCGCGCATCTCCTCGGTGAAGTCCGCCCCCAGCCCCTGCTCCAGGGTCCAGACCAGGGCGGCGGCGACGGTCGCGTAATGCTCGTCCTTCACGCCGTACTCCCGGTGCCGCGCACCCATGGCGCGCAGGGCCGGGATGATCGCCTCCGGCTTCTTCAGGCTGTTCACGGCGACGGCCAGCGCCGCCATCAGCTTCGCACCCTGGGAAGCCATGTCGCCCTTGAACAGGGGGCGCAGCTCCGGCGCGATCTCGAACAGGCGGTTGTAAAACAGGGCCGCCACGGCGTCGGCGTTAGGGGCGACCTTGGCGAAGCTGGACTGGACGAGATCGATCTGCTGCGGGGTCATGGGACTGGGCTCCGGGTATGTGTGGGCCGGCGGGCGGGCGGGCCCGGTGCGGACGGTGCGGGTTCTACATGCCCGGCGTTTCCCCGGAATTTCGCGCGCGTTTCGATTGTTTCAGCGCGGCAGGCTCTGCTCCATCGTTCTCAGCCGTCATCCCGGCGAAAGCCGGGACCCATGCCACCCGCGTCGCGATGGCCCAAACATGGGCCCCGGCTTTCGCCGGGGTGACGGTTCATGGGAATGGCGGGTATCTCATGCGATCCGGCCACGCCCCCACCCGGTGCGGCCTCGCGCCCGTTGCGAACCGTTCGCGAACCGTGGGAGAAGGGCGCATGGCGAACCGCACCACACCGGCAGGCCTGCCGCTGGATCCCCGGCTGCCCGGCCCTGGCTTCTCCCCGCCCCCGAGCGCGCAGCGCGGTGGGCGCCGGGCGTTCTCCGCCCGCCGGCTGCCGGGGCCGTGGGCCCTGGCGACACTGCTGGTCGCGGCCCTGGTGGCCCTGCCCGTCCTGATCGTGGCCAGCCGCGTGTTCGTGCCGACGGAGGGGGTGTGGGGCCATCTGGCGGCGACCGTGCTGCCCCGCTATGTCGGCAATACGCTGGCCCTGTCGGCGATGGTCGGCGCGGGCGTGTTCGTCATCGGCACCGGCACGGCGTGGCTGGTCACCATGTGCCGCTTTCCCGGCCGCCGTGTGCTGGAATGGGCGCTGCTGCTGCCGCTGGCGGTTCCCGCCTATGTCATGGCCTACACCTACACCGACCTGCTGCAGTATGTCGGCCCGGTGCAGACGGCCCTGCGCGACGCCTTCGGCTGGGGCCGGGACGATTACTGGTTCCCGAACGTCCGGTCGCTGGGCGGTGCCGCCGCCATGCTGACACTGGTGCTCTACCCCTACGTCTACCTGCTGGCCCGCGCCGCCTTCCTCGAACAGTCGGTCTGCGTGCTGGAGGTCAGCCGCACCCTTGGGGCGGGGCCCTGGCGCGGCTTCTTCAAGGTGGCGCTGCCGCTCGCCCGCCCGGCCATCGTGGCGGGTGTCGCCCTGGCGCTGATGGAGGTGCTGGCCGACTTCGGGACGGTGCAGTACTTCGCGGTGGACACCTTCACCACCGGCATCTACCGCACCTGGTTCGCGCTGGGCCAGCCCGTGGCCGCCGCACAGCTGGCCGCCGTGCTGATGCTGTTCGTGCTGGCCCTGCTGGCGATGGAACGGTGGAGCCGGGGACAGGCCAAGTACTTCCACACCAGCAGCAAGTACCGCTCCCTGCCCAGCTACGCGCTGACCGGCTGGCGCGCGGCGGCGGCGCTGGCGGCCTGCGCCCTGCCGCTGCTGCTGGGCTTCGTCGTGCCCGGCTGGGTCCTGGTCGGCATGACGCTGGAGGACGGCGACCCCCTGTTCGGGGAGACGTTCCTGCGCCTCGCCGGGAACAGCTTCACCCTGGCGGGCATCACGGCCGGGCTGGCGGTGCTGCTGGCCTCCGTCGTCGCCTACGGCCTGCGTCTGAAGCCCACGCCGCTGCTGCGCGGTGCCGCCCGTGTGGCGGGTATGGGTTACGCCATCCCCGGCAGCGTCATCGCGGTCGGCATCCTGATCCCGGCGGCCGCCTTCGACAACATCGTGGACGCCTTCATGCGGGCACAGTTCGGCGTCTCCACCGGCCTGATCCTGTCGGGCACCATCGTGGCGCTGGTCTATGCCTATCTGGTCCGCTTCCTGGCGGTCAGCTTCAATACGGTGGAGGCGAGCCTGGGCAAGATCCGCCCCACCATGGATCAGGCGGCCCGAATCCTGGGCCATGGGCCGGGGGCGACGCTGGCCCGCGTGCACGCGCCCCTGATGAAGGGGAGCCTGCTGACCGCCGGCCTTCTGGTCTTCGTCGACGTGATGAAGGAGCTGCCGGCGACCATGATCGTGCGGCCCTTCAATCTCGACACGCTGGCCATCCGCGTCTACACGCTCGCCAGCGACGAACGGCTGGCGGAGGCCAGCACGGCGGCGCTGGCCATCGTCGCCGTAGGGATCCTGCCGGTGATCCTGCTGTCCCGCGCCATCGCCGGCAGCCGCCCCGGTGCCCCGGGCGACTGAGCACGAATGGACGACTTCGCCCAGACCGATATCCGCTCCGCCCTGGCGGAGCTGGGTGCGCGCTAGATGACCCCGTCCGCCCGATGGCGGGCGATCTCGTCATCGGACAGGCCCGCCTCCCGCAGCACGGGATCGGTGTGCTCCCCCTGCATCGGGGCCGGGCGGTCTACCGCGAAGGGCCCCGCGTCCATCCGCACCGGCGGGGCGAACTGGCGCACCGGCCCCTCCACCGGATGCTCATGCGTGACGACGAGGTTCCGCGCCCGGGCCTGCGCGCCCGCCATCGCCTCCTCCAGCGTCAGCACCGGGGTGACGCAGGAGTCCAACGGAGCGAACAGCTCGGCCCAATGGGACAGCGGCCGGGACGCGATGACGGCCGCGACCTCCGCCTTCGCCGCCTCCCCCGCTTCCCCCTCCAGGTGCCCCTTGTCGGCGAGGTCGGGGCGGCCCAGTGCCGCGCACACCTGGACCCAGAATTTCGGTTCCAGCGCGCCGACCGCCAGCCAGCGGCCGTCCGCCGTCGCGTACACGCCGTAGCAGGCGAGGCCGCCCGTCAGCTTGTCCCGCCCGCGCGGGGCGGTCGCCCCCTCCCCCGCCAGGGTGGCGGCCGGGATCACCATGTGGGTCAGCACGGCGTCGGTGATCGACACGTCCAGGTGCCGGCCCTTCCCCGTCCGCTGGGCACCGACCAATGCGGCGCAGATGGCCATGGCCGCCGTCAGCGTACCGCCGGCGAGGTCGCCGATCTGGAAATTGCTGATGGCGGGTGGCCCGCCCGCCGCACCCGTCTGGTCCAAAGCACCTGACAGGGCGAGGTAGTTGATGTCGTGCCCCGCCTTGTCCGCCAGCGGCCCGGTCTGCCCGTAGCCGGTGATGGAGCAGTAGACCGCGCGCGGGTTCACGGCCCGGACGGCGCCATAACCGACGCCCAGCCGGTCCGCGACACCGGGGCGGAACCCCTCCACCACCACGTCCGCCGTTTCCGCCAGCCGCAGGAACAGGGCGGCACCGGCGGGCTTCTTCAGGTCCAGCGTGATCGCCCGCTTGTTGCGGTTCATCGCCAGGAAGTCGAGGGAGTTCACCTTGGCCCGGCGGCCGATCCAGCGGGCGTAATCGCCGGCTCCCGGATCCTCCACCTTGATGACGTCGGCCCCCATGTCGGCCAGGTGCAGGGTGCACATCGGCCCCGGCAGCAGCCGCGTCAGGTCCAGCACCCGGATGCCGGCGAGCGGCCTGTCGTCAGTCACGCGCCCTCCTTCGCTGAAGGGACCTCCGCCAGATGGCGGCCCAGGGCGCGGCGGGACATGTACATGAAGGGCGTGTCCAGCACCGACAGCGCGAGCCGCAGCAGGTATGTGCCCAGTATGTAGGTGAACACCAGCGCCTGCCAGCCCACCGGCTGGGGTGCGAACACCACCCAGGCCAGCACGCTGAAGATCACATTGTCCACGAGGCTGGACAGGGCGGTGGAGCCGGTGTTGCGCAGCCACAGATGCCGCCCGCCGGTGGCACCGCGCAGGCGCTGATAGACCCAGACGTCGAAGATCTGGCTCAGCAGGTAGGCCGTCATGCCGGCTGCGAACAGGGCCGGGGCGGGGGTGAACAGGGCCGCCATGTGGTCGTGCATGGGCAGGGCCCAGGCCATTTCCGCCCCCGCCTGTTCAGGTGTGAGCGGCGGGAAGCCCAGCGTCAGCAGCATCATGCAGGTGAACAGCAGATAGCCCGCGAAGCCCATGAAGATGCCGCGCCGGGCGGCGTCGCGGCCGAAATGCTCCGTCAGGATGTCGGTCGCGAGGTATGTCGAGCTGAACAGCACCGTGCCCAGCGCCACGGGATGGTCGTACACCCCGAACTGCACGGCCTTCAGCACCTCCACATTGGCGCCGATCACCGCGATGGCGATGTAGAGCTGAAGGCCCGCCGCGCCGAAAAGCCGGGCCATGACCAGGATGGCCCCGAAACAGAACAAGGCCTGCGACAGGAGCAGCAGCTCCGGCGGCAGGCCTTGCAGGAACGCGACGAGTTCGGCCGGGGAGAGGGACATGTCGGCTCAGGCGCGCGGGTGGCGCGCCGCCCCGGACGGCAACGGATCAGGCCGCGGCGGCGGCCTTCTTCTCCAACGCCTTCTTGATCTGCTTCTTCACCTTGCGGGCGTCGGCGTCCAGCTTGGCGTCGGCGGTGTCCAGCAGGGCCGCGTCCAGGCCGCCCTTGTGCTCGATCGTGCGGATGCCGTTGGTGGACAGGCGCAGGCGGACCATGCGGCCCAGCGCGTCGGACAGCAGCGAGGTCTCCTGCAGGTTCGGCAGGAAACGCCGGCGGGACTTGTTGTTCGCGTGGCTGACGTTGTTACCGGTCAGCACACCCTTGCCGGTCACGGCGCACTTGCGGGACATCGGACACTTCCTTGCGATCTGGACGAAGGGCCGCCACCGGCCCGTCGCGCTGCACAACAAAAGACGGACGCCGGACACGCTGCGCGCCCGGCGAAGGCGCGTGTTCTAGTCGAACCCCGCCAGGCCTGTCAAGCGCGGGCGGGTGCATTTGTGCGGCAGCCCCCGCCCTAGTCGCCTTCGGCGTCCGCTGAAGCGACGACACGCTCAGGGTGAGGGCTGCTTGGATGGGCGCGGCTGTTCATTCGCCCAACCCCATCATACGGCCTCACCCTGAGCCTGTCGAAGGGCGAGGCCGCATGCGCCCCGGCCCTCTCACCGCCACGCGTAATTGAAGCTGATGGACACCCGCTCCGTCTCCGCCCGGTTCAGCGGCACCTCGTGGCGCAGCCAGCTTTCCCACAGCAGCAGGGTACCCGGCTCCGGCGCCACCGAGACGTGCGGCAGCAGCGGCCGGTCCGCCTTCGCCTTGCGCGCCGGGGCCGCCATCATCAGCGGCAGGCGCGGATCCTCGAACCGGATGGCGCCGGCCCCGTCCGGCACGGCCACGTAGTAGGTGCCGCTGATCACGCTGTGCGGGTGGATGTGGCCGGAATGGAATCCGCCCGGCTCCAGCACGTTGATCCAGATGCTGTCCAGCTCCAGCTTCCGACCCGCCAGATCCCAGGCGAGGTCCCTGGCGAAGGCCTTGGCGTGCCGGTCCAGGTGCCGGACCAGCGCCTTCACCGCCGGGAATCGCCAGGGCAGGTCGTCCAGCGAGGCGTAGGAGGTGTATCCCGGATAGCCGTGCTTGCGCGACCAGGCCCGCCCCGCGCCGTCGTCCGATGCCGCCAGCCGGCAGCAGTCGGCAAGCTCCGCGACCAGCGCTTCGTCCCCCACCGCCGCGCGGTAGACGCGGGTGACGAACAGGGTCTCGATGGACGCGTCGGGGGCTGATTCGGGCAGGTCGGTCATGGGGACAGGCTGGTAGCGCAACCGGTGCCGGGCGTCAAAGGGCGAGCCCCTTGCGCCCGCACACGCGACGCGCGAGACTGCGGTGCCAAAGTCTGGGCTGCCATAGGCCGGGCCGCCAGGGGCCCATCCGCCTGTCCGATGTAACGGGCCGATGAAAATTGTAACGGCCGTGTCACCGCGCGCGACAATGGCGGCGCGCGCGATATCCTCCAGGGCGGAATCAGAATCATGCGCAGGTTGAGAGCCATGAACGCCAGCCTTGCCACCGGCGGCCTTTCCAACGAGGGGCGACCCCGCCTGACACCTGGCGTCCCGATGGGCGGTATTGCCGCCGTCGCGGTGACGGTGGGTATCGTCGCCTGGGGTCTGGCCGTGGGGCCCGACGATTCGACCGCCAGCCGCGTCGCCGAGGGGCTTCGCGTCGCGGCGGTCGTGCACGCCTCCATGCCGTCGCCGCCGGCGCCGCCGGCCCCGCCGGGCGTCGCAAGCCACCGCGTCATCGGGGCCGTCGACCTGCGCGCCATCGCCGCCGCCGCCAACGCGGCCAGCGAGGCGGCGGCCAAGATGGCCGTGGCCCCTTCGGAGGCCATGGACGGGCTGGGCGGCGACGTCACCATCATCGAGCGCTGGCAGAACGTGCAGTCCGGGGAGAACCGCGTGGTGGCGGAGGCGATGGCGCCCGCCGGCCTGCGCCTCGCCCGGGTGTACGGCCCCGTGACCGTCGAGGTCGTTCCGGGGGCCGACCGCATCCGGTTCGAGATGCTGAACAGCCGCAAGCGCTACAATCTGGACGTCAGGGACGGGCTGCTGTGGATCAGCGGCCCCGGCCCGTCGGACCAGCCGACGGAGTTCAAGATCACCATGCCGCCGGGTGGTGCCCTGCTGATCAACGAGTATTCGGGCGAGATGACGGTGAAGGGTCCGCTGAACGCCCCCGTCCGCCTGGACCTCGTCCAGGGCAGCATCGCCTTCGATGGCCCGGCGCAGTCGGTGCGGGCGCGCATCAGCGGCAGCGGCCAGGTGCGCCTGGCGGAGGTGCGGGACCTGCTGGCCGTGCAGATGCGCGGATCGGGCGACGTCACCGTCGGCCGCGCGCAACGCCTGTCGGTGGAGATGGACGGCAGCGGCGCCGTGAACATCGGCGGGGTGGGGGGTGAGGCCATCCTGGATGTTCCCGGCAGCGGTGCCGTCAACATCGGGGCCCTGCGCGGCGCCCTGCGGGCCGCGATCCCCGGCAGCGGGGACGTGAACATCGCGTCGGGCCAGGCGGACAGCTTCGAGGCGGCGGTGATGGGCACCGGCAACCTGCGCTTCGGCGGCACGGCGGTCGATCCGCGCGTGGTCGTGGCGGGCAGCGGCGATGTGGTCCTGTCCGGCCACACGGGCACCCCGCGCGTGGAGCGGGTCGGGTCGGGCCGGGTGGAACTCGGGAACTGACCGCCCGTCAGTACCAGCCCATCACGGCGTCGTCCGGCTTCTTGCCGATGCGCGGGACCACGGCACCCTCCGCCGGAAAGCCGGCCACCAGGATCAGGAAGGCGCGCTCGTTCGCCGGGCGCCCCAGGATCTCCGACAGGAACCGCATCGGCGCCGGCGTGTGGGTCAGCGTCGCCAGCCCGGCATTGTGCAGGGCCGCGATCAGCATGCCAGTGGCGATGCCCACGCTGTCCGGCGCGTAGTAGTGCTTGATGCGCGCACCGTCGGGGCCGATGCCGTAGGCGTGCTCGAACACCACGATCAGCCAGGGTGCGGTTTCCAGGAACGGCTTCTCCCAGTCCGTGCCCAGCGGCGCCAGCGCGTCCAGCCAGTCCCGGGGTGCCCGGCCGCCATAGAAGGTCCGCTCCTCCGCCTCCGCCGCCTCCCGGATGCGGCGCTTCATGGCGGGATCTGAGACGGCGGCGAAGAACCAGGGCTGCTGGTTGGCGCCGCTGGGGGCACTGGCCGCCGTGCGGATGCAGTCCGCCACCAGCGACGCGGGCACCGGCCGGTCGGAGAAATGCCGCACCGTGCGCCGCCGCCGCATGAGGGCCAGGAAGTCCGCCGCGCGGTGGCACATCTCCCCCTCCGGCAATGTGCGGAAGTCGAGGGGGTGGAAACCGTCGCTGTCGGCCATGGGGGCACCCGCCGCTGGTGGCTGGAACCGCCATCCTGCCGAACCCCCGCCCCCCGGTCGAGGACAGGGTGCGATGGGCGCCATAACCCCGCACCCGGTTCGGTGCCGCTCACCACCCCCGGATCAAGTCCGGGGCAGGCCCTCTCCTGCAAGCGGAGAGGGTTTACCGGGGCTGCGCCTATTTCCCAGGCCACCATGTCCGCAATGGCAGAACCATGGCGGTGCAAAGTTTCCCTCTCCCCTTGCGGGAGAGGCTCCCGTCCGGCCACACCTGCACCCTGCGCGTGGCACGGTCAGGGTCGGGCGGGGGTGGACTTGGGGAACGGAGTTGACAAGAAACGGCAGTACTATCGCCGCGAGCAAAAATTAGGTCTTGCACTCTAAAAAAGAACGTATAAGCATGACACTCCGCCATAACAATAGTCTCTTGGGTTTGAAGTGCCACTTTTTCAGATCTGCAAGCGACGAAAACCCGCACGCGATAGAGCAGCATCTGAAGAGCGGCCACGCGAAGAAGTTCGCGTTAACGACACCGGCCCGCTTATCCGCCCACGTATGCTGGACGCTGGCGATCCGCCTTCAAATGTGATTCATAAAGGAGAATTTTCCGACTACTATGAGCTATGCCGCCTTGCGAATGAAAAAAGGGCTAAATCCGAGAAACTTAACGAGCAGGAAGCTAACGCCTTTCAAGCGATGCATGTTTACAGTCGCAGCATTAAACCCTCGAAGAATATGCTATACGGCTTGGCCGATGCGCGAAGGGTATATCTGGCGTTCCATCAGGGAAATGTTGATAAATGCACTATTGACGCATTAAACGCGAGCGTTTTCGGACCGGGAATAGCAATGGCAGTTCCTAAACCCGAAGAATATCAAGCTGATAGAATAATCAATGATTCGTCATTTGGAGCGGACGCGAAGGAGTTTCGATACTTCCTTCATAACCATAAGAGATATAATCCGAAACTCATAAGTGGGGAAGAGTACCCCGTTGTAAGATTGAAAAGGGCGTGCAAGGCTGGATTGGACTTTACGGCGAAGCGTGGCGGACAAGTGACATTTTTGCTTGACGGCATAGACATGGATAGCGTCGTCGACAAAAACCAAAAAGTTTGGGAAAATCCGATTACATTTTGGGGTGACTCAAACAATAAACCTAAACCTAGATTGAATAATATACTTGGACCGAAGAAACATGAAGAACCGGTCGATTCCATGACTTCGTCTGAACTGCGACACATTTACAGACGAAGGAATGATGAAAAATTCATGAAGAGTATCAAATTTTTTAAGGATGGCACGCCGGTCGCTCCACCATGGAATGAAACTGATAGCGCCTGGAGCCGCTATAAACCAAAACAAGACTCTGTCTATGGCAGACTAAAAAAGTGGATCAAAGAAAAAGGCAACCGATTCAGGTGAGGTGGATCCGCTCCGCCGCCTGTTGCTGCTTGGTCCACAGCGCGGCGTAGGCCCCGCCCTTGGCGAGCAGGGCCGTGTGCGTCCCGCGTTCCACGATGCGGCCCTGGTCCAGCACGATGATCTCGTCCGCGTCCACCACGGTGGACAGGCGGTGCGCGATCACCAGCGCCGTGCGGCCCCGGCTGGCGTCGCGCAGGGCCGCCTGGATCTCCCGTTCCGTGTGGGTGTCCAGGGCACTGGTGGCCTCGTCCAGGATCAGGATCGGCGGGTCCTTCAGCAGGGTGCGGGCGATGGCCACCCGCTGCTTCTCCCCGCCCGACAGCTTCAGGCCGCGTTCGCCCACCACCGTGTCCCAGCCGTCCGGCAGGCTTTCGATGAAGCCCCTGATCTGCGCGCTGGCGGCCACCCGCTCCAGCTCCGTCCGCTCCGCCCCCGGCCTGCCATAGGCGATGTTGTACCCGATGGTGTCGTTGAACAGGACCGTGTCCTGGGGGACGATGCCGATGGCCCGCCGGAGGGAGGCCTGGGTCACCTCGCGGATATCCTGCCCGTCGATCAGGATGCGTCCCTCCGTCACGTCGTAGAAGCGGTAGAGCAGGCGCGACAGGGTGCTCTTGCCCGCCCCGCTCGCCCCCACCACGGCCACGGTGGCGCCGGCCGGCACGGTGAAGTCCACCCCCTTCAGGATCGGCCGGCGCGGGTCGTAGCCGAAGCCCACGGCCTCGAACCGGATGGACCCGCCGGCGGTGACCAGGGCGGGGGCGCCGGGCTTGTCCTCCACCTCCCTCTCCACGTTCAGCAGGTCGAACATCTTCTCCATGTCGTTCAGGGCCTCCTTGATGCCCCGATAGACGAACCCGAAGATGTTCAGCGGCTGGTAGAGCTGCAGCAGATAGGTGTTCACCAGCACGAAATCGCCGATGGTCAGCGTCCCCGCCACGATCCCGGCCGCCGCCATCCACATGACCGTGACCACGCCCGCCGCGATGATGAAGCCCTGGCCCACGTTCAGCAGCGACAGCGACGACTGCGTCTTCACCGCCGCGTCCTCATAGACGCGCAGGGCCTTGTCGTAGCGGTCGGCCTCGAACCCCTCGTTCCCGAAATACTTGACCGTCTCGTAGTTCAGCAGCGTGTCGATGGCCTTGGCGTTGGCCTTCGTGTCCGCGTCCAGCATGTGGCGGCGGATGCGGGTGCGCCAGTTCGTCACCACCACGGTGTAGGCGACATAGCCCGCCACGGTGGCGAAGGTGGCCAGCGCGAAGCGCCAGTCGAACAGCCGCCACAGGATGGCCGTGACCAGCAGGATCTCCAGCAGGGTCGGCACGATGTTGAACAGCATCGTGGACAAGAGACTGTCGATCGCGCGGGTGCCGCGCTCCACCACCCGCGACAGGCCGCCCGTCTGCCGTTCCAGGTGGAAGCGCAGCGACAGGCCGTGCAGGTGGCGGAACACGTTCAGCGCCGCAGCCCGCATGGCGCGCTGGCTGACCCGTTCGAACACGGCGTCGCGCAGCTCCCCGAAGCCGAGGCTGAGCACGCGGGCGAGGCCGTAGGCCAGGATCACGCCCACGGGGATGGCGAGGACGGGGTTGGTCGCGGCCTCCCCCTCCCCCGCCAGGGCGTCCACCGCCAGCTTGTAGAGGATGGGCACGGTGACGTTCGCCGCCTTGGCCGCCGCCAGGAACAGCAGCGCCACCACCACCCGCACCTTCAGCCCCAGCTCCCCCGGCGGCCAGAGATAGGGCACCAGCGTGCGGATCACGCCCATGTCCCCCAGCGGACGGGACGGCTGGGCGGAGGGGGCGGCGGCGGGCGGGGAGGGAGCGTGCATCACGGGCGGCATGGCGGCCCCGGTCGGGGCGGGACCCCTAAGCTAGGCCCTGCTGCGGGCGGGGGAAAGGTGCCGGGAACGCGGGGCGGACCCGCCCGGTTGGAAAGGCGGTGACGAAATCGGAGAGAAGGAGGCACCCATGTCCCGTGCGCCGCACCTGTCCACCGCCGCCCTGCTGGCCCTGGCGCTCGGCGCCGGTCCGGCCCTGGCCGCCGAAAGGGCGGCGCCGGAGGCCCCGCTGGCGCGGGAGTCGCATGAGAACCGGGCCGGCTTCCCCGCCGCCAGCAGGCCGGACGTGGCGCGCGAGGACGAGGCCACGCTGGACCGGCGCGAGGCGGAGGCCGAGAAGGACGAGGTGGCCGCCGGTGCCGCCTCCGACCAGCCGGACGCGATCGGCGAAAGCGAACCGCCGGGTGACGTGGTCGGCACCTACCGCCTGCGCTCCGTCAATGACCAGCCGCTGCCGACCCTGATCGGCACCTGGGAGGAGGAGCGGCGGACCTGCCGCGAGCATGTGCTGTCCGGCGCCATCCAGCTGAAGGCCGACCGGACCTATCTGGTGCGCACCCTGACCCGCACCGACTGCGGCGACCGGCAGGGTGCCGAGCGGGAGCAGGAGGGCGAGCGCGGCACCTGGAAGCTGACCGGCAACGCGCTCTACCTGAACGAGGACGCGATGGCCGAGCCGGACCGGCCCCACCGGCGGGACGCCCGCGACGACCGCGAGCTGACGGGCGGCATTCCGGTGGAGAACCTGGGCGGCACCGGCCAGTTCGCAGACGGGCTGCTCAGCATCGGGCTGGAGAACGGCAAGGCCGTGGCCACCTTCGAGGCGACGGACGCCGGACCCGGTCCCGGCTGATCCGGGAACAAAGCCGGCCGTCCCGGGTTCCCGAACGGCGAGACGACCCGAACGATTGGAGGATGCCCATGCGCCCGCGCGCCTGGATCATGTCCGCCGGGCTTGGCGCCCTCATCGGCGCCACCGCCCCCGCCCTCGCCCAGCAGGCCCCAGGGGCGCCGGGATCGGCCGACCCGGCCCCGGTGGTCGGCACCTACCGGCTGGACAGCGTCGGCGGCAAGCCGCTGCCGGCGCGCACCGGCACTTGGCTCGACTGCCGGGAGCACATCCTCTCAAGCGCCGTCCAGCTGTTCGCCGACGGGCGGTACGTGATGAAGACCCTGTCGCGCCAGGACTGCCCCGCCGCCGGCCCGGAGCTGGAAACCGTCACCTACACGGAGATCGACTGGGGCCGCTGGCGGGACGAGGGCGGGCAGGTGGCCCTTGACCCGGCCGCCATCGGCATCGCCCCCGGCCAGCCGGCCCCCGGCGACTACTGGGTGGGCCAGCCGCTGGAGGACGCCGCCGGCCGCGTGCGCGTCACGGGCACGGTGCTCGTGGCCGACCTGGACCCGGCGGAGGGTGTGACGGAGGCGCGGTTCCTAGCGACCGACGGCTTCCCCGGGGAGGGGTGAGCCGTCTCAGCTCCGGAGCAGGCGGGTGATGGCCTTGGCGAGAAGTTCGTAAGGGTCCTCGCCCCGCTTCGCCGGCTCCTCCACCAGCGCCTGGCGCATCCGGGCATAGGCCTGTTCCGTCCGCCGCTTCTCCGCCTGCGACTGGGCGAGTGTGCGGTCGAACGCCCCGGCGTCCGGAGTCGGCAAGGCTGGCTTCGGTTTCACGGGCGGTTTCGGCATGGCCCGATGATGCCGCGCGGCGCGGTCCCGGTCGAGTCCGGCTCGTCGACAGGCGGGCAAGCCCGTCCCCTCACCCGGTTCGCTGGCGCTCACCACCCTCTCCCGCAAGGGGAGAGGGTTTACGCGGGGCGCAGCTTCGTCAGCGACAGCGCGCCGGTCATCACGAAGGATACCGGCGTTAAGTTCCCCTCTCCCCTTGCGGGAGAGAGCCTGCCCCGGACGCCGATCCGGGGGTCCCGAGCGCGAGCGAGGGGGGTGAGGGGTGCGGCCCTACAGCCGCCCTACGCCACGCGCCAGCTGTTCTCGTTGGCGCTGGCGGCGGCGGACGTGGCGGGCAGCCAGCCGGCAAGTTCGCGCTCCACCGTCGCCGTCAGGAAGGCGATGTGGTCGGGCTGCGCGTTCAGGCAGGGGATGTAGGTGAACCGCTCCCCGCCCGCCTCCAGGAAGGCCTCGCGGACCTCGTCCTGGATCTCCTCCAGCGTCTCCACGCAATCGGCGGCGAAGCCGGGGGCGATCACGGCGATCTTCTTCACGCCCTGCTTCGCCAGTTCCTCCACCGTGTGGTCGGTGTAGGGCTTCAGCCATTCCGCCGCACCGAAGCGGGACTGGAAGCTGTGGCGCACCTTGCCGGCGGGCCAGCCCAGCCGCTCCGCCAGCAGGCGGGCGGTCTTCACGCAGTAGCAGTGGTAGGGGTCGCCCTTCTCCAGGTACTTGCGCGGCAGGCCGTGGAAGCTGACCAGCAGGACGTCGGGATCGAACTCCGTGCTCTTCAGGTGCCGCTTCACCGACTTCGCTAGCGCGTCGATATAGGCCGGGTCGTCATGGTATGTCGGCACCGTCCGCACCGCCGGCTGCCAGCGCATCCTCATGAGCTGGCGGAAGGCCTGGTCGCAGGCCGTGGCCGTGGTGGTGGCGCTGTATTGCGGATAGAGCGGGAACAACAGGATGCGGTCGCAGCCCTGGTCCTTCAGCCGCTGGATGGCGGGACCGGTGGCCGGCTGACCGTAGCGCATGGCCCAATCCACGACGATGTCGTCGCCCCAGCGGTCGGAGAGCTGGCGGGCGACACCCTCGGCCTGGGCGCGGGTGATGGTCTTCAGCGGGCTTTCGCCCCGCTCGTTGTTCCAGATGCTGGCATAGGCCTTGCCGCTCTTGAACGGGCGGAAGGTCAGGATGATGCCGTTCAGGATCGGCCACCAGACGGCCTTCGGCACCTCGATCACGCGCGTGTCGGACAGGAACTCCCGCAGGTAGCGGCGCATGTTCCAGTAATCCGTCCCCTCCGGCGTGCCCAGGTTGATCAGCAGCACGCCGATCCGGCTCCTGCGCGGCGCCGGGTGGCCGGCGGGCGTCTTGCCGGAGAGCGTGGTCTGGGCGGGATCGGGCATCATCGGGGCTGGGATCGCTTCCGTTGGCGGCAGAACTGTCCAGAGATAGGGCGTGCGGGCGGTTTGCCTAGGGGCCGGTCTGTCGCCGCGATACCGCCGCCGCCAGGGCCCGCCGGTTCCGGTGGGCGCGCAGCAGCAGGGCCGCCGGCGCGTCGGCCGGGAACAGCAGCTCGCCATCGTCCGTCAGCCGGATGCCGTGGCGCTCCAGCGCCGTCTTCAGTTTCAGGATCGACCGCCGCATCTCCGCCTCCCTGGCCAGGACCGTAACAGTCCAGCATCCTCCCCCGCCCGCGCCCATCCGGGAAATCGTTTGATCGGATGGCGGCGATAGGCGGCGGCTATGGCTCCCTGGCCGCCCGGTACCCCTCACCCCCTCGCTCCGCTCGGACCCTCTCCCGCAAGGGGAGAGGGGGAACTTGGTTGCGGTGCCGTTCTGACCCGGCGAAGGCCGTCGAAGGTGCGGGCGTGACGCCAAGTAACCCCTCTCCCCATGCGGGAGAGGGTGGTGAGCGCCAGCGAACCGGGTGAGGGGTAAGGCCCCCGCCCACGCGGTGAAGACAGCCGGCCTCCTTTGGGGTACCTTCCCGGTCCATGTGGACCCGCCTCGCCGCCCGCCGCCTCACCCTGGTCGCCGCCCTGATGGGCGCGACCGTCGCCGGACCCGCCGCCGCCTGCACCGTCGAGCCCTCGATCGAGGGCTGGGCCGCCGCCTTCCTGGAGCGCCGGCCCCTGACGGCCCCGCCGCGCGGCCTCTCCTATATCGACGCGCTGGCCTGCCAGCGCCGTCTGGCCGAGCGGTTGAGCCAGGGGCTCGGCCCCATCGTCGGCTACAAGGTCGGGCTGACCAATCCGGATGTGCAGAAGCAGTTCGGCGTTCAGGCCCCGGCGCGCGGCCTGCTGCTGGCGAGCATGCTGCTGCCCGACGGCGCCACCGTGCCCCTGCCCTACGCCGCCCGCCCGGTGGTGGAGGCCGACCTGATCGTCAGCATCAAGGACGAGGGGATCATGCGGGCGAAGACCCCGCAGGAGGCGGCCCGCCACATCGCCGACATCATCCCCTTCATCGAGCTGGGCGACCTCGCCTGGGTGGAGGGGGCCGCCGTGGATTACGGGGCGCTGGTCACCGTGAATGTGGGGGCCCGCCTGGGCGTGCTGGGCCGTCGCATGCGGCTGCCGCAGGACCCGGAGTTCATCGCGGCATTGGCGGAGATGACCGTGATCATGGAGGACGGGGTGTCCCCGCCCGTCCAGGCGAAGGGGTCGGCGGTGATGACACACCCCTTCTGGTCGCTTATCTGGCTCGCCCGCGATTTGGCGGCGCGGGGGGAGACGTTGCGGCCGGGCGACCTGGTCAGCCTGGGCAGTTTCGGCCCGCCCCGGCCGCCGGTGCCGGGGTCGACCGTGCGCGTGCGCTACGAGGGGCTGCCCGACATCGCCGTGCCCCGCGTCAGCGTGACGTTCCGCTGAACTCAGGCGGTCAGCGCGGGTCCTTGATGGCGGCGGCGAGCGCCATGTCCAGTGTGGCGCGGTCGGCCGCGTCCAGGCGATAAAATGCGGCGCCGAGCCTGTCGGCCTGACGCCAGGCGACCACCGCCTCACCGCGCAGCTCCAGGGGCGGGGCCTGCACGGTCAGGCGGAAGGCGAAACGATCCTGCGGGTTGAGCATCCCCCGATAGCCGGCGAGGCGGAAGCCGCCCGGCCCGACATCCAGAACATGCACGGTCTTGCCGTCGACATCGGCGTGCCCGGTCACGGGCAGACGCTCCACCCGCCGCCGCTCGGGGCGGAACAGGCGCGCCAGCCAGGACGGGCGGGTCTGCCGCGCCGGCGCGCGCAGGACACCGTGCGGCGGCACCGCACCCGAACCCTCCAGCACACTGCCATCCGTCGCGCGCGACATGGGCCGATCTCCCCGCGGTGGTCCGGCTGGCACGGGCCGGCACTCCGACGCACTTACCCCGATTGTGCCACACCGATGTATCCGGCTGAATACGACCTTATGTCGTGCGCCTTTCGGGTAGGTCGAGGCCGGACGGGGTGTCGCAGGCGGACCGCAGCCAATCGGCGCGGGCCCCATCGGCGCAAACGTTGACCCCCGCACGGCCCTGGTCCACCTTCCGGCCATGGACAGCACCCCGCCCGCCCACGGGAATCCAGCACCGGACAGCCTGGCCGCCGCCATCCGCGCCGGCGACAGGCGGGCCCTGGCGCGTGGCATCACGCTGGTGGAAAGCACCCGCCCCGACCACCGGGCGGAGGCGGAGGGGCTGCTGGCGTCCCTGCTGCCGCACACGGGCGGGGCCGTGCGCCTGGGCATCTCCGGCGTGCCGGGCGTGGGTAAGTCCACCTTCATCGAGGCGTTCGGCCTGCACGTCATCGGCCAGGGCGGCAAGGTGGCCGTGCTGGCCGTGGACCCGTCCAGCCAGCGCACCGGCGGCAGCATCCTGGGCGACAAGACCCGGATGGAGGAGCTGTCGCGCCACGGGCGCGCCTTCATCCGCCCCTCGCCCGCCGGGACGACGCTGGGCGGTGTCGCCCGCCGCACGCGGGAGGCGATGCTTCTGCTGGAGGCCGCCGGCTTCGACCTGGTGATCGTCGAGACGGTGGGGGTGGGCCAGTCGGAAACGGCCGTGGCCGACATGGTGGACCTGTTCCTGCTGCTGTTGCCCCCCGCCGGCGGGGACGAGCTGCAGGGCATCAAGAAGGGCATCGTGGAGCTGGCGGACCTGATCGTCGTCAACAAGGCGGACGGCGATCTGGTGGCCGCCGCCCGGCACGCGGTGGCGGAGTATCGGCACGCGCTGCACATGCTGCGCCCGGCCAGCCCGCACTGGCGGGTGCCGGTGCTCTCATGCTCCGCCATCACCGGCACGGGCGTGCCGGAGGTGTGGGAGATGGTGGGACGCTACCGCGCGGCGCTGGGCCCCACGGGCGACATCGACCGCCGCAGGGCGGAGCAGGCGCGCGCCTGGATGTGGAGCGAGATCCGGGAGAACCTGATCGCCGCCTTCACCGCCGACCCGTCCGTCAAGGCGCTGCTGGCTGAGACGGAGGCGGATGTCGCCGCCGGTCGCCTCACCCCCGGCATGGCCGCGCAACGCCTGCTGACACGCTTTCGCGGCTGAACGGCCTCAAAGCGGTTCGAAATCGAGGCCGACGTCGAAGTTCTTCACGCTGTGGGTCAGCCAGCCCAGCGAGATCAGGGTCACGCCCGTCTCCGCCACGGCGCGCACCGTCTCCGGCGTCACCCCGCCCGATGCCTCCGTGATCATCCGCCCGCCGACCATCCGCACCGCCTCGCGCAGGGTGGGCGGGTCCATGTTGTCCAGCAGCACGGCGTCCACCGGCAGGGCCAGCAGTTCGGAAAGCTGGTCGAGCGTGTCCACCTCCACCTCGATCTTCAGCATGTGGCCGACGCTGGCCTTCGCGCGGGTCACGGCCGCCGTCAGCCCGCCCGCCGCGACGATGTGGTTGTCCTTGATCAGCACCGCGTCATCCAGGCCGAAGCGGTGGTTCGCCCCGCCGCCGACGCGCACCGCGTACTTCTCCAGCGCCCGCAGGCCGGGCGTGGTCTTGCGGGTGCAGACGATGTGCGCACCGGTGCCGGCGATGGCGTCCACCAGCAGACGCGTCTGGCTGGCGATGCCGCAGAGCCGGCCCAGCAGGTTCAGCGCCGTCCGCTCCCCGCTCAGGATCGGGCGGGCAGCACCGGTGACGGTGGCGATGGTATCGCCCTTGCCCACCCGCGTCCCGTCCGGCCGCACGACGCTGATCTCCAGCGTCGGGTCCAGGTGGCGGAAAGCGCTGAGGGCCGCGTCCAGGCCCGCGACCACGCCGGTGCCGCGTGCCGCGAACACTGCCCGCGCCCTCGCCTCCGTCGGCACGCAGGCATCCGCCGTGACGTCGCCGGCGCGGCCCAGATCCTCCAACAGGGCCGCGCGGACCACACCCTCGTACATCAGCGGGTAGAGCGGGGGGATGTCGGTCATGTGCGTCCTATGCGTCTGCGGTCACTCTCTTCGCCGTCATTCCCGCGAAAGCGGGAACCCATCGTCGGGATGGGCGCCGGTTCAATCCATGGGTTCCCGCTTTCGCGGGAATGACGGTTTTGATGGATGGGCGGTGGCGATCAATCCGCACCGGCGAAGCTGAGTTCGGGCTGCAGGGTTTCGATCAGGTCGGCGAGGGTGATGGTCTGGTGACAGCGCCAGCCCGCTCGCGCCTCCGGCCAGTCGGTGCGGCAGTGGGCGCCCCGGCTTTCGGTGCGGGTGAGTGCGGCCTGCACCAGCAGGCGGGAGACGAGCAGCCGGTTCCGCAGCTCCCCGCCGGCGCGCACGGCCTCCGCATCGTCCAGCGGCCGGGCCGGCAGGCGCCGGGCGTCCCGGTCGAGGGCCGCCAGATCCTCCACCGCCGCCGACAGGCCGGCCCCATCCCGCACCAGCCCGGCGCGGGCGGAGAGGACTCCGCGCGCGCGGTCGGACAGGGTCTCCACCGCCTCCAGGTCCACCGGCACGGCGGGTGCGGGCGGCAGCGGCAAAGGCTGCGGGCGGGGGGCCGGTTCGGCCAGGATGGCGGCCGCCGCGCGCTCCGCGAAGACCAGCGCCTCCAGCAGGCTGTTGCTGGCGAGGCGGTTCGCCCCGTGCACGCCGGTGCTGGCGACCTCCCCCACGGCGTGAAGGCCGGGCAGGGTGGTGCGCCCGTCGGCGTCCGTCTCCACCCCGCCCATGTGGTAGTGGGCGGCGGGGGCGACGGGGATCGGTTCGGCCGCCGGGTCCAGGCCCGCGTCGCGGCAGATGCCGGCCACGGTCGGAAACTTCGCGGCACCGCCCGCCGCCCAGATGGCGCGCAGGTCCAGGAAGACGCGGCCGCCGCCCGCGATGCGCCGGCCGATGGCGCGGGCCACCACGTCGCGCGGGGCGAGTTCGGCGTCAGGGTGCTCCGCCACCATGAAGCGGCGTCCGTCCGCGTCCAGCAGATGCGCCCCCGCACCCCGCAGCGCCTCCGTCAGCAGGGGGGTGCGCCCCTGGCCCTGTACGGCCAGGGCGGTTGGGTGGAACTGCACGAACTCCAGGTCGCGCAGGCGCGCACCAGCCAGGGCGGCCAGGGCCAGACCGTCGCCGGTGCTTTCGGCCGGGTTGGTGGTGTGGCGCCAGAGCTGGCCGATGCCGCCGGTGGCGAGCACCACGGCCCCCGCCCGCACCAGGACCCAGCCGCGCCCGGCCCGGTGCGTCAGGACGCCGGCGACCCGGCCCCGCGCAACGACCAGCTCCCAGGCGAAGGTATTCGTGCGGACCTCCACATGCGGGGCCGCGCGCAGAAGGGTTGCCAGATGGGTCACCAGGGTGCGGCCGGTGGCATCCCCGCCCGCATGCACGATGCGGTGGGCGGAATGGGCGGCCTCCCGCCCCAGGGCCACGCGGCCCACGGCGTCCCGGTCGGCCGGCAGCCCGTCCGCCAGCCAGCGGGACAGGCTCACCACCCCCTCCCGCGCCAGCAGGTCCGCCATGGCGGGATCGGTCAGGCCCGCACCGGCGGCCACCGTATCGGCGGCATGGGCCTCCGGGCTGTCGGCCGGGTCGAGGGCCGCCGCGACACCGCCCTGGGCCCAGACGCTGGACCCGCCGGGCAGGTCCGCCGTCTTGGTCAGCAGCATCACCCGTCGCGGCGCCAGCTTCAGCGCCGCCACCAGCCCGGCGATACCTGAGCCCACCACCACCACGTCGGCGGTGTCGAGCTGGACGGTCGGTTGCCTGCAATCGGGGCCATGCATGGCCGCGTTCTCCATCACCGGCATTTCATCGGCGTCATTCCCGCGAAAGCGGGAACCCATCGGACGGGCCGGTGCCAGTGTCGACCATGGGTTCCCGCTTCCGCGGGAATGACGGAAAAGGATCGCGGGAGTGGCCCTACCGGCTCAGTTCCAGCATCCGTTCCACGGCGCGGCGGGCGCGGGCGGCGATGTCGGGGGCGACCTCGACGCGCGGTTCCAGGGTGCGCAGGCTTTCCAGGATGTTGGACAGGCTGATCCGCTTCATGTGCGGGCACAGGTTGCAGGGGCGCACGAACTCCACCGCCGGGTTCGCGGCGACGAGGTTGTCCGCCATGGAGCATTCGGTGATCAGCAGCACCCGCTTGGGCTGCCGGCCCTCCACGAAGTCCTGCATCTTGGCAGTGGAGCCGACGAAGTCCGCCTCCGCCAGCACGTCGGGCGGGCATTCCGGGTGGGCGATGATGCTGATGTCGCCCCGGAACTGGTCGCGGTAGGCCTTGAGCTGCGCGCCGGTGAAGCGCTCGTGCACCTCGCAATGACCCTTCCAGGTCAGCACCCGCTTGGTGGTCTGGGTGGCGACCCACTTGGCCAGATACTCGTCCGGGATGCACAGCACGCTGTCGCCCGGCAGGGCGTTGATGACCTCCACCGCGTTGCCCGACGTGATGCACACGTCGCTCTCCGCCTTCACGGCGGCCGAGGTGTTGACGTACGTCGCCACCGGCACCCCCGGATGCGCCTGCTTCAAGAGGCGCACGTCGGCGGCCGTGATGCTTTCGGCGAGCGAGCAGCCGGCGCCGGCATCGGGGATCAGCACGGTCTTGGACGGGTTCAGGATCTTCGCCGTCTCCGCCATGAAATGCACGCCGGCCAGCACGATCACGTCGGCGTCCACGTCCATGGCGCGGCGGGCCAGCGCCAAGCTGTCGCCCACGATGTCGGCCACGCCGTGGAAGATCTCCGGCGTCTGGTAGTTGTGCGCCAGGATGACGGCGTTGCGCTCCCGCTTCAGCCGGTTGATCGCGTGGATCAGCGGCGCGTGGAACGGCCATTCGATCTCCGGGATAACATGGCGCACCTTGGCGTAGATGTGCCGCGTCGCCTCCGCCACGGCGGGGGTGTAGGCGAGATCGTTGGCGGCATCGGCGCCGAGGGCCTTCGGCTCGGCAAGGTGGATGTCGGGCATCGGTCGGTCCTCCTGCGCCAGGGGGCCGCCCACGACGGGACACTGGACCCCTTATGCTCGATTTGAGCATTAGATGGGTTATGCTCGCGCAGAGTATAAGGGGGAGTCAAGCGGAACATCCGGCGACCGCCATATCGGTGTCACACGAAGGGTGCGCGCGGGGCGCATGGCGGAGGGCCCATCCGGCGCGCCGCATGGATTCGGGTGCCGAATTCTGCGACACTTGACCCATCCACGGAGCCCAGGGCCATGAACAAGATCGCCCGCCCCCTGTACGATGCCGATCCGCACGCCTGGTACGAGGAGCAGGCGTCGCTCTTGCGCGACGGGCGGCTGGACGATCTGGACGCCGCCCACCTGATCGAGGAGCTGGAGGATTTGGGGCGCAGCGAACGCGACCGGCTGTTCAGCAGCCTGCGGCTGATCCTGACCCACCTGCTGAAATGGCGGCACCAGCCGGAGCGCCGCAGCCGGAGCTGGACCGTCACCATCGAGCGGGAGCGCATCAATGTGGATGTCTGGCTGTCCCGCAGCCCGAGCCTGAAGCCCAAGCTGCCCGCGGAATTCGCCCAGGCATACCGCGCCGCCCGCCGCGACGCCGCCGTGGAGACGGGCCTGCCGCAGGCGGAATTTCCCAACGAATGCCCGTTCAGCCCGGAACAGGCGCTGGAGCCCGGCTGGCTGCCCTGACCGCCCCTCAATCCAGCGCCAGCACCATCGCCTTCAGGTACTGCGTCTCCGGCAGCAGGGGGTGCACCGGGTGGTCGGGGCCGGCCCCGGCGAAGCGCAGGATGCGGCCCTGGCGGCCGGCCTGGCCCAGGCCCCGGCTGACCTCCTCGTGGAACAGCGCCGGCTCCATGTTGTGGGAGCAGCTCGCCACCAGCAGCATGCCTTCCGGCGCCACCAGCTTCGCCGCCAGCGTCGTCATCTTGCGGTAGGCGCGGCTTCCCACGGCGAGGTCCTTGCGGGACTTCACGAAGGCCGGCGGGTCGCAGATCACCACCTCCCACCGCCTGCCCTCCGCCACATACTGTTCCAGCAACTGGAAGGCGTCGCCCTTCACCGCCTCGGTCCGGTCGGCGACACCATTGGCCTGGGCGGCCTTCATGGCGATGTCCAACGACAGGGCGGAGCGGTCCACCAGCGTCACGTGGCTGGCCCCGCGCGCGGCGGCCAGCACGCCGAATCCGCCGCTGTAGGTGTAGAAGTCGATGGTGCGCTTGCCCCTGGCGAGGTTGGCGATGAAGGCGCGGTTGTCGCGCTGGTCGAAGAACCAGCCGGTCTTCTGCCCCGCCGCCAGATCGGCGAAGAAGGTGGCGCCGTTCTCCTCCACCGCGATGGGTCCGGCGACCTCGCCCTTGGCGACACGCACCTCCTCGGCCAGCCCCTCGTACCCGCGCGCCGCACTGTCGTTGCGCAGAACGATGGCGCGGGGGGCCAGCACCGTGTCCAGGGCGGCCAGGATCAGGTCCAGCCGCGCGTCCATCGCGACCGTGTTCGCCTGCACCACCACCACGTCGCCGTAGCGGTCCACGATCAGGGCGGGCAGCCCGTCGCTCTCCGCATGGACCAGCCGGTAGTAGGGCCGGTCGAACAGCCGCTCCCGGATCTCCAGCGCCCGGCGCAGGCGGCGCTCGAAGAAGGACTGGTCGATCGCCTCGCCCGGGTCCCGGGTCAGGAAGCGGCAGGCGATCAGGGTGTGGGGGTTGAAGGTGGTTAGGCCCAGCACCTGCCCCCCCGCTTCGATCACCCGGACGATGGAGCCGGCGGGAATGGCCTTGGCCTGCTGGTCCATCTGGATCTCGTTGGAATAGACCCAGGGATGGCCGTGCAGTGCCCGCTTGTGGCGGCCGGCGAGGATGTGGACGGCGGGGAGTTTCGTGGTCATGGCGCGCGACAATAGCGCCGCGCCCACCCGACGCAAGGCCCGGCGGCGCAAGCGCGCCCTACTCGGCGGCGACCTGCACCAGGTCCTTGCAGAGGCGCACCCCCTCCTCCGCGTGGCCAAGGTCGGCGAAACGGGCCACAAGGTCTTCCGACGGCTTGCGCGGCAGGGAGACGTGCACCGCCTCGCACTGCAGGACCTTCGCCAGCCGGTCCATCTCCCGCATCAGAGCCTCCGCGCAGGCGGCGGGGTCGAACAGGTCGAGCGCCACGAACAGGTCCACCTGCAGCACCCGGCCATGGCAGAGGCTGGGCACGACGTGATAGGCGAACACACCGTGGATGTAGTGGCGGCCCAGCTGGGCGGCGACGATCCCGCGCGGCTTCGGCACCGGCAGTTCCACCACGTTCGCTGCGACATTCGCGGCCCCGGCCGGTTTGCGGCGGCGCGCCCCCTCGTCGGGGCCGACCAGCTCCTCCGCGAAGCTGCGCCAGCGTTCCAGGCCGAGTTTCGGGAACGCGGTCCGCACCACCGGAAACGCCTGGTCGATCCGCTGCCGCTTCAGCGGAATGGCTTCGTACTGATCGTGCATCGGAGTTCCACGGGGCAAGGCACGCCGCGATCTTGGACCGCGAGGCGGATCAACGCGTTGACATGGATCAAGAGGGGTGCCGACGAAGGGTCCCGAACTGGCGCCGTCGGCCGCGACCCGCCGCCGCCGCGACAAATGGCGCGATAGTCCTTATGCGTTGCATGGTTATTTCTTCCGCCCTAATATCAGGCCTCGATGAACCGTTGCCCGGATGCACCGGTGGGCTTGTCCGCCTGGCGGACGATATCGGTTGCGGGGGCGCGGTTTTGGGCGCATGATTTGGTGACTGACTGAATTGACGCCTGCCGGTGTCGGGATGGCCGGACACCGGGTTTCCGGCAAGCGGGGGGAAGGAGCGGCCGATGCCTCCATTCGACATGGGGCGGGTCCGCGAGGCAGGGGCCCAGACAGAGGTCAATCCGTGCGGCGCCTGTCCGGTCCGCTCGCTCACCGTCTGCGCCGCCCTCGAGGCGGAGGAGCTGCGGCGCCTTGCCGAAATCCTGCAGACCGTCCGCTACGAATCGGGCCACACGATCTTCGCCGAGGGCGATCCGGCCGACACGCTCTACAACGTCACGGTCGGCACCGTGAAGCTCTACAAGCTGCTGCCCGACGGACGGCGCCAGATCACCGGTTTCCTGCTGCCGGGCGATTTCCTCGGCCTGTCGGTGAACGAGAACTACGCCTACAGCGCCGAGACGGTCACCCCGTCCACGGTCTGCCGCTTCCCGCGCCGCCGGATGGAGGCGCTGCTGGACGAGTTCCCGAAGATGCAGCGGCGCCTGTTCTCCATGGCGTCGAACGAGCTGGCGGCGGCGCAGGACCAGATGCTGCTGCTGGGCCGCAAGACGGCGAAGGAGAAGATCTGCTCCTTCCTGCTCATGCTGTCCCAGCGCGCCCAGCGGCGCGGCCACAAGGAGAACCCGGTCCATGTGCCGATGAGCCGGGCCGACATCGCCGACTATCTGGGCCTCACCACGGAAACCGTCAGCCGCACCTTCACCCAGCTGAAGACCAGCCGGGTGATCAGCCTGCTGGAAGGCAACAAGGTGCAGATCCACGACATGGACGACCTGTTCGACCTGGCCGAAGGCGCCTGACGGGACGATCAAGGCGGGAGAACGCGAAAGGGCCGCCCGGCGGGGCGGCCCTTCGGCGTTCCGGGGAACGCGTCCCGGTTCAGAACTTGATGAACGGGTTCAGCAGCCGGCCCAGCGTGCCGGTCAGGCGCAGCGGCGCGTCCGTCACGGTCAGGCAGATGCAGTCCTCGCCCGCGTCCGCCACCGGCTGGTGGTCGACGGAATTGTCCGTCTCCGCGAAGTCACCGCGCAGGTAGTGGTCCGTGGCGTCGGTGAAGCCGCCGGCCAGGACCAGCGTCAGCTCCGACCCGCCATGGGTGTGCTGCGGCATGGCCATCCCGCCCTTGATCCGCAGCAGGCGGACCTTGGCGCCGGACTCGCCGTCGGCCGGACCGCACTTCACCTCCGCCTCCTCCACGCCGCGCATCACGCGACGCCAGGACAGGGCGGACAGGTCGCCGCCGACATAGCCGCGCAGCGGCTGGGGCAGCAACGGGCGCTCGGCCGGCTTGGCCCGGCGGGCGTCGGTGCGGGCGTCCGTGTTGGCCGGCAGCGGGCGCGGCGTCACGGGGGCCGGCGCGTCGAGCTGGCCCATGATGCGGGCCAGCAGGTCGTCGCCGACCGGGGCCGCCGGCATCTGGTCCAGCAGGGCGCCGCCCAGCGCCTCCAGCCGGTTCACCTCGTGGCGGCAGCGCGGGCAGAGGGCGAGGTGCGTCGCCACGGCGAGGCTCGCGGCTTCCGCCAGGTTGCCCGAGGCGTAGGCGACGAGAAGCTCGTCCCCCGGATGATGGACGGGCGCCTGGTGGCCCGCGGTCTCAGGCATGCTCAACGGGGTCATCTCACTCCTCCCCCATGGCCTTGCGCAGTCGCGCCAGGGCGAGCCGCAGACGGGACTTGACCGTGCCCAGCGGCAGGTTCCGCTCGGCCGCGATCACGCTGTGCGGCTTGTCCTCGAAATAGGCCATCCTCAAAAGCTCCGCTTGCTCCGGCGGCAGCGTCCGGATCGCCCGGTGAAGCCGTTCGGTATCCTGTTCCAGTTCCACCGCGCGGTCGGCCGGATCGACCGGATCCGGCACGAGGGCCGGATCGTCGGGGTCGATCTCCGGACGGCGCTCGCGCCGGAGCACGTCGATCCGCCGGTTCCGCGCGATCGTGAACACCCAGGTTCCCGCCGCCGAAAGAGCCGGATCGTAGCTGTCCGCCCTGCGCCAGACGGAGACCATGACGTCCTGCACGATCTCGTCGGCACCGCCCGCATCCACCCCCAGACGCTGGAGATAGGATTTGAGCCGGGGCGCGAAATGGTGGAACAAGGCGATGAACGCCTCACGGTCCCGCTCACGGCCGACACGCACGAGCAGCGCGTTCAGGCGCTCGGTCTCGGCGGAGTCGACGATGTGGCGGTCCATGGTCCGTTCCGTCGCGGTGCGGTCCGCGTGGCCGCGCTCAACGCCGTTGGAGCGCTGAAGCGCCGACTGCGCCTTGCGGAACACGCGCCCGAACGATGCCGGACTATAGAGGCCGATTTCCACCATCACCAACGATATACGTCGCGCCACGGCGGCGGATCAGCCCGGACCGCTAAAAAAATTGCGCCTTTCGATCCGGTGGCGGTTTCCGGTACTTAAAAGGGGAGCGATTCCGGCCCCGCCCGGCCCCGACCCCGGCCACGACAACCAGAGCGATCCCGTGCCCATGCCCGCCATCGCCCGTCCTCCGGCCCTGTCCGCCGCCCTCCTCCTGCCCATTCTGCTGGCCGTCCCGGCCGGGGCGCAGGCGGTGGAGCCCAAGCATCTCGGCACCTTCCGCGACTGGAACGCCTTCCTGCTGGAGGAGCCGTCGGGCAAGGTCTGCTGGATGGCCAGCCGCCCGAAGAAGCAGCAGGGCGAGTTCACCAAGCGCGGCGACGTGTTCGTGCTGGTGACCCACCGCCCGGCGGAGAACAGCCGCGACGTGGTCAGCGTGGTCGCCGGCTACACCTACGCCGACGGGACGGAGGCGGCGGTGCAGATCGGGAACCAGAAGTTCGAGCTGTTCACGGACGGCGACACCGCCTGGACCCGCGACGACAAGACCGACCGGGCGCTGGCCGCCGCCATCCGCCAGGGGGCGAGCATGACCGTGCGCGGCACCTCCTCGCGCGGGACCCGCACCACCGACACCTACAGCCTCGCCGGCAGCGGTGCGGCCTACAAGGCCATCGGCGACGCCTGCGGGGTGTCGGGCTGAAGCCTCCCGCGCGAAACCCCCGCCCCGATTGACGCGGCCGCCCGGCCGCCCGCATGCTTCGCGCCTGGGCACTGGGGGAGGCGGCGATGCGGCGCGTGGCGGCGGTTCTGGTGCTGGGGCTGGGTCTGCTCACGGCCCCACCGGCTGTGGCCGAGATGGCCCTCAGGCTCGGCAACGGGGCGGAGCCGGAGACTCTGGACCCCCATGCCGCCCTCGGCGTGCCGGACGGGCGCATCACGGCGGCGCTGTGCGAGGGGCTGATCACCAGCGCCATCGACGGCACGGAGATTCCCGGCGCCGCCGAGAGCTGGACCGTCGGCCCCGACGGCCGCACCTACACCTTCACGCTGCGGGCGGGCGCCAAATGGTCCGACGGCGCGCCGGTCACGGCGGAGGACTGGGTGTGGTCCTGGCGGCGCGCCCTGCTGCCGGCGACGCGGCCGGTCTTCCCCGATCTGCTCTTCTCCATCGAGAACGCGCCCGCCATCGCGCGCGGCGAGGCCCCGCCGGAGAGCCTGGGCGTGCGCGCCCTGGACGACCGCACCTTCGAGGTGCGGCTGTCCCGGCCCGATCCCGAGTTCCTGTCCGGGCTGGACAACCGGGGCGCCTTCCCCGTCAACCGGGCCGCCGTGGAACGGCACGGCGCGGACTGGGTGCGGCCGGGCAACCATGTCTGCAACGGCCCCTTCATGCTGGCGGAGTACCTGCCGCAGAGCCACGTGAAGGTGGTGCGCAACCCGCACTACTGGGATGCGGCCAACGTCCGGCTGGACGCCGCCTATTTCCTGCCCATCGCCGACCAGAACACGGAGTTCAAGAGCTTCCGCGCCGGCCAGATCGACGTGACGGTGACGATCCCGCCGAACCAGATCGAATGGGCGCGGGAGAACCTGAAGGAGGCCGTGCGCATCGCGCCCTATGTGGCCAGCTACTACTACTATCCCAACTTCGAGCGGGAGCCGTGGCGCAGCAATCTCGCCCTGCGCAAGGCGCTGATGCTGGCGATCGACCGCGACGCCATCGTGGCCAGGATCGCCCGGGGCGGCCAGCGGCCCGCCTATTCCCTGGTGCCCGACATCATCCCCGGCTACCCGGCACCCCGGCCGGAATGGGCCGACTGGACGCAGGAACGGCGGAACGCGGAAGCCCGGCGCCTGCTGGCCGAGGCGGGCTACGGACCCGGCGGCAAGCCGCTGGAGTTCGAGATGCTGTACAACACGCTGGAGCTGCACCGGCAGATCGCGGTCGCCATGGCCGCCATGTGGCAGCAGACGCTTGGGGCCAAGGTCACGCTGGAGAACACGGAGTTCCGGGTGCTGCTGAACCGCATGGCCGAGCGGGACTTCCCCGGCCTCGTCCGTCGCTCCTGGGTTTGGGACCGGCCCATCAAGCATCTGGAGAATTTCCGCGATCCCGCCCGCCGGGCCGGAACCGGCTACGACGACCCGGAGTTCGAGCGGATGCTGGCGGAGGCGGAGGTGGAGCTCGACCCGGAGCGCTACAACGCCCTGCTGGCGCGGGCGGAGGCGCGGCTGCTGGAGCGTGCTGCCTTCATCCCGGTTTATTTCGACACCAGCCGCCGGCTAGTGGCACCGCACGTGAAGGGCTGGGTGGACAACCCCGGCGACACGCACCTTCTCCAGTACGTCTGGATCGAAAAGTAGCGCCGGCCGCAACCCCGCCCCGCGACTCTTCGCCGTCCGCGCCGGTTGACTGGGGGCGGGACTCGCTTATGTTTCGCGGGTTCGCGCGGGGGCCGGGACGCCCGCGCGGCGTTCCGCATCGAGGATGACCTTGAAGAAGAAGCTGTTCATCAAGACCTACGGGTGCCAGATGAACGTCTATGACAGCGGCCGCATGGCCGATGTCCTGGCGCCGCTGGGCTACGAGCCCACGGAGACGCCCGATGGCGCCGACATGATCATCCTCAACACCTGCCATATCCGCGAGAAGGCGGCGGAGAAGGTCTATTCCGAGCTTGGCCGCCTGCGGCCGCTGCAGAAGGCCAAGGCGGCCGACGGCGGGCGCATGATCGTGGCCGTCGCGGGCTGCGTGGCCCAGGCCGAGGGCGCGGAGATCATGATGCGCGCCCCGCATGTGGACATGGTGTTCGGGCCGCAGACCTATCACCAGCTTCCCGAGATGGTGACCCGCGCCATCCGGGGGACCGGCGGCGTGGTGAACACCGATTTCCCGGCCGAGAGCAAGTTCGACCTGCTGCCGGAGGAGACGGCGCAGCCATCGGGCCCGTCCGTCTTCCTGTCGGTGCAGGAGGGCTGCGACAAGTTCTGCACCTTCTGCGTGGTGCCCTACACGCGCGGGGCCGAATTCTCCCGCCCCGTCGCGCAGGTCCTGGCGGAGGCGCGGCGCCTGACCGCCGGCGGGGCGCGGGAGATCACACTGCTGGGCCAGAACGTCAACGCTTACCATGGCGAGGGGCCGGACGGCCGCGACTGGGGCCTTGGCCGCCTGATCCGCGCCCTGGCGGAGATCGACGGCGTGGAGCGCATCCGCTATACCACGTCCCACCCCCGCGACATGCTTGGTTGGGAGGGCGATGACGACCTGATCTCCGCCCATGGCGAGGTGCCGCAGCTGATGCCCTTCGTGCACCTGCCGGTGCAGTCGGGCAGCGACCCGATTCTGGCGGCGATGAATCGCAAGCACACGGCGGACGACTACCGCCGGATCGTCGACCGCATGCGCGCGGCCCGGCCTGACCTTGCGCTCAGCAGCGACTTCATCGTGGGCTTCCCCGGCGAGCGTGACGAGGATTTCGCGGCCACGCTGCGCCTCGTCAACGACATCGGCTTCGCCCAGGCCTACAGCTTCAAGTACAGCGCCCGGCCGGGCACCCCGGCGGCGTCCATGGACGACCGGCAGGTGCCGGAGGCCGTCAAGGACGACCGGCTGCAGACCCTGCAGCAGCTTCTGAACGCCCAGCAGGTGGCATTCAACGAGCGGGCCGTCGGCACCGTGCAGCCCGTGCTGTTCGACCGGCCGGGCAAGCGCAAGGGCCAGCTTCTGGGCCGAGGCCCCTGGATGCAGTCCGTCCATGCCGAGGCTGCTGAGCGGCTGATGGGCAAAGTGGTGCCGGTGCGCATCCTGGACGCCCATGCCAACAGCCTGTCCGGCGCCGTCGAGACGGTCGAGGCCGTCCTCATGCCCGCGAGCGTGGAGGCGACGGCTTGACGCCCGGCCCGGACGACTGCCGCACCGACCTGACATTCGACGACAACCGCCTGTTGCCGCTGCTGGTCGGCGAGCATGAACAGCATCTGTCGCGGCTGGAGAAGCGGCTGGGCGTCAGCGTCATCACCAAGGGCAACCGGATGACGCTGGCGGGGCCGGACGGCGCCTGCGCGGTGGCGCAGTCCGCGTTGGAGGCGCTATGGGGCCGGCTGAAGGCGGGCATGACCGTCGGCCCGGCGGAGGTGGACGCGGCATTGCGCATCGCCACCTCCAGCGATCCGGAGCTGCGGGACCAGGCGCTGCAGGCCCTGGCCAATCCGAAGGCGGGCCTGCGCACCAAGCGCCGCGCCATCACCCCCCGTTCGCCCACCCAGGCGGTCTATCTGGAAGCGCTGGCCCGGCACGAGCTGGTGTTCGGCCTGGGTCCGGCGGGCACGGGCAAGACCTATCTCGCCGTCGCCCAGGCGGTCAGCCTGATGCTGGCGGGGGAGGTCGACCGCATCATCCTGTCCCGCCCCGCCGTGGAGGCGGGGGAGCGGCTGGGCTTCCTTCCGGGCGATCTGAAGGAGAAGGTGGACCCCTACCTGCGCCCGCTCTACGACGCGCTGCACGACATGCTGCCGGCCGATCTCGTGGCCAAGCGGCTGGAGACCGGCGCCATCGAGGTCGCCCCGCTGGCCTTCATGCGTGGCCGCACGCTCGCCAACGCCTTCGTCATCCTGGACGAGGCGCAGAACACCACGCCCATGCAGATGAAGATGTTCCTCACCCGCCTGGGCGAGGGCAGCCGCATGGTCGTCACCGGCGACATCACCCAGGTGGACCTGCCGCGCGGCACGGAATCCGGGCTGAAGGAGGCGATCCGCATCCTGGACGGCACCGACGGTGTCGCCTTCGTCCGCTTCACCGAGGCCGACGTCGTGCGCCACCCGCTCGTCGCCCGCATCGTCCGCGCCTACGACGCGGCGTCCGCGGCGGAGAAGGCCGGGGAGTGATGCGCACAGCCGCCACTTTTCGAGCCGCGCGTCCGACCTCGCCCGTCCCGGGTCGAAAGCCGTGGCGGTCCATCCGTCCCGTCCCTCTCCCCCCCGGGGAGAGGACAGGAGAGGGGGTCTGTCCGCGTGGATCGGCAGGTCCGAAGTGGCCGGGACCACCCCCTCACCCAACCACTCCCCGGGGGGGAGAGGGGGTTTGCGTGCAGCCCGCCCCATGACCCATCAGGTCGAGGTCATCGTCGATGTGGAGTCCGGCGGCTGGGAGGACCGGCTGCCGGGCTGCGTCGCGCTGTGCCTGCGGGCGGCGGAGGCCGCCCTGGCCGGGGCCGCGACGCTGCCGGACGGCGGCGTGCCCCGCGCCCATGCGGAGCTGTCGGTGCTGCTGGCCGACGACGCCACGGTGCGCGACCTCAATCTCCGTTATCGCGGACAGGACAAGCCCACCAACGACCTGTCTTTCGCCCTCCATGCGGATAGCGAAGATGAAATTTCGGAGTCCCCGGCCGACGGGGACCTGGAGGGATTAGAAAACATTTCGCGGCGGGACGCGGCTCCCATATTATTGGGAGATGTCGTTCTTGCTTTTGAAACGGTCGACCGGGAGGCCCGGGAACAGGGAAAACCGTTCCAGGACCATCTGGCCCATCTGGTGATACATGGCGTGCTTCACCTGCTTGGTTTCGACCATATCGCCGATCCCGACGCCGAGCGCATGGAGCGCCTGGAGACGGAGATCCTCGCCGGACTCGGCATCGCCGACCCTTATGCCGGTCGCGACGGGGAATCCCGTGCGCCGGACGACCCGCGCCGCGCGTGGGGTCGAACATGAGGGCGCCCGAGACCGGCACCACCACCCCCGACAATGAAGATGGCCGACCTTAGCGACAGTCGAACGCCCCGCGAGGACGGGGCCGAAGATCAGAGTTCATTCACGCAGCAGTTCCGGGGCTGGCTCCGGACCATGCTCGGCGGGCGTGCGGACAGCACGCTGCGCAACACCATCGAGGAGCTGATCGAGGAGCGCTCGGGCACCGAGGAGACCTCGATCGCCGACGAGGAACGGCTGCTTCTCGCCAACATCCTGAAGCTGCGCGGCCGCGCCGTGTCCGACGCCATGGTGCCGCGCGCCGACATCGTGGCCGTCCCGATGGACATCGGCTTCGACGAGCTGATCCGCCGCTTCACGGAGGAGGCGCACAGCCGCATGCCGGTCTACCGCGAGACGCTGGACGACGTGGTCGGCATGGTCCACATCAAGGACCTTCTGGCCTGCCTCGCGCACAAGAAGCCATTCGACATGCAGGCGATCCTGCGCGAGGTGCTGATCGTCGCCCCGTCCATGCCCATATTGGACCTGTTGCTGAACATGCGGCAGACGCGTCAGCACATGGCCCTTGTGGTGGACGAATTCGGCGGGATCGACGGCCTCGTCACCATCGAGGACCTTGTGGAGGAGATCGTCGGCGAGATCGAGGACGAGCATGACGTCGACCCCGACGCCAAGCTGCTGTTCCGTCCCGACGGCACCGTGATCGCCGACGCCCGCGTCCCGATCGAGGAGTTCGAGGCCCGTGTCGGCGATGTCTTCGAGGACGGGGAGCTGGAGGACGTGGACACCATCGGCGGCCTCGTCTTCTCGCTGGCCGGGCGGGTGCCCGCGCGCGGGGAGACGCTGCGCCATCCGTCGGGGATCGAGTTCGACGTGGTCGACGCCGACCCCCGCCGTATCAAGCGGGTGCGCATCCGCAACCTGCCCGTGGCCGACGCCGGGGACGCTGTCGCCGGGGACGAGGTGCCCCGCCGCCGCGCCGCCGCGTCCTGATCCGCGTGCTCGATCCGGGCGCCTGACCCTGGCACCCGAGCAGCGGGTGCCGCCCGTCCCGTTCCGCCGTTCCGGGAGCCGACCCTCGTGACCGACACGCTTCGCACCGGTGCGGCGCCCAACGGCGGCACCGTGGCCGCTGTCGCGGTGCGGCTGGCCGGCCTCGCCGGCTGGCGGCGGCTCGCCGTGGCCGGCCTGGCGGGCGGACTCGCCACGCTGGCGCTGCCCCCGGCCCATCTCCTGCCCCTGCTGTGGGTGGCCTTCCCGGCTCTGCTCTGGCTGCTGAGCGGGGCGGCGGCGGGCCCGCGTCCGCTGCGCGCGGCCTTCTGGACCGGCTGGTGGTTCGGTTTCGTCCACTTCACGCTGGGCCTCTACTGGATCTCCTTCGCCCTCTGGGTCGACATCGGCCGCTTCTGGTGGGCGGTGCCGCTCGCCATCGGTGGCCTGCCCGCCCTGCTGTCCGGCTTCATCGGCGGTATGGCGGTGGCGCATGTCTGGCTGCGGCGGCGCTTCGGCCTGACCGGGGTGGCGGAGGTGCTGGCCTTCGCCGTGCTCTGGACCGTGTTCGAATGGCTGCGCGGCCATCTGTTCACGGGCTTTCCCTGGAACCTGATCGGCTATTCCTGGACGCCGGTCCTGCCGGTGCTGCAGAGCGTGGCGGTGGTCGGGATCTACGGCCTGTCGCTGCTGACGGTGGCGGTGTCGGCCCTGCCCGCCGCCATGGCCCCCGCTCCGGCGCATGACGCTTCACGGGGCGGGCGCGCCGTCCTCGCCGGGCTGGCAGTGCTGGGC